>CADBTC010000177.1 GCA_902797445.1 uncultured Eubacteriales bacterium | reverse complement strand
CTGATGCTGGCTGCGAAGATTTATGCCAACGCGCTGGTACGCCTGGCGGGGATCTGAAAAAAGACTGAACCGGGCGCATGGCCCATTGGAAATCAGAAACAGGAAGCGGCGGGAGCGTGCCCCGCGCGGCCGGATGCAGATCCGGCAATTATCAAAAAAATAACAGGAGACACAGATGATTACAGTCACCAATGTATCCCTGACCTTCGGCGGACAGAAGCTTTTCTCCGGTGCGGATCTGAAGTTCCTGCCCGGCAACTGCTACGGCATTATCGGAGCCAACGGGGCGGGAAAATCCACCTTTCTGAAGATCCTCAGCGGGGAGCTGGAGCCCACCACCGGCTCCGTCTCCATTCCGCCGAACGAGCGGCTCAGCACCCTGAAGCAGGATCAGTTCATGTATGATGCGTATCCCGTGATGGACACGGTCATCATGGGCAACCAGCGTCTGTACGACATTATGAAGGAAAAGGACGAGCTGTATGCCAAGCCGGATTTCAGCGAAGCGGACGGGGAGAAGGCCGCGGAGCTGGAGGGTGAATTCGCGGAGATGGACGGATGGAACGCGGAAAGCGACGCGGCGACCCTGCTGACAGGGCTTGGCATCCCGGCGGAGGAGCATACGGCCATGATGGGGGACCTGCAGGCCGGGGACAAGTTCAAGGTGCTGTTGGCCCAGGCCCTGTTCGGCAATCCGGATATCCTGCTGCTTGACGAACCCACCAACAACCTGGACAACCGGTCTGTGGCCTGGCTGGAGGACTTTCTGATGGACTTCCCGGGGACGCTGATCGTGGTTTCCCACGACCGGTGGTTTCTGAACAATATCTGCACCCATATCGTGGACATCGACTACAATCAGGTCAAGCTCTACGTGGGGAACTATGACTTCTGGTATGAATCCAGCAAGATGATGCAAAGCCTGATGAACGACCAGAAGAAGCGTCGGGAAGACAAAATGCGGGAGCTGCAGGCCTTCATCCAGCGCTTTTCCAGCAACAAGAGCAAGGCTCGCCAGGCCACCAGCCGCCGGAAGCTGCTGGACCAGCTGAGCCTGGAGCAGATGCCTGCCTCCAGCCGACGGTATCCCTGGGTGGCCTTCACCCCGGACCGGGAAGCGGGCAAGGATATCCTGACCGTCACGGGCTTGAACTACTGCCAGGAAGGGGTGCAGTTACTGAAGGATGTAAGCTTCCTGGTGACCAAAGGGCAGAAGATTGCCCTGGTGGGCAACGAACAGGCTGCTACAGCTCTGTTCCGCATCCTGGCAGAGGAAATCCAGCCGGACAGCGGAAACATTAAATGGGGCGTCACGATCTCCACCAGCTATTTTCCCAAGGACAACAGCGCCTTTTTTGACGGATGCGATCTGACCATGATGCAGTGGTTCGCCCAGTATTCACCGGAACAGCTGGAAACCTACATGCGTGGCTTCCTGGGGAGAATGCTCTTCAGCGGGGACGATGTTTACAAACCCGTCAGCGTCCTGTCCGGCGGCGAGCGGGTGCGGTGCATGCTCAGCCGGATGATGCTCAGCGGCGCTAACTTCCTGATGCTGGATCAGCCGACAAACCATCTGGACCTGGAAAGCATTACGGCCGTCAACAACGGGCTGATCAATTTCCCGGGGAATGTGATCTTTACCAGCCAGGATCACCAGTTCATCTCCACCGTTGCGGACCGGATCCTTGAAATCCATGCGGACGGCACGATATCCGACTACCTGTGCAACTATGAGGCGTATCTGGAGCGGACGAAGTAAAGCGCTGGCCCGGGATCGGGTCGGAAGCTCCTGACATCCGCACACGCAGCGGAAGGAAGATTGAATGGCTGCGGAGCATACAGACTGTCTGTTGTGACGGCTGACTTTGTCCGCGGATGCTCGGAGAAAGAAAAAACAGGATGAAAGGCTGCTCTGTCCCCCATTGAAATGATGGGATCGGAGCAGCCTTTTCTGTGACGGGAGGTCCATGCATGGCTGGAACATTTGAAATGTCAAAGCAAATTGACAGTGCCTGAACTTCTATGTTATGATGTTGTCTGGTTTGTGATGAAGGAGGCGGATTCCCTTGGCGACCAAGACCCGGTCCTTTCACGAGGTTCGGTCCGATCTGGCGATTGGCGCCATGACGGTGGTGCTTTACGGCATACTGGCGGCCGTCTTTTTCGCATGTCTTTCTGTTTCTAATGTCTACCTGCGCCATATTAACCGGACGGTGGCGACGACGCTGCTGACGTTCGGGGTCATGATTATCGCTATGCACGCGGTTTACGGCGGGTTTGATGTGGGGCGAAAGAAGTCCAAGCCTGTGATTTCCGCCATGATCGCCGGGACGGTGATGACCGACCTGGTGGCTTATCTGCAGATGGAAATCATGAACGTGAACGCCAACTACAATCCGCGTCTGGTGCTGTTCGGGCAGGATTTCCTGTATCTGCTGCTGGCCATCGTATTGCAGGTCGGCATCATCATCCTCTTTGTCAGGGTGGGGAACGATCTGTACTTTCGGTTTCACCCGCCCCGGAAGGTGCTTATGATTCTGGGAGATTGGCGTCAGGAACAGCCGCTGCGAAGCAAGATCGGCCGCTATAAGCTGCAGTGGAGCGTGGAGGACTGCGCCTTGTATTCCGCGCCGGACATCCGGGCCCGGATTGACAATGCCGAAGTGATTTTCCTGGCGGAAATGCCCGAGACGGATAAGGCGGTGCTGCTGAAGATCTGCTATGACCTGCGCAAGGACATCATGTGCAAGGCTCAGCTGCAAGAAACGGTGCTGGCCAACTCCCGGCCCGCCATCGTGGACGACGCGCCTTTCCTGGAAATTGAATACTACAAGATGTCCTTCTTTCAGCGGGCAGCCAAACGACTGGGAGACATCGCGATTTCCGGCCTGTCCCTGGCGCTTCTGTCTCCGCTGATCGCAATCATTGCTCTGGCCATCCGGGCGGAGGATCATGGGCCGGTGATCTTTAAGCAGACGCGGCTGACGATCCGGGGCAAGCCATTCGTCATCCGGAAATTCCGGACCATGAAGGTGGACAATTCCGCCAGCGCCAACCAGGTTTCCACTTCCATCGACGATCCCCGGATTACGAAGGTGGGAAAGGTGCTGCGCCGCTTCCGCATGGATGAAATCCCCCAGTTTATCAACGTACTTTGGGGGGAAATGAGTCTGGTGGGCCCGCGGCCGGAAATGATCAGCAACATTGACCGCTACAAGGCACAGCTGCCTGATTTTGTCTACCGGGAGAAGATGAAGGCGGGAATTACCGGGTATGCCCAGATCGAAGGCCGGTACAACACGACCCCGGAAGACAAGCTGATGCTGGACCTGATGTATATCGAAAGCTTTTCCATTTGGCTGGATGTGAAGCTGCTGATGCGGACGGTGACGGTGATTTTTAAACATGATTCAACGCAGGGATTTGAGGCGCCTCCCGCGTCGGTTCCTGCCGAGATAAAACAGGAACCCAAAAGAAGAAGAAGGAGTGAATCACGGTGAATACTACTTTGCTTATCATGGCGGCGGGTCTGGGGTCCCGGTACGGCGGCAACAAGCAGGTCGATAAAATCGGCCCCAATGGGGAAATCCTGATGGAATATTCCATTCATGATGCGGTGGCGGCTGGATTTGACAAGGTGGTCTTTGTTATTCGCAAGAGCATGGATCAGCTCTTCCGGGAAGGTATCGGGAACAAGGTCGCCGGCAAGGTGCGGGTGGAATACGCCTATCAGGAGTACGATTCCCTGCCCGGCGGATTCAAAGCCCCTGCGGATCGAACCAAGCCCTACGGTACGGTGCACGCGGTGCTGTGCGCCCGGAACGTGATTCATGAGCCCTTCGCCGTAATCAACGCGGATGACTATTACGGCGTGGATGCCTTTAAAGCCATGGCTGACTGCCTTCATCGGATGCAGAATACCACGGGAAAGGCTTCCATGGTGGCATACTACCTGAAAAACACCATTTCCGAAAATGGGCATGTGACCCGGGGCGTATGCACCAAGGACGCGGAAGGCAATCTGGAAAAGGTGACCGAGACGTACAAGATCCTGCCCTTCCCGGACGGAACCATCCGGGATATCAACGATGATCCGGACGGGGTCATTCTGGATCCGAATGCCCTGGTATCCATGAACTTCTGGGGCTTCGCGCCGTCTTTCTTCGACGCGGCGGAAAAGTATCTGGCGGACTTCCTGAACAACGGCGAGGGCGACCCGCTGAAGAAGGAATATGTTCTGCCGACGCTGGTGGACACCATGATGCACAAGGACGGGCTGAAGGTGGAAGTGCTGTCCACCGACGCGGTCTGGTTCGGTATCACCTATAAGGAAGACAAGGCGTATGTCATGAACGAGCTGAAGAAGCTGCATGACCGCGGCGTGTATCCCGCGGCGCTGTAAAGGACAGGTGAGAAAGAATGAAGATTCTGCTGACCGGCGGAGCCGGATTCATCGGGTCGCATACCTGTGTGGAGCTCTGCCAGGCGGGGCATGAAGCGGTCATCGTCGATAACTATGTCAACTCCAGCCCGGAGTCCATCCGCCGGATCGAGCGGATCGTGGGCAACCCCGTGAAGCACTACGAAGCGGATGTGCGGGACGCGGAGGCCATGAACCGGATTTTTGACGAGAATGCCTTTGACGCCGTGATCCATTTCGCGGGGCTCAAGGCTGTGGGGGAAAGCGTGCAGCAGCCCCTGCGGTACTACCGGAACAATCTGGACTCCACCCTGACCCTGATGGAAGTGATGCAGGCCCACGGGGTAAAGCGGATCGTTTTTTCCTCCTCCGCCACCGTATACGGCAATCAGCCGGAGGTGCCCTATCGGGAGGACATGGTCTCCCTGGGGTGCACCAACCCCTATGGATGGACCAAGTACATGATCGAAAAGATCATGGAAGGGCAGGTGACCGCGGATCCCGAGTGGAGCGTGGTGCTGCTGCGGTACTTTAACCCCATCGGCGCTCATGAGTCCGGCCTCATCGGGGAGGATCCCTCCGGGATTCCCAACAACCTGATGCCCTACATCGCCAAGGTGGCGGTGGGCGAGCTGGATCATCTGAACGTATTCGGCAACGATTATCCCACGAAGGACGGCACCGGCGTGCGGGATTATATCCACGTGGTGGACCTGGCGAAGGGACACGTGCTGGCCTGCAATTACGCGGCGGGGCGCACGGGCTGCGAGATCATCAACCTGGGCACCGGCGTGGGCTATTCCGTGCTGGATCTGGTCAAAACCTTTAACCGCGTGAACCACGTGGAGATCCCCTATGTCATCGCGCCCCGGCGCCCCGGAGACATCGCGGAGAACTATGCGGATCCCTCCAAGGCGAAGAAGCTGCTGGGATGGCAGGCGGAGAAGACCCTGGAGGACATGTGCCGGGATACCTATCATTTCCAGACGCTGAATCCCAAGGGATATCATGGGAGCGAGGAATGAAGGGGAAGGAAGGAAAAACACTGCCGCTGATCGGCGCCAGCCTTTGGATTCTGGGGCTGGCGCTCTTTCTGGTGGGGCTGAATGTAAAAACGGATGCCGGATCCTGGATGAGCGTCATCGGGAATATCTGCTTTTTCCTGGGGTTGGGGATCGAGGGCGTATACTGGGTGAAAAGCAGAAAAGAGAAGCCGGCGGACGGGACTTCCGGTGAAGGTCAGCCTGAAAAATAAAACCGAGTTCCGGCTTAAAACATCGTTTTAAGCCGGAGACTGCATTTTGTGGCCGCAAATCCACTCAAGCGCGGATTTGCCCGCTTCATACGATCCCTGTGAAAGGACAGACGAGGGGAGGAGAGCATCATGAAATACGGCCATTTTGACGATAAAGCCCGGGAATACGTGATCGAAACACCCCGCACCCCGTATCCCTGGATCAACTATCTGGGATGCGAAAAGTTCTTTGGCATCATCAGCAACACGGCGGGCGGATACTGCTTCTATCGGGATGCCCGACTGCGGCGGATCACCCGGTACCGCTATAACAATATGCCCGTGGACAACGGGGGGCGGTACTTCTATATCAAGGATGGGGATACGGTGTGGAATCCCGGATGGCGCCCCACCCAGACGGAGCTGGACGCCTACAGCTGCCGGCACGGCATGGGATATACCGTCATCAGCGGAAAGAAGAACGGCGTCCGCGCGGCGCAGCTGTCCTTCGTGCCGATGGGCTTTGACGCGGAAGTGCATCAGGTTTCCCTGAAGAACGAAACGGACGGAGCGAAGGATCTGATCCTGACCAGCTTCGTGGAGTTCTGCCTCTGGAACGCCCAGGATGATATGCTCAACTTCCAGCGCAACTTCAGCACCGGTGAGGTGGAAGTGGAAGACGGTGTCATCTATCACAAGACAGAATACCGGGAGCGCCGGAACCATTATGCCTTCTACGCCGTGAACACCCCGATCGACGGCTTCGACACGGATATGGAGACCTTCCTGGGCCTGTATAACGGATTTGAGCGGCCTCAGGCGGTCATGACCGGAAAGATGGGCAATTCCATCGCTTCTGGCTGGCAGCCCATGGCGGCCCACCAGATTCGGGTGCACCTGGAAGCCGGCGAGGAGAAAAAGTTCAACTTCGTGCTGGGTTACGTGGAGCTGCCGAACGCGGAAAAGTGGGAAAAGCCCGGCGTGATCAACAAAAAGCCCGCGAAGGAGATGCTCAGCCATCTGACTACGGACGAGCAGATTGCGGACAAATTCCGGGAGCTGCAGGCTCACTGGGATCATCTGCTGAGCGCGTATGTCCTCCGGAGCGAGGACGAAAAGCTGAGCCGGATGGTGAATATCTGGAATCCCTACCAGTGCATGGTGACCTTCAATATGAGCCGGTCCACCTCCATGTTTGAAAGCGGCATCGGCCGCGGCATGGGCTTCCGGGATTCCAGCCAGGATCTGCTGGGCTTCGTCCATCAGATTCCCGAGCGGGCCCGGGAGCGGATTCTGGATATCGCGGCGACCCAGTTCCGGGATGGGGGATGCTATCATCAGTATCAGCCGCTGACCAAGAAGGGCAACAACGACATCGGCGGCGGCTTCGGGGATGATCCCCTGTGGCTCATCGCCGGGACGACGGCCTATATCAAGGAGACGGGGGATTTTGACATCCTGAATGCCCCGACGCCTTATGACTGCAACCCGGATGACTGCGGAACGCTGCTGGAGCATCTGGAAGTCAGCCTGGAGCACGTCATCAACAACCGGGGCCCCCACGGGCTGCCCCTGATCGGCCGGGCGGACTGGAACGACTGCCTGAACCTGAACTGCTACAGCGACACGCCGGATGAAAGCTTCCAGACATTCTCGAATCCCAACGCGCCGGACGACCGGGTGGCGGAGAGCGTGCTGATTGCCGGTATGTTCGTTTCCATCGGGCCGGAACTGGTGGCCATCGAGAAACGGCTGGGGCGGACGGAGCGGGCGGAAACCTATCAGAAAGCCATTGACGAGATGACGGCCGCCGTCGAACGGGACGGATGGGACGGGGAATGGTTCATCCGGGCCTATGACGCCATGGGGCATAAGGTGGGTTCCCATGAGTGTGAGGACGGGCAGATCTATATTGAAAGCCAGGGCTACTGCGTCATGGCGGGGATCGGCCTGCAGGACGGGAAGGCTGAGAAAGCTCTGAACAGCGTACACGAGCGGCTGGAGACGGAGCACGGCATCGTCCTGCTGCAGCCGGCGTACAAGGAGTATCACCTGGAGCTGGGCGAGGTCAGCTCCTATCCTGGCGGCTATAAGGAGAACGCAGGCATCTTCTGCCACAACAACCCCTGGATTATCGCAGCGGAAACCGTCATGGGACACGGGGACCGGGCGTTCGACCTGTACACCCGGATCGCTCCCGCCTGGCGGGAGAAAATCTCCGATCTGCACAAGATGGAGCCCTATGTGTACAGCCAGATGATCGCCGGAAAGGACGCCGTCCATTTCGGACAGGCGAAAAACTCCTGGCTGACGGGCACCGCCGCCTGGAACTTCTATGTGATCAGCAATTACATCCTGGGCATCAAGCCGGACTGGGACGGGCTGAAGGTGGATCCCTGCATCCCCCACGGATGGGACGGATACAGCGTCAGCCGCCGCTTCCGGGGGTGCGTATATGAGATCACCGTAACGAACCCGGAGCATGTCTGCCGGGGCGTCAAAAAACTGACGGTGGACGGAAAGCCGATCGAAGGGAACGTGATTCCCGCGATGTCGGACGGCGGATCGCATCGGGTAGAGGTTCAGCTGGGCTGAGCATACTGAAAAAATGAAGAGGCAGGCGATCCCGCTGTGGGTTGCCTGCCCCTTTTTCAAAACCGGGGTTTTTTCCGCTTATGGATTGAATCTGCGAAAATATGTGGTATGCTATGCTTCGGAGGCAGAAGGCAGGGACATGCCTGAAAAGTATTTGGGGCAGCAACGGGTTCCGGCCGCGCAAGCCGGTCTGTGTGCCGGAGGACAGGATCAGGAGGCGATTTTCCTTGGAGATACTGGATCAACTTTCCTCGCCGACCATGTATCTGATCTGCGGGGCGATTGTCTTTTTTGTGGCTGCGGTTTGCGTGGTCTTCGCCGTACGGGCGTGGCGGGCCGGAAAGGCGATCGGCATGGACACGGCGGTGCTCAGGCGCGTGGTGACCTCGTCGGCTTCCTTCTCCGTGCTGCCGGCTGTGGGCATCCTGCTGGGCGTCGTCGCCCTGTCCGGCGCGCTGGGAATTCCGTGGCCCTGGCTGCGGCTGAGCGTGATCGGGGCGCTTCATTATGAGACGCAGGTGGCGGAAGGCGCGGCGGAGCAGGTGGGGATTCATCTGTCCGGCAGCGAAATGACAGCGGGTGCTTTTTCCACCATCGCCCTGCTGATGTCCGTTTGCATCATGTGGGGGATGCTGCTGAACCTGTTTCTGAATAAAAAGTACACAAACCGCCTGGCCAGGCCGGCGGGGAAATCGGGCATTGCGTCCTTTGGAGACGAGGCCATGACCGCCATGTTTATCGGCCTGGTGAGCGCATACCTGGGCTCTTACCTGGGCCAGTGGATCTCCGGAAACGGACGGTTTACCTTCAGCGGAAACGCGGTTCCCCTCTGCACGGTCCTGTGCGCCGCGGCGATGATGGCTCTGGTGACCTTCATTGCGGAAAGGCGCCGCTTAAAATGGCTGGAGGATGTTTCTCTTGCCCTTTCGATGCTTTTCGGCATGACCTGCGCCGTGCTGCTGCAGCGCCTGATGTAAAAGGAGGAACGGAAGGTGGAACGGGATAAAATCATCGCTCAGTATGAGCGCGGAACCCATCTGCTGGGGAAGGCAGCCTCCCTGATCACCCTGATCCTGCTGATCGGCGCACCCTTTGCGATCGGCGGATATCTGGGCGCTATGCCCGATGTGAACGCGGCGGCCCGGGGATTCGCCGCGGTGGGGCTGGTGTGGACGGTTTCCTCGGTGGTGGAATTCCTTGTTTATACCCCTATGCTGGGGTCAGGCGGAAGCTATCTGGCTTTTATTACCGGGAACCTCATCAATATGAAAATTCCCTGCGCCGTCAATGCCAGGGATCTGGCGGGCGTCAAGGCGGGCACCAAAGAAAACGAAATCGTTTCCACGCTGTCGATTGCGGTGTCCTCCCTGGTTACGATTCTGGTTCTGGCTGCGGGAGTGCTGCTTCTGCAGCCGCTCCAGCCCCTGCTGCAGAGCGCGACGCTGCGCCCCGCTTTTGACAACGTGGTGCCGGCCCTTTTCGGTGCGCTGGCCTACAAGTATTACCGGAAAAATCTGAAGCTGGCTGTCTGGCCGCTTATGATGATGAGCGCGCTCTTTCTCCTGATCCCCAGCCTGCAGAGTCAGACAAGCATCCTGATTCTGCCCAGCGGCGCGCTGGCAATCCTGCTGGCCTGGCTGAAGTTTCGAAAGGAGAAGAAGCAAGCATGAGTACGCCGGGAATTGTGCTCCTGTGCCTGGCCGCAGCGATCCTCATCCTGCTGGGCATTGCGGCCTGGCGGGCGATGAAGCTTCCGAAGAAGACAGCGGTCTATCAGGCGCCGCCCGCTGACGAAAGAGCAGGGCGATACGCGGAAAAGCTCAGCCGGATGGTGGCGATGGAAACCGTCAGCGTTCCGGAAACGGATCAGCGGGAGAAGTTCCTGGCCTTTCATGACCTGCTTGCAGAGCTTTTCCCGCTGGTGCACGAAAGGCTGGAAAAAACGGAGATTGACGGGAATCTGCTGTTTCACTGGAAGGGCAGAAACGCGGATCGGCCGCTGGTGCTGATGAGCCACCAGGATGTGGTGCCGGCTGAGGGGGAATGGATTCACCCGCCTTTCTCCGGAGAGATCGCGGAAGGGAAGGTCTGGGGCCGGGGCGCCTCCGACACCAAATGCAGCGTGATGGCCTTTTTTCAGGCGGTGGAGGAGCTGCTGGAGGAAGGATACGTGCCGGAAAACGATGTCTGGCTTTCCTCCTCGTGCACAGAGGAATGGGCCGGAGATGGATGTCCGAAGCTGGTGGAGGAGCTGAAACGCCGGGGAGTGAAGCCGTTCCTGGTCTGCGATGAGGGGGGCGGCATCATTACCGATCCCGTGGGCGGAATCCGGGGAAACTTCGCCATGGTGGGCGTATTTGAAAAAGGAAAGGCGGACATTCTGCTGAAGGCCCGGTCTTCCGGCGGGCATGCCAGCGCGCCGGGGAAGCATACCCCGGTGGCCCGGCTGGCGGATTTCATCTGGCAGTTTGAGCATCGGAATCCCTTCCGGAGAAAGATGGCTCCGGAGGTGCAGGCGCTCTTTGAACAGCTGGCGCCTTACGCGCCTTTCTATATGCGGCTGCTCTTTGCCAACATGTGGCTGTTTAAACCGCTGCTGATCCGGGTACTGCCCATGATCAGCGCGCAGGCCGGCGCCATGCTGCAGACCACCATCGCCTTTACCCGCCTGTCCGGGTCGGATGCGTACAACGTGCTGCCGCAGGAGGCGAGGCTGGGAGCGAACATGCGGTTTATCCCCCATGAGGGCATGGAGAAGAGCCTGAAAAAAGTAAAGCGGATTGCAAAAAAACACCAGCTGGAGCTGGAAGTGTATCACGCGGTGGATGCCTCCCGGAGCGTGGATATCCGCGGGGAGGGCTTCCAGCTGGTGCAGCGGGTCATTTCGGAGACTTTTCCCGGGCTGGAAACCTGCCCCTATGTGATGACCGGCGCCACGGACGCGCGGAATTATGAGGAGATCGCGGAGCATGTGGTTCGTTTCGCGCCGGTGGTTTACGGGCCGGAGCAGATGAAAGGCATGCACGGGATGAACGAGAATATTGAAATCAATTGTTTGCCCGGTGCGGTGGATTTTTACAAAGCCCTGATCGGCGCAAACAGTCAGCGGGACTGATTAGCAGCGGGACAAACACAGAGGGACCGTCCCCCTATGCGGGAGACAGAAAGGAGCCAGAAGATGAACAAGGGAAAGATTCGCGTGGGCGTGATTGGCGCAGGGGCCATCAGTGACATTTATCTGACCAATATGACGGGCATGTTCAGCGACCGGCTGCAGGTAACCAGAATCGCGGCCCGGCGTCTGGAAAACGCCCGGAAAAAAGCGGAGCAGTACGGACTGACGGCCTGCACAACGGAGGAGCTGCTGGCCGCGCCGGACGTGGATCTGGCTGTGATCCTGACGCCGGTGGGGACCCACGGAACGCTGATCCGGCAGGCGCTGGAAGCGGGAAAGCATGTGTATACGGAAAAAACGCTGACGGACGACCTGGAAGAGGCGGCGGCGCTGGTGAAGCTGGCCCGGGAAAAGGGCCTGTATCTGGCCTCGGCACCGGATACCTTCCTGGGCTCCGCCCTCCAGACGGCAAGGAAAGCCGTGGACGAGGGCCTGCTGGGAGAGATTCATTCCTTTGCGGTTTCCGCGAACCGGAACAATGATGTGCTACTGAGCCTGTTTTCCTTCCTGCGGCAGCCCGGCGCCGGCATTCTGTACGATTATGCCGTCTATTACATGACCGCGCTGGTCAGCCTGCTGGGGCCTGTTGCCCGGGTCGGCAGCATCATCGGTCATCCCTATCCCTCGCACGTGAATATTCTGCCCCAGAGCCCGGACTATGGCAAAACCATGGATACGCCCAACGAGAGCCAGATTTCAGCGGTCATTCAGCTGCGCAGCGGTGTGACGGGCACGTTCCATATCGACGCGGACTGCAATATGCAGGACCAGGCGTATTTTGCCCTGTACGGCACGAGGGGCATTCTGTATCTGTCGGATGCCAACCAGTTTGGCGGCAGCGTCCGTTACCTGCCGGATATGAATCTGGAGACCAGGGAACCCGGGGAGATGAAGGAGCTGGAGCCCTTCCCCCGCTATCAGAAAAATGCCCGCGGGGTGGGCCCCTGGGACCTGGCGGGCGCCATTCGGGAAGGTCGGCCCTGCCGCGCGTCCGGCGAAATGGCGTATCACGTGATGGAAGCGCTGACGGCGATGCTGCTGGGCGGGGAGGAAGGCGCTTTCCGGGACATCCAGTCCACCTGCGACCGGCCGGCCCCCTGGGGGGAATAAGAATTGGAATAAGGCCCCATAAACGCAGAGGGGCGGCAGACACGGATTCCGGAAACAGGCGCTCGAGGGAAGCTTCCGTGTCCGCATATGAAGGAGGAGAGCTTCCATGACGGGAACGCTCATCAATACAGGTGCAATCATAATCGGCGGGCTGGGAGGGATCCTCTTCGGAAAACGCCTGCTGCCCCGGCACCAGGAAACCCTGACCATGGCCTGCGGTGTCGGCACCCTGTTTATCGGCATCGCCGGCGCGATGGAATATATGCTCCGCAACACCCTTTTTCCCTCCGGCGGCTCCATGCTGGTTGTCATCTGTCTGGCATTGGGCGGCTTTCTGGGGGAAGTGCTGAATCTGGAGCATCTCTTTGAACGCTTCGGGGAATGGCTGAAGCAAAAGACCGGAAACGCCCGCGACAGCGGATTCGTTTCCGGCTTTGTGACGGCTTCCCTGACCGTCTGCATCGGGGCCATGGCCATCGTCGGGGCGCTGGAGGACGGAATCTCGGGGGATTGGTCCATTCTTGGCGCGAAGGCGGTGCTGGATCTGATCATTGTGATGGTGATGAGTGCGTCGCTGGGCAAAGGATGCGTGTTTTCCGCCATCCCGGTTTTCCTCTGGGAAGGCGTGCTGACCCTGCTGGCGGGCTATCTCCGCCCGATTCTGACAGATCAGGCGATGGGCTATCTTTCACTTGTCGGCAACGTGCTGATCTTCTGCGTCGGAATCAACCTGATCTGGGGAAAAAAGATCCGGGTGGCCAACCTCCTGCCTGCCGTTGCGCTGGCCGTTCTGGCCAGCTTCCTGCCCCTTCAGTTCTGACGGCGGGCAAACCCTCTTGCGGACCGAGAAAATGCATGGAATGGCCAAACGCAGGGTTTCACCCTGGCAGGAGTCCGTTTTCCTTGCGCATCGAATGAAGAATCTATGACGGAAACAGGCAAAACAAAAACAATATGGAGGCGTGCATGACATTTCGGAAAGACCGGGCGGTGCTGTTTGATCTGGATGGGACGCTCTTAAACACCCTGGCGGATATTTCGGGGGCGATGAATACGACGCTGAGTTCCTTTGGACTGCCGGCCTGGGAGCGGGATGCGTACCGCTTCCTGGTGGGAAACGGGGCTCGGATCCTGGCTGAAAGGGCAGTGCGGGAACGGACGGATCTGACGGATCAGGTGCTGGAAGCATATCAGCGGGAGTACAAACGGCGTCTGCTGGAGGAAACCCGGCCCTATGACGGGATTCCGGAGATGCTTCGGCATCTGACGGACCGGGGAATTCCCCTTGCGGTCCTGTCCAACAAGCCGGACGCGGATACCCGGAAAATCATCTCCCATTTCTTTCCGGAGATTCCCTTTGCCCATGTGCAGGGCCAGCTGCCGGACGTTCCCCGGAAGCCGGATCCCACGGGGGCGATGGCCATCGCGGCGGAGATGGGCGTGCCGCCGGAATGCTTTTATTATGCCGGGGATACGTCGGTGGACATGGAATGCGCCCGGCGGGCGGGGATGATTGCTGTTGGCGTGTTGTGGGGATTCCGCACCTTTACGGAGCTGCAGGGAAGCGGCGCGGAACAACTGATTGCGCGCCCGGATGAACTGACGAGGCTGCTGATGTGAGGCGGGGGCAAAAAAGATCGAAGACGTTCCGCGGCTCCATAAGGGCTTGGGCGAAGCGAAAACAGGATCCAACAGGGTCAGCTCGAATCCCGTGATCTGCGTTTGCATGCGGAGACGGAAAACAGGGGGGCAGAGGATGAAGATTATTACGGTCAGCCGGCAGTTCGGCAGCGGGGGACGGGAGCTGGGGAAACGGCTTTCGGATACCCTGGGATGGGACTACTATGACAGGGAAATCATCCAGGCGCTGGCGGAGGATCAGGGACTGGATCCGGAATATGTGCGGCGGATGCTGGGCACCCATGGGTGGAATCACTATCAGCTGACCTATCGCAGCACCTTCCGGCAGCCGCATCTGCACGGCATCTCCCGGCAAACCGAGATCCTGGTGCGCCAGCGGGAAATCCTGCAGGAGATTGCGGAAGCCGGGCAGGACTGCGTGATCGTCGGGCGGGATGCGGATGTGATTCTGCACGCCTTCAAGCCTTTCCGGATCTGCGTATGCGCGGATCTGGAAGCCAGGCTGGAACGCTGCATGCGGTATGAGGAAAAGAGGGCGCCGGAGGAGCGGATGACGGAGAAGGAAATACTTCGGAATATCCGACGGATCGACCGGGACCGAAAAAGGACGCGGGAAATTCTGACCGGAAAGACGGCAGGAGACGCGAGCACGTTCGACCTGACGGTCAATTCCACCGGCTGGGAGATCAAAAAACTGGCGGAGGCTGTGGCGGAATATTCCGGGCACTGGTTTGAAAAATGAGCGAGCAGAGCAGGAAAAGCAATTCAAATAACCGGAGCGATCTGACGACGGGTACGGTATGGAAAAAGCTGCTGGTTTTCTTCCTGCCCATCGCGGCGGGGACGATCATTCAGCAGCTGTATAATGCGGTCGTCGGGCTGATCGTCGGCCGGTTTGTGGGGACGGATGCCCTGGCGGCGGTGGGCGGCAGCTCCGCACAGATCATTAACGTCCTGGTTGGATTCTTCGTTGCCATGACCGCAGGCGCCTCGGTGGTGATCGGGCAGATTTACGGCGCGGGCAGGCGGGAGGATCTGAACCGGGCCATCGGCAGTGCCGTGGCGGGCATGGGGCTCCTGGGCATTGCGCTGATGGCCTTTGGCCTCGCCGCGTCCCCGGCGCTGCTGCGGCTGCTGCAGACCCCGGAGGAGACGCTGGAAGGCGCCATCCTGTATCTTCGGATTTACTTTATCGGCGTTCCCTTCGTGATGATCCTGAATATGGAATCCAGCATCCTGCGGGCGCTGGGGGATTCGATCCATCCCTTCCTGTACATGGTGGCCGGATGCCTGCTGAACATCGCGCTGGATCTGCTGTTTGTCGTCGCCTTTGGATGGGGCGTGGCGGGGGTGGCCATCGCCACGGTGCTGGCGCAGCTGCTCAATACGCTCCTGCTGACCATCCGGCTGATCCATGGAGAGCGGGAATACCGGCTGACGGTGCAGAATCTGCGGCTGGAGGGTGTTTATCTGGTGAATATGCTGCGGCTGGGCGTCCCCTCAGGCCTGCAGTCCGCCATGTACAGCATTTCCAATACCATCATCCAGGTGGCGGTGAACTCCCTGGGCACCGTGGTGGTTGCGTCCTGGGCCATGAGCGGCAAGACGGACGGCTTTTACTGGGCGCTCAGCAATGCCCTTGGGGCGGCCATTACCAGCTTCATCGCCCAGAATCACGGGGCGGGAAGGACGGACCGGGTCCGGGCCTGTGTAAGGCAGGGGCTGATCATGGGGTTCGCGATGACGGGGGTGGTGAGCACCCTGCTGATGGTGCTGGCGGTGCCGATGCTGCGGATTCTTACCACGGATGAAGCCGTGGTTCAGACCACCTATACCATCATGTCCTACTTCGTGCCGTATTACTTTACCTGGGTGCTGGTGGAAGTGCTGTCCGCCGTGCTGCGCGGCGCGGGGGACGCGGTCTATCCGGTGGTCATTATCGGGATCGGGATCTGCCTGTTCCGGGTAGTTTGGATTTTTACCGTCTTCGCGCACTTCGGAACCCTGCTGTCTCTGTGCCTGTCCTATGACGTATCCTGGACCCTGACCAGCATCGCTCTGCTGATCTATTACAAAAAAGGCGGATGGATGAAACGCCACAGGCTTGTGGACAGGTAATCCCCCTGTGTATTTGCCCGCGTCGCCAGCCAGGCTGCGCGGGCTTTTCCATACAAACAGGATTTCGTCTGGGTGAGAATATCTTGCCGTTAAACCAACGGTTTAATGATATTTCCGGACGGGTCAGGTATACTGTCTCCGATCAGACCGAGAAAGAAACGAAGGGGCAAAGAAGAGTGAATGGGGGGGAGATGGCATGGAGGATATGATTGAACGTGAGAAAGGACATCGCAAAACCGGTCGCGGCTATCGCCGCGTCATGCGCATCCGAAAGGAGCGGCGTTTGAAACAGATTATCCGCCAGGAGCGCTTGTATTATCCATTTCGGATCGAGGAGGCCTATGTTGACGGCGTATGGCAGGAGGTCGGAAATCATATTCAGTATGCAAAGAACAGCGGCCGCAAACAGTGTCTGAAGGGGCTGAGCAACCGCAAAGTACGCAGGTATCCATATCTTTTACACAAGGGAAATCAGTACCGCCGCATGTTCGATTACTGGTGGCACCTGTCCTGAAAACAGCATGTCTTTAAAAAAGGGAAAAGCCCTGACGGACATCTCGTTCGAAAGATGTTCTTCAGGGCTTTATTTGCGTCCAGCCGGATGATTTATCCCTGGATCGCCCGGTGCCGTTCCTGCAGGCTCTGAACGGCGCTGGTGCCTTTCTGTACCGTCAGGATGCCGTTGGCGCTGGCCAGGGCGGCGGCGATGGTGGTGATATAGGGAACCCGGCTCTTGATGCAGGCTTTCCGGATATAGGAGTCATCCGGGCCGTTACCGGCGCCGATGGGGGTATTGACCACCAGCTGCACCCGGCCGTTGGTGATGACATCGTAGCAATTGGGACGAAGGCCTTCGTTGATCTTCGGTACCGAAGTGCAGGAAATGCCTTCCCGGGTCAGCAGGGCCGCGGTACCGGCGGTGGAAAGAATCTTAAAGCCTGCCTGATGGAAGGCCCGGGCGACTTCCGCCACCTCGGCCTTGTCCCGATCGTTCACGGTGATGAGGACGGTGCCGCCCATGGGCAGGGGCGACTGGGTCGCTTCCTGGGCCTTGAAATAGGCTTCGCCCACGGTATCCGCGATGCCCAGCACCTCGCCGGTGGAACGCATTTCCGGTCCCAGCAGGGGATCCACCTCGGGGAACATATTGAAGGGGAAGACCGCTTCCTTGACGCCGTAATGGGGGATGGCTTTCTCCTTCAGCCCCTTCAAGGGGGAGGGAAGACCCGTAAACTCCTCCGTCATGATTTCCGTGGCCAGGGGCACCATGCCGATATTGCAGACCTTGCTGACCAGCGGTACGGTCCGGGAAGCCCGCGGATTGGCCTCCAGTACGTATACGATGCCGTTTTCGATGGCATACTGCATGTTCATCAGGCCCCGTACGTGCATTTCCCGGGCGATCCGGCGGGTATATTCCTTAATGGTCTCCAGCAGATCCGCCGGGATATTCCGGGAGGGAATGATGCAGGCGGAGTCCCCGCTGTGCACTCCCGCCAGCTCGATATGCTCCATGACGGCGGGAACGTAGGCGTCCGTACCGTCGGCGATGGCGTCCGCCTCGCATTCCGTGGCGTGGCGGAGGAACCGGTCGATCAGGATGGGCCGGTCCGGCGTTACGCCTACGGCCGCGGCCATATAGCTTTCCATGGCCTCGTCGGTATAGACGACCTCCATGCCCCGGCCGCCCAGGACGTAGCTGGGACGAACCATCACGGGATAGCCGATGCGGTGGGCGATTTCCTTTGCTTCCTCCACATTGACCGCCATCCCGGATTCCGGCATGGGAATGTGCAGTTTTTCCATCATGGCCCGGAAAAGATCCCGGTCCTCAGCCATGTCGATGACCGCCGGAGGCGTGCCCAGAATGTGCACCCCGTTCTTCTCCAGATCCGACGCCAGGTTCAGGGGCGTCTGGCCGCCGAACTGGGCGATGACTCCCAGGGGCTGCTCATGCCGGTAGATCGCCAGCACGTCCTCCAGAGTCAGGGGCTCGAAATACAGCTTATCCGAGGTATCGTAGTCGGTGGAGACCGTTTCCGGATTGCAGTTGACGATCAGGGTCTCGAAGCCCGCCTTGCGCAGGGCCATGGCCGCGTGGACACAGCAGTAGTCGAACTCGATGCCCTGGCCGATCCGGTTGGGGCCGCCGCCCAGAATCATGATTTTCTTATTGCCTTCCAACGCGGGCGTGGCCTTTGCGGGGTGATAGGTGGAATAATAGTAGGCGCTGTCCGGCGTGCCGGCCACATGGACGCCTTCCCACTGGGCCAGGAGGCCCTCCCGCTCCCGGGCGGCGCGGATGTCCGCCTCCGGAACCGCCAGGATCTTGCTCAGATGCAGGTCGCTGAAGCCGTCCAGCTTTGCCTGACGGAGAACCTTTTCCTCCGGGACATGGCCTTTATGAGCCAGGAGGGCTTCTTCCTCCTCCACCAGCTCCTTCATCTGGGTCAGGAACCAGGGCTTAATGGCCGTCAGGGCGTAGAGCTCGTCCACCGTGGCTCCCTTGCGCAGGGCTTCGTAGAGGACAAACTGGCGCTGGGAGGTGGGATGCCGAAGCAGCTTCAGCAGTTCTTCCTTGCTCAGATCGTGATAATTCTTCGCGAAGCCCAGGCCGTACTGCCCGTTTTCCAGGCTGCGGATGGCCTTCTGAAAGGCTTCCTTATAGGTGCGGCCGATGCTCATGACCTCGCCCACGGCCCGCATCTGGGTGCCCAATCTGTCCTGCACGCCCTTGAACTTTTCAAAGGCCCAGCGGGCAAACTTGATGACGACATAATCCCCGCCGGGGACGTATTTGTCCAGGGTGCCGTATTTTCCGCAGGGAATTTCATCCAGGGTCAGGCCGGAGGCCAGCATGGCGGAGATCAGGGCGATGGGGAAGCCGGTGGCCTTGGAGGCCAGGGCGGAGGAACGGGAGGTCCGGGGATTGATCTCAATGACGATGATCCGGCCGGTTTCCGTATTCCGGGCGAACTGCACGTTGGTCCCGCCGATGACCTGGATCTCGTTCACGATCCGGTACGCCTGGCGCTGCAGCTCTTCCTGCACATCCTGGGGAATGGTCAGCATGGGCGCCGAGCAGAAGGAATCCCCGGTATGGACGCCCAGGGGGTCGATATTTTCGATGAAGCAGACGGTAATCATCTGCCCTTTGGCATCCCGGACGACTTCCAGCTCCAGCTCTTCCCAGCCCAGGACGCTTTCTTCCACCAGCACCTGGCCTACCAGGGAGGCCTGCAGGCCCCGGGAGCAGACCGTTTTCAGCTCTTCCGTATTATAGACCAGGCCGCCGCCGGCGCCGCCCATGGTATAGGCGGGTCGAAGCACTACCGGGTATCCCAGGGTGTCGGCGATTTTGAGGGCTTCCTCCACGGAGTAAGCGACCTCGGAGCGGGCCATTTCGATGCCCAGCTTTTCCATGGTCTTTTTAAACTCGATCCGGTCCTCCCCGCGCTGGATGGCGTCAACCTGTACGCCGATGACCTTTACGCCGTATTTGTCCAGAATGCCTTCGGAGGCCAGCTCGGAGCAGAGGTTCAGACCGCTCTGGCCGCCCAGGTTGGGCAGGATGGCATCGGGCCGTTCCTTGGCGATGATCTGTTCCAGACGCTGGACATTCAGCGGCTCAATGTAGGTCACATCAGCGATGCCCGGATCCGTCATAATCGTCGCCGGATTGCTGTTTACCAGCACGATCTCGTATCCCAGCTGGCGCAGGGCTTTACATGCCTGTGTCCCGGAATAGTCGAATTCGCAGGCCTGACCGATGATGATCGGGCCGGAGCCAATAATCAGAACCTTGTGGATATCCCGCCGCTGACTCATGCTGCCTCCTTCTTCTCCCCATATACGGGGGACCGCTGATATCCCGGGAATTATATCAGGGATGAAGGCGGAAAACAAGCGCGGAGAGGGGAAAAACGCTGAAAATGCAGAAAACAAAGCAAAAATCCCGCGCCGGCGCGGCGTGGGATGGATGAGGCGGCCTTTTCGGCCGGGCTGAACCCGGCACGAAAGAAACAAGGGGCAGTTTAGGCACGGCTCTGGATGAAAGGGAAAAAGATCAGTTCAGGTACATCCCGGGGAAGATCGTATTGACAGCCAGCGGCACGGCGCCGAAATCAGCCGCCAGATGCTGCTGGGGAAGGGAACGGGTCATGATGCGGGCTGTCACCTGGGTCACCCCTTCGGCAGCCATGATCGCCATGGAGCGGTGCAGAAGGGCCCGGCCCATGCCCTGATGCCGGCTGGAGGGCTCGATATAAATCGCGACCAGCTCCACGGCATCCCCCTGCCCGGCGAGAATGGTTTCCCCGATGAGCATGGCATTGCGGTACAGCCCCAGGGCGATAAAATGCCGCATATGCATCACTTCCATCAGGGCGTTGCGGTCGAGATAGGTGATTTCGTTCATGGAAAGCCGGGTCAGCAGGGATTCCTGCTCCTCCCAGGTGTTCAGGGGGGTGGCAGCCACCGTGCAGCTCATCGGAATCCGCCCGTCCCCAAAGGGGATCTGGAGGGAGACGACGCTGTCGCTTTCCGACAGGTCGAACCCGTTGCTCAGGAAAAAATCCCGGGCCTGCAGATCCTGTGGATCCAGGCTGGTATAGAGCCGCGCCCGGAGCTGGGGATTCACGTTCAGAAGAACCCTGGCCCGGGCGATGACCGCGCCGAAAAGCAGATAGCGGCTGCTGGCATCCCCTTCCAGGGCGAAATACAGGTTCACCGGGCAGTCTGGATACAGACCGGGCTGCAGCTGGTAGAGAATCCAGGCATAGCCCACCTGGGTCCCCAGATCGTCCACGGCATAGAATACATCTTCCGGGTTCATATTGTTAACCGGCTGAAGCGGATGCAGGATGGTCATACGGAATCGTCCTTTCCCTGAAGGCGGGCGGCCCGCCCGGAGCAAAACAAGATGGCGGACCCGCGGAAGAGCGGTACCGCAGAAAAGCATTATATCCCCTCCGGCCCTGCTTGTCAAAAAAGCCGGCCATTGTATCGGAACGATTCGTGCCGGACCGTTGAGCCGGGTGAAGATTTCGGACGTGTATGCCATAAAAACTTGCCAAGCGGGGCGAATGCTGATACAATATAAAGAAGCGGGCTCTGAAAGAGAAAAAACGGCCCGCTCAGGCGGCTCCATTCGAGGGGATGCGCTGGGGCAGGAAAGGCGGCGGCTGGCCGAGACTGTGCTGTTCCATCCGGCACCCAGCTGTGAAGAGACGCATCAGTATTCGCCCTCATACAGGGGTGGGAGAACAAACCAAGGAGGCAGCAAGAAAAATGGCACAGAATCCTGTGTTTACGATCGTCATGAGCGACGGGCGGGAAATGAAGGGGGAACTGTACCCCGAAACCGCGCCGCAGTCCGTGGGCAACTTTGTGGCGCTGGCCAACAGCGGCTTCTATGACGGGCTGATTTTTCACCGGGTGATTCCCGGCTTCATGATCCAGGGGGGAGACCCCAAGGGCATGGGATACGGCGGCCCGGGCTACAGCATCAAGGGCGAATTCGCGGCCAACGGGGTGAATAACCCGATTAAGCACACCTACGGGGTGCTGAGCATGGCCCGCAGCGCCATGCCGGATTCCGCCGGCAGCCAGTTCTTCATCATGACCAGCGACAGTCCTCACCTGGACGGGCAGTATGCCGCCTTCGGCAAGGTGCTGGAGGGCATGGATGTGGCGGAGGACATCGTCAACACCCCGCGGGACCGGGCGGATAAGCCCCTGACCCCCCAGCAAATGGCATCGGTGCGGGTGGAGACCTTTGGGGAGGTATATCCCTTCGATCAGATCTAAGACGCAAGCAGGCGCGGAAAGGCAAAATGCTTTCTGCGCCTTCCTCTGTTTACAGGGAGGGAGAAAAACAGGTGGAAAAACAGAAAATTACGGTGCGGGTAGCGGAAAAAAGCTATACGCTCGTCTCCTCCGAAAGCCCGGAATACATGCGCAGGGTGGCGTCCATGGTGGACAGGCGATTGAAGGAAATGGAAATCACCACCGGTCTGCCGGCCCAGCAGGCCATGGCGCTGACCTGTTTCAACCTGGCGGATGAACTGATCAAATCCAGGGACGAAATTACAGCGATGAAGCGCAGAATGCAGGCGGAACTGGTGCGGGCAGCGGATGAGGAGGAGCCGGAGGCGCAGGACGCCCCGCCGGAACGGCCGCGTCGCAGGGTCCAGGCAGGGAACTGAGATACCCCCGGAAGACCTGGCGCATGGAAAGTCAGATAGCGGAGAAAAGGCAACGCAGGAAAGGGACAACGCATGGAGATACTGGCCCCGGCGGGAAACCGGGAAGCCCTGGAACGGGCACAGGCGGCGGGCGCGGACGCGGTGTATCTGGGGTTTGCTGCCTTCAGCGCCCGGGCCGGGGCAGGGAATTTCGACGAGACGGAGCTCCGGGAGGCCATCCGCTTCGCACATCTGCATCGGATGCGAGTGTATGTTACGGTCAACATCCTGATTAAGGACCGGGAGATCCCGGAGGCAGAGGCACTGCTGAGCCTGCTGGAGAAGCTGCATGCGGACGGTGTGCTGGTGCAGGACGCGGGCATCCTTCGGATGATCCAAAGAGGGCATCCCGGTCTGCGGGTGCACGCCAGCACCCAGATGGTCATCCACAACGCGACCGGGGTCCGGTGGTGCCGGCGCATGGGGATGCGGCGGGCGGTGCTGGCCCGGGAGTGCAGCCTGGAGGAAATCCGGAAGTGCGCCGGGGAAGGGCTGGAAATCGAAGTATTCGGGCACGGGGCCCAGTGCGTGTGCGTCAGCGGGGAATGCCTTTTCTCCAGCATGGTGGGGGAGCGAAGCGGCAATCGGGGCCGCTGTGCCCAGCCCTGCCGGAAAATGTACGAAATCGACGGACGGCGCGGCGCCTGGCTCAGCCCCAGGGACCTGTGCCTGCGGGACGATCTGCCGGCTCTGGCAGGCAGCGGGGCGGCGAGCCTGAAGATAGAGGGCAGGCTGAAACGGCCGGAGTATGTGTATACGGTCACGGACAGCTACCGCAGGGCGATGGACGCCCTGAAAGCGGGACGGTTTCGCCCGGCAGGGAAAGAAGAGACCCTGGCCCTGAAGCAGATTTTTCACCGGGGCGGCTTTATGCGCGGATATGTCTTCGGCGCGGAGGACGCAGCGGTGATACAGCCGGAGGGCGTCAACCATCGGGGCATCCCGGTGGGGACGGTTCAGGAATGCAAGGGAAACCTTTGCCGCATCGTAACGGAGCGCACGCTGCATGCCGGGGACGGCCTGCGGATCCTTCACGGAAGGACAGAGGCAGAATATACTTACGCGGGGCCGGAGACGGAAGCGGGGCAGACGGCGGTGCTTCGCCTGCGGCCGGGGGATCGGTTCCGCCCAGGGGATGAAGTGTGGAGACTGACGGACGCACAGCAGCTGGAGGAAGCCAGGATGGTTCCCTTACGGGAAATCCCTGTGCGGATGGAGATGGAAGCCTGGCCCGGAAAACCCCTGCGGCTGCGGGTGACGGACGGGAAAAACACGGCTGAAGCGACCGGAGAAACGGTGGAGGCCGCCAGAACCCGGGAAACCGGTGCGGAGGATCTGAGCAGGCAGTTGAGCAAAACCGGCGCGACGGACTTCATGGCAGAGAAAGTGACGGTATATACCGCCGGCGCCTTCGTGCCCGTGTCCGCATGCAACGCGCTGCGGCGGGAAGCGCTGGAGAAGCTGGCGGAGGCCCGGATCCGGGCCTTCGAGGCGGAACTGGAAGAGTCTGATCCGGCTGATGGCGCGGCGCCGGAGACGGTGGAAGAGACGAACCCGGCCATGGGAGAGCCGGAGAACTGCGGAAAGCCGGACCTGCCGGCTGGAGGAAAAGCGTCTGACGGGGTGCTGACAGGTCCGGAGATCCTGAGAAATCAGACGGCAGAAGCGGCAGGTCCTCGCGGGGCGAGTGAGATTCCGGAGATACTGATCACCGTCCGGAACGACAGGCAGGCAGCTGGGGCCCGGCGGGAGGGGACTCCTCTGATCTGGTATCCCGAGGATTTCCGGGCGGAAGCGATGGAGGCATTGGCGGCACCGATGCAGCAGGGGGACTGGCTCCGGCTGCCGGAGGTTTGCGAGGAAGAGACCCTGCAAACTCTGCACCGCTTTGCGGTGGCGTACAGGGACCTGCTGGGCGGCGTTCTGATTGGTTCAATCGGGCAGCTGGGCCTGACGTGGCCGGTGCCCATGGCTGCTGGACCCGGCGTTCCGGTCATGAACCGGGAAGCCGCACGGTTCCTGAAGGAGCAGGGCTGCCGGTTTGCCTTTGCCAGCCCGGAGCTTTCGGAGAAGGAAACGGAAAAGCTGCGGGCGTCCGGGGAGGGCATGCTGCCCCTGGCGGTTTCCGTTTACGGCCGGACGCAGCTGATGCTTTTGCATCACTGTCCGGCCCGGACGGCCCTGGGGTTTTCCGCCGGACACAGAGAATGCGAAATGTGCGACCGGTGTGCGCCGGGCTGCCTGCGGGGAAAACACCTGACGGACGAAGGCGGGCGAGCTTTCCCGATGCTGCGGGTACGGCTGCCGGAGGGATGCCTGGTCCGGCTGATGAATATGCTGCCAACGGATCTGGGGGATCAGGCGGTTTCGGGCCTCCGGGCTGCGGAAATGACCACGGAAGACGGGGAGGAAACCCGCCGGGTCATGGAAAAACTGAAGCGCGGCGCGCGCTCGGAGGAGAAAAATACCCGGGGGCACTGGAAACGGCCTGTGCTGTAAGGTGTGGGAGAATCCGAAAAGGATGGACAAATGGGATGATCCGGGGCTAAAATGCGCCTTGGAGGATGGATGAAGGAAAAAGGATGAGAAAAGGACGGACGATATTCTGCGGTCTGGCGCTTTCCATGCTGCTCTTCTTCCCGGCGGCATTGGCCGGGGCAGGGGAGAGCGAAGATCTGGCCATTGAAGAGATCATCGAGAACGTAGTGCTGGATGACGACGGCCGGGAGATCCCCGAGGATGCGCCGGCGGAAACGGCAGAAACGGCAGCTGATGAGACTGCCATCGAGGCCCGGGCGGATTTCATTGACCGGATCATCGCGCTGGGGAAGGACCTGTACGAGAAGGCTGACGGAAAACGGAAACGGGCTCATTACGCTTCGGACATCTATGTATGCAAGAACTTCACGGTCTATCTGTTCCGGCAGAACCGGGATGATTTCCGCATGGCGGAATACCCGGATACGCAGCTGGTGATTCCAAACAACCTGCCGGCCAAGCAGTGCAGGCCCTATGCATACGGCTTTCTGTGGGAGGAGATCCCTGCCGAGAAGGGAAACCCCTTCGAGGTGGGCGCCCAGTTTATTTACGACAGCAGCCTGTCCAAAGCGGAAAACCTGGAAAAGGCGAAGGACTTCATGCGCCAGGCGCAGAAGGGCGATTTTTTTCAGATGTCCGCCGATTACGAATACGGGGTCGGCGCCCACAGCGCCATCATGATGGGCTACGATCCGGAGTCGGACGAAATCCACTGGCTGGACAGCAATATGCGGGGCGGAAAGAACAAGGAAGGCATCCGGTACGGGCTTGTGCAGTATGACGCGGTCCGCAGCGTGGAATGGTGGGCGAATGCCTTCTGTCATAAGAAACGGGGAGCCACCCTGTACCGGCTGCGGCAGGATATTGTTTACGCGAATCAGGAGTAATGCGATTTCGTACGGCCAGCGGCCGGTGAAAGCATTCCCATCACAGATGGACGTGGTTTAATGAGACCAGCATAAGGAACCGGTAGCGGACCGGGAGAAGACAAGACCGCCCTTTGACGGGCGGCGGAACGGAGAATAATCATGGATAGCCAGTGGAAGCCCAAAACAAACAGTCCCTGGAAGCGGCTGATTCTTTTCGCACTGTGCCTGATGACGGCCTGGGGCGCCCTGTGCCCTGCCGTCCCGGCGCGGGCGGAGGAGAATGAGGAAAGCGTCGAGGATGATTCCAAGATCTTCACCTTTTCACTGGTGGGGGACTGCTGCATCGGGGATCAGGCCCAGCTTTACGGCTATAAGAGCGGATATGTATACAAAATCGGCCAGAGCGGGTTTGATTACCCCTTCAGCCTGGTGGCGGAGATGTTTGGCGAGGACGATCTGACGCTGGCAAACTGCGAATGCAGCTTTACCACCCGGCGGAAGAGCAAGAAGAGCAAGATGGCCATGGTCAGCGATCCGGAATACGCGGAAATCCTGAAGCTGGGCAACGTGGACATCTGCAACTTGGCCAACAACCATACCAAGGATTTCGGGGACAAGGGACAGGCGGACACGGCGGCCGCCCTGGAGGCCCTGGGGATCGGAGTCTTCTATGACGAGGTGCTCTACAGCACCACTGTCAAGGGCGTTAAGATCGGATTTGTGGGCTATACCTTCCCCATGAACGACCAAAAGCTGAAAAAATACGTGGCGGGGATGGAACAGCTGCGGGCGGAGGGATGCACCTTCGTGATCGCGTCGGCCCACTGGGGGACGGAGCTGGGCTATGCCCTGGACGCCAACCAGAAATATGCGGTGAAGATGATCGATGCCGGATTCGACATGGTTTTCGGCCATGGGTCCCATACCTGTCAGATGATCCGGTGGTATAAGGGCAAGGTCATTTTCTACAGCCTGGGGAACTTTACCTACGGAGCCAATGCCAATCAGAAAGACAGCGATACCGTTGTGGCGCAGATTCGGTACGATATTCATGAAGACGGCACCATGACGGCCCGGGATCTGACCTGCCTGCCCTTCAAACAGCACGAGAACAAGGATTACCGGCCCTGCCCCATTCCGGAGGAGGATACGGAAGGCCGGATGCGGGTATGGTCAAAGCTGTACTACAACAATGAAAAGAAAAACTATCAAAAGCATAAGGCTTCCCCGGCCCCCAGCCTGCCGGAAAGCTTCCTGACCACGGGATACGCGGATTTTCGGGATCTGCCGGTGACGGAGGAGTGAGGCGGTGAAGAGGACAGAGCATGCGGCTGCGGCGGAGGAAACAAGGGCTGCGGCGCCGATGAAGGAACTCCGATACAGCAAGCGCCCAGGGTTTGAAACCCGAGCGATGCGGTGGGTGTACCGGGCACTGTATCCCTACTTTCACTGCCGGGTGCGGCTGCCCGAGGAGCTGCGGACCAGCAAGGAACCGGTGGTGTTTATTGCCAATCATTACAATGTGTTTGGACCGGTGAGCTTCATCCTGTCCATGCCGGTGGTGGCGCATGCGTGGATCAATGCGGAGCTGATTCAGGGGGAAAAGGCCGCGGAGGCCTTCCGCCCAGGGATTGAAAAGATGCTGCCCTTTGTAAAGGGAAAGGCCATGGACGGGCTTTGCAAATGGGTGGCCAACCTGGCCCGCAGGGTGCTGCACCGCTTCGGCGTGATTCCGGTGGACCGGAATCATCCTGCCACCCTGATTTCCACCATGCGGGCGAGCCTGCAAAGCCTGGAGGAAGGAAATAATCTGGTCATTTTCCCGGAAACCGGACTGCCGGAATATTCTCTGACTTCCGTAACGCCTTTCTTTTCCGGCTTTGCCACCCTGGGACGGCTGTATCAGCGGAAGACGGGCAAAGCGCTGGGATTCTGCCCCTGCTATATTGATGAGCAGCATCACCAGATCCGGCTGGGGGAGCTGGTCCGGTGGGATACGCAGACCGATGACCCAAACGGGGAAACGCAGCGTATATCCGATACGCTCAACGCGCGGATTCGGGAAATGGCTGCGGAAAGCCGGGGCGTGGAAAAGAAAAAGAGCACCCCGGTGCGCCGGACGATTCTCTTTTTCTGCAACCTGCTGCGGCTGCTGCTGCTGGTTCCGCTCCTCACCATGCTGGGGATTCCGAATCCCCGGATGATCCTGCTGTTTTACGGGCTGATCCAGGGGCTGCGGCTGATTTTCAATGTGGTTTGCAGCACCTATGCCGCCACCAATCGGATGAGTTTCCTGTTTTCCCACGCGCTGGATCTGCTGACGGATCTGGGTGTTGTGATGTATCTGAATGCGACGAACGGAGGCCTGGGATGGCTGCTGCTGGCTTTGGGGCTGAACGCTGCGGTGATTCTTGTGAGCAATATCTGGGCGTTTATCCGATACCGCCGGTGCGCGGGGGTGAATTACTTCGACACGCTGTCCTCCAACCTGCTCTGCCTGCTCTGCCTGGCTGAGCTGGCCAATGTCCCCCTGGCAGGGTTTGCGCAGCGGATTCTGATCATGGCTACGGTGATTTTTCTGGGCTGTTCCGCCGGATCCGCGGTTGTTTTCAATATGCGCATCGGAACGGAGGAGCAGCGGACGGCATCAGAACCGGTTGCAAATCAACAGCCGGAATGATATAATTTCAGAAATCGGGCGCGGCGTCTCAAAGGAATGGAGAACGCGGGAACCCGAGACGGACGAAAACGAAAGGATTGAAGATTTTAATGGGCTTATGGTTTGCCCTGATATGCTGCATTGTACTTTCCGGTTTCTTTTCCGCGACGGAGACGGCTTTTTCCGCCTCCAGCCGCATCAAACTGAAAACCATGGAAGGGGAACAGAAAAGCAAGGTTCAACTGACGCTGAAGCTGCTTGAAAAATACGATTCGCTGCTGACTGCCGTGCTGGTTGGGAATAATGTGGTCAATATCGCCGGAACCGCCATCGCCACCATTCTGTTTACCCGGATGCTGGGAAGCGAGGATACCGGAGCGACGGCAGCTTCCGCCGCGATGACGGTCGTCATTCTGTTCTTTGGCGAGGTGGGGCCGAAAACCCTGGCCAAGCAGCAGCCGGAGCGGTTTGCGCTGTGGGTCAGCCCGGCGATCCAGGCGGTCATGAAGGTACTGACCCCTGTTGACTGGCTCTTTTCCCTCTGGCGAAAGCTGCTCAGCGGGCTGATCAAGGCGGATCCGGAGGAGCCGCCCATCGAGGAAGAGCTGATGACCATGCTGGATGAGGCCCAGACCGAAGGGGACATCGAGCAGGAAGAGGGAGAGCTGATCCGCTCCGCCATCGAATTTAACGACCAGAAGGCGGAGGATATCATGACCCCCCGGGTGGACGTGACCGCGGTGGAGGATACCGCAACCGTTCAGGAGGTGGCGGAGATTTTCCGCTCCACCTATTTCTCCAGGGTACCGGTCTACCATGAGGATCTGGACCACATTGTCGGCATCCTGCACGAAAAGGATTTTTACAAAATGACCCATGACGGGGAGACGGAGATCACCCAGATGATGAAGGAACCGGTCTTCGCGCCGGGAACCCTGCCGATCTCCAGCCTTCTGCAGCAGTTCCGGTCCTCCAAGACGCACCAGATTATTCTGCTGGATGAATTTGGCGGGACGGACGGCATCGTGACCCTGGAGGACGTGCTGGAGGAGCTGGTGGGCGAGATCTATGACGAGCATGACGAGGTGAACGAGGAACTCATTCCCAATGAAGACGGCTCCGTCCTGGTAGACGGCGGCATGCAGCTGCAGGATCTGACGGAGCGGCTGGAAATGGAAAACGAGTACGAAGCGGATACCGTGGGCGGCTGGGTTGGCGAAATGCTGCAGAAGGTGCCGGAAGAAGGAGACAGCTTTCAGGTCGGGGAGTATCGTTTCGAAGTCATGGAGATGGACGGCTTCCGGGTGACCAGGGTGCGCATGAAAAAGGCCGGGCCACAGGAACAAACGGAGGAAAGCATCCCGAACGGGAAAGAGGAAAAGAATATCCGGAACGAAAAAGACGAAACAAACGGGATAAAGGAGCCGGAGGATTCTGCCCCGGAAAACACGACGGAGGCCGATCTGAAGGAGAGCAGCGTGTAACAGCATGCGGACAGGGGGGCAGCGAAGCATGAGCAGAATGGTCATGGGATACTGGGATTGTCCGGTCTGCGGCAATAAGGGCATCGCGGGGAATGTGATGAACTGCCCTGCCTGCGGTCGGGCCCGGGGCGACGTCAAGTTCTATATGAAGGGCGTGGCGGAGAACGCGGTTCTGGAGGCCGATCAGACCGGAAACGTCGAGTACCTTTCAGAAGAGCAGGCGAAGGATTTTGATGCCGAGGCGGACTGGTACTGCTCCTTCTGCAATTCCCTGAACAAGAACCGGGCGGCGTTCTGCTCCAACTGCGGCGCCACCCGGGAGCAGTCCGAGAGCAATTATTTCGATCAGCTAAAGAAACGGCAGGAACAGGAAGCGGCGGAAGCGGCCGCGCAGAATGCTTCGGCTCCCCGGGCGAAAGCCGGCCGGAACCGCATCTGGCTGTGGCTGGTTCTGATCGCGCTGGTCGTCGGGGTGTTTACCTATACGAACGGAAACACCACAAAAGGGGATCTGCTGGTTACCGACATTTCCTGGAGCAGGGAGATCCCGGTGGAGGATTACCGGGAATATCAGGAGGAAGGCTGGGCGATTCCCCAGGGCGGTGCCCAGATTTCCAAGAGCACGAAACTGCACCATTATGACCAGGTGCTGGATCATTACGAGGACGTGGAGGTCCAGCGGTCCCGGCAGGTGCTGGATGGTTATGAGACCTACTATACCTACACAGACCGGGGCAACGGGTCCTTTGAGCAGGTTGAGCATTCCCGGCCGGTGTATAAGACGGAATATTATACGGAGACGGAATCCCGGCCGGTGTACAGGTCGGTGCCCCGATACGCCACCTGGTATGTCTACAGCATATGGCGGTGGAAATACGCCCGGACGGCCACGGCTTCCGGCACGGACCACGAGACGGCCTGGCCGGACACTGCGCTGCAGGAAAACGAGCGGGAAAGCACCCCTCGAACGGAGGAATATTCCTTTACCGTGGAAAGCGAGAAGGACGGCCGCAGCACCTGGACGCTGGCGGAAGCGGACTGGCGGAATATTAATCCCGGAGACAAGCTCAACATTACGACCAAAAGGACGGGGGCGGATCCCTGGATTACCGACAGCGACGGCAACCAGGTCGCCCAGATCAGGCGGAAGTAAAGAAAGGAAACCGGAGCAGCATGGCGGAGGAACAGCTCCCGGGCGGGGAGAAGGCGAACGAAGCCCTGGAGGACAAGCTGAAAGAAGTATACAAGCTCTATCAGCGGAACATCCGGGCGGTGGATTCCCTGGTGTATCAGATTACCATCGGCGCCCGCGGCGGGATGCCTGAGGAGGAGCTGCTGGAGCTGGCAGCGGAAGCGCTGGAGAAGTGTGACGCGGGAGAGAGCATTGGGTAAAACGGCGATGAGGTGAAGCGCCCCGGGCTGGATGCCGTCCGGACCGGGGAATAACGGCCAGGACGCCGGGCTGACAAAGGCAGCCGGATGGGCGGAACCAGGGGGACATCGCTGCCGGAAAGGAACGGAAAGAGCATGGCAAAGGTATTGCTCTATAACTTTACCGACGATAAAAGGCGGCAGACGGTCAAGGCGCTGCTGCTCCGATTTGCCATCCCGTGCAGGGAAGTCAGGCCGTTGGAGCAGTTTTATCCTTTGGAGACGCTCCTGGAGACGAATGATTTGCCGGCCCCGGAAGGCGGGCCGGAGAAGAACAAGCCCTTTTCCGACGAGATGCTGGTGATGCATGCCCTTTCCCCGGCACAATTCAACGGCCTGCTGGATGGAATGCGGCTGGCGGGGGTGCGGGTGCCGCTGAAGGCAGTGGTGACGCCCCATAATGTGAGATGGAGCTCCCGCAGACTGTACGGAGAGCTTCGGATAGAGCAGGAGGCCCTGCGGGCGGGGGGCGGTGCAAAATGATCAGAACCGTCAGACGCCGAAGGGGCCTCCTTTTTGGTATGATCCTGGCGTTGCTGGCAGCCTGCATCCATTGTCCCGGGGAAGCCGCTTCCGGGAAAAGACAGCTGCTTCAGTTCCGCGTCCGGCCGGTGATCGAGCGGGCAGACATGGAGCGGGCGGACGGGACGGTATTCATTGGCGCCCGGCAGGGAAAGCAGCAGACCGCGCAGATGCACATCGGCACAACCGGCCGTTCCCCCGGCGGAAATGAAATGGATCTGGCCGCGCTTATAAAGAAAACCGGCGGAAGGGTCGAGCATGCCTTCTGGCGAGCGGAAGTCAGGGAAAGCCTCACGGATCAGGGGCAGTTTGTACTCTGGCCGGTGGGAAACGCTCAGCGGAGCATGCCGGCGGTTGCGTTTCCGGGATGGAATCTTTGGGATGTGACGGATTGGATGCGGGCCATCCTGCAGGAAGGGGCAGACTTCTCCTTCCGGGTGCAGAAGGCAGACGGGGCTACGGATGACGGCGCCGCCTTTGATTTTAAGCGGAGCTGGATTTATGTGACGATCAGCCTTCCGGAGGCGGATCCACTGCTGGCGGAGGAATGGCTGACGGATTCGGAGCTGCTGGACATCGCTCTTTCGGCGCTGCCGGAGAATCACTGGGCGCTCAAACAATACCAGAAGGTTGCCGGCTCCCTGACCGCGGCCAGGTGGCCGGAAACCGGCGTGCCTTACTACTTCGGGGGCCACAGCGCCGAGAAGGTGCTGCATCGGTATTTTCCCCTGCAGGAATCAAAATATTACAAATCCAACCGGCTGTATCTCTGCGGGTTTGACTGCGGCAGCTTCCTGCACTGGGTGGAGGAGGAAGCGGGCTATCTGCCCCAGGAAGAGCTCAGCGAGATCCTGAAGGCCCGGGCCGGCGCTTTCCCTCTGCGGGGGCTGGAACTGCGGGAATGGGCGCAGGCGCTTCAGCCCGGGGATCTGCTGGTTTTTGACCATGGAACCTATCATGTGGGGATGGTGCTGGGCACCCCCCGCATGTTCGGACTGACGGCGGAGAATGCGCCGGAGGCAGTGGAGTGGCTGGATGCCCCACTGATGATCCACTGTGGGGAGGATCCCTTCCTGTATGACCGGTTTAAGGCCTATATTCAAGCCCAGGATTTTCGCATGCAGACCACGCCGCCGGACGGCGGGGTGACCGTTTCCCTGATCCTGCCGGATCTTTCCGAGGCGCTGCGGATCCGGGAAGCTCCCTGGGGAAAACAATACGGGTATTTTGAGATCCTGGGGCAGACCATGACCGTTTTCCAGCTGGCGGACTGCAGCGAAATCGCCTGGTTCCGGCCTGTGCGGCCGGAGGGGGGAAGCTGAGAGCTATGGGGAGAAAGAACGCGCTGCACGCAGACTCTCGCGGCCTCAGGACAAAAGCATAAAACGCGAAAAACTCGGATTGACATTTGAGACGCTTTGATTTATCCTGTTTCAGTGTGGCTTTGCGGGAGACAGGGCCTCGCTCTGAATGCAAACAAGGAGGAAACGCGAAGATGAAAAAGCCGGTGGTACTGGTTGTGATGGATGGCGTCGGAGAATCCGCCGAAGAGCTCGGCAATATGGTTCTCAAGGCGACGACCCCCTGCCTGGATGAAATGAAAGAAAAGGATCCCTTCCGGATCATTAAAGCCCATGGGACGGCGGTCGGCCTGCCTACGGACGATGATATGGGCAACAGCGAGGTGGGGCACAATGCCCTGGGCTGCGGCCAGATTTATTCCCAGGGGGCGAAGCTGGTCAATGAGTCCATCGAGTCCGGTAAAATTTATGCCTCTGAGACCTGGAAGGAGCTGGCGGAAGGCGCGAAGGCGGCCGGCGGCGCCCTGCATTTTATCGGCCTGCTGAGCGACGGAAACGTCCACAGCAACATTTCCCACCTGCTGGCCATGCTGAAGGAAGCAAAGGCCGAGGGGATTTCCAGGGCCCGGGTGCACATCCTGCTGGACGGGCGCGACGTTCCCGCCACCTCCTGCCTGGAATACGTGGATCAGCTGGAAAACACGCTGGCTGAGCTGAACGACGCCTCCTTTGACGGACGGATCGCCTCCGGCGGCGGCCGCATGCAGGTGACCATGGACCGGTATCAGGCCAACTGGCAGATGGTGGCCCGGGGCTGGGATCTGCACGTGCACGGATCGGGCCGGCAGTTTGCGTCCGCCCGGGAAGCGATTGAGACATTCCGTGCAGAGCAGCCTGGCGTCATCGACCAGGATCTGCCCGGCTTCGTGATCGCGGAAAACGGCACCCCTGTTGGCGCCATGCACGATGGGGACAGCGTGATTCTCTTCAACTTCCGGGGAGACCGGGCACTGGAGCTGTCCATGGCTTTTGATGGGGACGAATCCTTCTCTTATTTTGATCGGGGTGCGATGCCGAAGGTGAAGTACGCCGGCATGCTGCAGTATGACGGGGACCTGTGCATTCCGCGGAAATATCTGGTGTCTCCGCCGGAAATCCGGCATACGCTGACGGAGCTGCTGGTGGAAAACGGGATCAACGAATTCGCCTGCTCCGAGACCCAGAAATACGGCCACGTGACCTACTTCTGGAACGGGAACCGCAGCGAGAAGTTCTCCGAGGAGCTGGAAACCTGGAAGGAAGTTCCCTCCGATGTACGCTCCTTCGACGAGTGCCCCTGGATGAAGGCGACGGAAATCACGGATCTGGTGATCGAGGCCATCGAATCCGGCAAATACGGCTTTATCCGCTGCAATTACCCCAATGGGGACATGGTGGGCCATACCGGCAATCTGTACGCCACGGAGATCGCCGTGGAGTCTGTGGACCTGTGCCTGACCCGTGTCCGCAAGGCCTGCGACGAGCATGGCTGCATCTTGATTGTGACCGCGGACCATGGCAATTCCGACCAGATGCTGGAAAAGAACAAGAAGGGACAGATTTCTGTACGCACGGCGCACAGCCTGCGGCCGGTGCCCTTCATCATCCATGACCCGGACGAGCGGCATGAGATGGATACGGAGAGTCCCTTCGGTCTGGCGAATGTGGCTCCCACGGTGGTGGAGCTGCTGGGCCTGAAGCCCTATGATTGCTGGGAGAAATCCATGCTGAAGAAATAATCCCCGAAGGACAAACGGGAAGCGGAGCTGAGCGGATAACGAATGGCTCCGCTTTTTTGGATGCACCTATGCCGCTTCAGGGGGCTTCGCGGCGTGTGCCGGGCAGCCATCCGCGGCGGTGCGGCAGCCAGAGAAGGGCCGCTCAGGCGGTAGGCGAGCGGGGAACCATACTTGGGTTGAACGGACGGAGACGGAAGAAACGAAGGCTGGCGGGAAACCTCGGGAGGAGGCAGTGAAATGACCAAAAAATCAACCGGACAGAGAACGAAACAAAGGAGCCCTGAATGGCAGGCAACGCTGGACTATCTGGTGCTGGCCTTTGTGGCTGTCCTGATGGCGCTGAATTATCAGATTTTTATCCTGCAGAATGCTTTTGCCCCCTCCGGGCTCAACGGGCTGGCCACCATGATCCAGTATCTGTTTCATTTCAGTGTCGGCTATTTTTCCCTGATCCTCAATATTCCGCTGGCGGTCTATTGCTGGTTTTTTGTGAACAAGCGGTTTGCTGCCCGCACAATGGTTTTCGTGCTGATTTTCTCCGGAGCACTGCTGATCATGCAGCGCTATATTGATATGAGTCGATTTATCTATCATACGGAGGACGGCCGGTCCACGCTGCTGGCACCGGTGGTTTCAGGCTGCATCAATGGGTTCATTTACGGAACCGCCATCCGGCGGGGCGGGTCCACGGGGGGGACGGACTTTGTGGGTCAGTTTGTGCACAAAAGATACCCGGGGTTTTCCATGATCCATGTGGTGCTGGCGATCAACGTCGTCATTGCCAGTCTGTCCTATTTCGTCTATGACTACAATATTGAACCGGTGGCACTGTGCATCATCTATTCTTTCCTGACCTCCATGGTTTCCGAGCGGTGGATTCAGGCGGGCAAGCGAGCCTGGCGGGTGGAGATGATTACCTCCCATCCGGAGGAGGTCACCAGAGCGGTGATCGAGGAGCTGCATCATTCCACGACTTTTCTGCAGGCGATGGGCGGATATTCCCATGAAGGGAAGACGATGCTGGTATGCATTATCAGCTATCACCAGATTTCCCAGATGGAAGAGATCATGAGCCGGTTTCATGACACCTTTGCCTGCGTGATGCCGGTCAATGAAACGCTGGGAAATTTTCGGAAAATCTCCAGATACCGCTAATATTTACCCGTTGTACAGGCAGATTTCGCGCATATGCGTGGAATCCCGTCCCATTGAATCTTCGGCGTACCTTCAGCGTGATCAAACCGCTTTCAGCTGTTTTCACGAAGATTCGCATCATCACAGAAACAGGATGGGAAAACGATGAAAACGATCTGGAAATATATGCGGCCATGGAAGTGGATTACGCTGGCGGTCATGGTGATCAAGCTGGCCGGGACGGGAACGGAGCTGCTGATTCCCTATGTCCTGGAGCATCTGCTGGACCGGGTTGTGCCGGAGACGGAAAGCGTCTGGCCGGTGGCGGCGTGGGGAGGCGTCATGCTGGCCCTGACCTTTCTGACGCGTTTTTGCAATGTGACGGCGAACCGGATGAGCGTCCGGGTGGCCCGGGAGAGCGCCTTCTCCATCCGCCGGGATCTGTTCCATACGGCGCTGAATCTGAGCGGACGGCAGATGGACCGGGTCGGCCTGCCCAGCCTGATTTCCCGGATGACCAGCGATACCTATAATGTGCAAAATTTCACAAGGATGATCCAGACCATGGGCATCCGGGCGCCCATTATGCTGCTGGGGGGTATTGCCATCACGCTGACCATGGACACGGGACTGGCGATGATCCTGTGCGTCATGGCACCCGCGATGATCGTCCTGGTCAGCCTGATCTCCTGGAAGGGCATCCCCCTGTACAACGAGGTGCAGCGGCGGATGGATACACTGGTACGGCTGATGCGGGAGAGCATCACCGGCATCCGGGTCGTGAAGGCCCTGGGAAAGGAGCCCTATGAGGAGCAGCGATACGGGACCGCGAATACCCGCATGGCCAGGCAGGAAGTCCGGTCCAACGTGATCATGAGCCTGCCGGGATCGGTGGTGACGCTGCTGCTGAACGTGGGGCTGACGCTGGTCGTCCTGGTGGGGGCCCGCAGGGTCAACGCCGGGGAGACGCAGCCCGGCGTCATTCTCGCTTTTCTGACCTATTTCAATATGATTCTCATGGGGGTTATGGGCCTGAACCGGATCTTCATGATGATGAGCAAGGCCAATGCCTCGGCGAACCGGATCGCGGAGGTGATCGACATGCCGGAGGAGCTGACGCCTCTGCCGGCGGGTGAAACGGAAAAGGCTCCCTCCGGGGACATGCTGATTTTTGACCGGGTCACATTCAACTATGACGCGGACGAAACCGGAGAAGGAAGCGGGCAGTTCCTGGGCGAGGAGCGGCAGCAGTGCCTGAAGGGAATCTCCTTCCGGGTGCCCAGGGGCGGAAGCCTGGGGATCATCGGGGCTACGGGCAGCGGGAAAACCAGCATCGTGAACCTTCTGATGCGCTTCTACGACCCGCAGGAGGGGCATGTGTTCGTAGACGGAAAGGATGTCCGCGGCTATGACCGGGATACGCTGCATAAGAAGTTCGGCGTCGTGTTCCAGAATGATGTCATCTTTGCCGACAGCATCCGCGAGAATGTCAGCTTCGGACGGGATGTCAATGACGAGGCGCTGCGGCTGGCAGCCCGGGACGCCATGGCCTGGGGATTTATCGAAGGATACGAGGATACCTATGATCACGAGGCGTCGATTCACGGGGCCAATTTTTCCGGGGGACAGAAGCAGCGGCTGCTGATTGCGCGGGCGCTGGCGGCGAAGCCGGAAATCCTGATCCTGGACGACGCGTCCTCCGCTCTGGACTACCGGACGGATGCGGAGATGCGCAAAGCCATCCGGGAGCATTACGCCGGCGCCACGCAGGTGATTATCGCCCAGCGGGTCTCCTCCATCATGAGCCTGGACGAGATCCTGGTCCTGCATGAGGGAGAGATGATCGGCCGGGGAACCCACGCGGAGCTGATGGAATCCTGCCCGGTGTACCGGGATATTTACCGGACGCAGATGCGGGAGGAGGTATCGTAAGATGGCGCGGGATACGGTGATGAAAAAGCCGAAGGACACCCGGGGAACGCTGCGCCGGATGCTGGGATACCTGGGCCCCTGGAAATATCTGATTTTAGGCGTGGTGCTGCTGAGTCTGGTCAGCAATATGCTCAATCTTTGGGGGCCCGGCCTGGCCGGATCCGCCATCCGGGAAGCGGCGGTCGGCGCCGGGAAGGTGAACTTTGAGGCTGTCGGACGGTATGCCCGGCTGATGCTGCTGTGCTATGCGGGATCGGCGCTGCTGGGGTTTATGATCAGCCTGATCATGACAGTGATCAGCAAGCGGATGGCCCGAAGGATGCGCCAGGACGTATTCGGGAAGCTGATGCGGCTGCCTGTGGGCTATTTTGATCGGCATCAGGCCGGGGACATCATCAGCCGGGTCAGCTATGATATTGACGTGATCTCCACCAGCATGGCCACAGATGTGGTGCAGATTTTCTCCAGCGCAGTGACGGTGGTTGGAAGCCTGGTCATGATGATCTCCATTTCCCTGCCGCTTTCGGCCGTGACGCTGGTAACGGTGCCTGTATCCATCGCCTACACGGTGCATATGCGGAAGAAGACCCAGCCCCGCTACGCCAGACGGTCGAAGAGCTATGGGAAGATGAACGGCTTCGTGGAGGAGATGCTCTCCGGCCAGAAGACCATCCTGGCCTATGCTTACGAAAACCGGGTGGACGAAAAGTTCGGGGATATCAACCGGGAGGCCGCGGACGCATTTTACGATGCGGAGTATTATGGGGTTTCCATGGGGCCCACCATGGGCTTCATCAACAACCTGGGGCTGAGCCTTGTGGGACTGCTGGGCGGCATCTTCTATATGCGGGGGATCATTGATCTGGGCCGGATTTCCTCCTTCGTGCTGTACAGCCGGAAATTCGCGGGGCCGATCAATGCCATCGCCGAGATTTTCAATGAGCTGTTTTCCGCCCTGGCAGCGGCGGAAAGGGTCTTCTCCCTGCTGGATGAAAAGGAGGAGGGAAAGGACGCGGAGAACGCAAGAATCCTGGAAAACATCCGGGGGGATGTGCGCATGGAGCATGTTTCCTTCGGATATGAAGCTGGAAAGATCATTCTGCATGATCTGAGCCTGGATGCGCCGGCGGGAAAGCTGATTGCCATTGTCGGGCCGACCGGCGCCGGAAAAACGACCATCATTAATCTGCTGATGCGTTTTTATGATCCGCAAAAGGGAAGCATTTTCATCGACGGGACGGAGATCCGGACCGCAACCCGGCGCAGCGTCCGGGGCGCTTATGCCATGGTTCTGCAGGATACCTGGGTCTTCAAGGGAACGATTTTTGAGAATATCGCCTACGGGCGGGAGAACGCCACCATAGAAGAGGTGGTGGCGGCCGCCAAAGCAGCCCGGATTCATCCCTTTATCATGCGGCTGCCCCAGGGGTACGATACCCTGATTCAGGAGGACGGCGGCAACATCTCAAAGGGGCAGAAGCAGCTGCTGACGATCGCGCGGGCTATGCTCTATGATGCCCCGATGCTGATTCTTGACGAGGCGACGTCCAACGTGGATACCGCCACGGAGCGGGAGATACAGAAGGCTATGCGGGAGCTGATGAAAAACAGAACCTGCTTTGTCATCGCCCATCGGCTGTCCACGATTGAGCACGCGGACCGGATTCTGGTGCTGCGGGACGGGGATGTGGCGGAACAGGGAACCCACAGGGAGCTGATGGACAGGAAGGGCTTCTACTACCAGCTGTACGCTGCGCAGTTCGAATAGGTTTTTTCCTGCAGGTTGCATTCTGCTCTCAAAACCGGTATAATAAACCCTATCATAACTGCAGAAACGCCGGAAGAAGGTACGGAACACGAGATGCTGAAGAATAAATTGCTGGAAAAGCTTCAGGAGGCGCTGGCCGCGGTGCTGCCCATCGTGGTGCTGATGCTGATTCTGAGTCTGACGGTGGCGCCGATCCCAAGCGGGGTCATGCTGAGCTTTCTGCTGGGCGCGCTGATGCTGGTCGGGGGCATGATGTTTTTCTCCGTAGGAGCCGAGGTGGCCATGACCCCGATGGGCGAGCTGGTTGGCGCCCGGGTCGTGCAGACGAAGAACCTGAAGCTGATTCTGATTCTGGGGTTTGTGCTGGGGGTGCTGATTACGGTCTCGGAGCCGGATCTGCAGGTGCTGGCCCAGCAGGTACAGGCGGTTCCGAACCTGGTGCTGATTCTGACGGTGGGAGTAGGGGTCGGCGGCTTTCTGGTGCTGGCCCTGGTGCGCATCTTTTTCCGGATTGATCTGCGGCTTTTGCTGTTCGGTTTCTATACGCTGCTGATCGGGCTGGTCTTTCTTGCGCCGGAAAAATTCCGGGCGGTGGCGTTTGACGCTGGCGGGGTAACCACCGGGCCCATGACCGTTCCCTTTATCATGGCTTTCGGCATGGGTATCGCCGCCATCCGCAGCGACTCCAGCGCGGCGGAGGATTCCTTCGGACTGGTGGCGCTGTGCTCCATCGGGCCGATTCTGGCGGTCATTCTCCTGAGCCTTATTTTTCGGGCGGAGGGGGCGGATTACACCCCGCTGAGCGTACCGAATGTGGCGGATTCCGTGGAACTGCGCACCCTGTTTGCCGGCGGTTTTCCGGATTATCTGCGGGAAATGCTGATTTCCATCCTGCCCATCACGGTCTTCTTTTTCATATTCAACCTGATCATGCTCAAACTGAACAGGCAGACGCTCAGCCGCATCGGGCTGGGGCTGGTCTATACATACATCGGGCTGACGGTTTTCATGACCGGGGCCAATTACGGATTTATGCCGGCGGGCGCCTATCTGGGGCAGACCCTGGGCGCTCTGCACTACCGGTGGATCCTGATTCCCATCGGTGCCCTGATCGGCTATCTGGTGGTCAAGGCGGAGCCGGCGGTATACGTCCTGATGAGACAGGTCGAAGAGCTGACGGCCGGCGCCATCACAGGGCGGAGCCTGCAGCTGAGCATGTGCGTGGGCGTGGGCATCTCCGTGGGGCTTTCCATGCTCCGGGTGCTGCTGGGGATCAGCGTGCTGTGGATCCTGATTCCGGGGTATGTGCTGGCCCTGGGGATGAGCTTTCTTTGCCCCAGAATGTTTATGGCGATTGCCTTTGACTCCGGCGGGGTGGCCTCCGGGCCGATGACGGCGGCGTTCCTGCTGCCCATGACCATGGGACTGTGTACTGCGCTGGGGGGCGATCTGGCGACGGATGCCTTCGGCGTGGTGGCGCTGGTTGCGATGACGCCGCTGATCACCATTCAGGGGCTCGGAATTCTTTATCGGATCAGGACCCGGCGGCGGAAGATGGCACCCGCGGCCGCGGATCCGTTCAGGGATCTGCCCAACGACGCGGTGATCGAACTGTAAAAGGCCGCATGACCGGCGCCGGTGGCTGTCTGAAGCCGGTGAACCATCCCGGATAAAAGACAAAGCGGCGGCAGACGGGCGGACCCCCATGGCGGGAGACGGGAGAAGGAGAAAGATGAATCAATCGGAGCTGTATCTCATGCTGACGGTGACCGGGCGAAAACGGATGCCGGACTTCATGAAGCTGTATCGGGACAGAGGTCTGGAAACCCATGTCCTGTCCATCGGTCATGGGACAGCGGGGGCACGCTATATGCGGCTGCTGGCCCTGGACGATACGGAAAAAATGGTGTGCATGACCGTGGTCACCGGCCGGAAATGGCGGGAGGTCAAGAAGGGCATGTCCGTGCGGCTGCATATCGAAGCCCCCGGGGTGGGCGTGGCCTTCGTGGTCCCTCTGTCCGCCATGGGAGGAAAACGGGAATTGATGTGGCTGACGGACGGGCAGGGATACGAGAAGGGAGCGGAAACAGAATTGAAGGGGACGGAGCAGGAGCTGCTGGTGGTCATCGCCAATCAGGGCTATAACGAGCAGATTATGGACGCGGCCCGCGCGGCCGGCGCCCGGGGCGGCACGGTGATCCATGCCCGGGGTACGGGGCAGGATCAGGCGGAACGCTTTCTGGGCATCTCCCTGGCCAGCGAGAAGGATCTGCTTCTCATCGTAACTCCGAGTGAAAACAAGGCTGACATGATGCAGAAAATCATTCGGGAGGCGGGCCCCGGTACCAGGGCGGGGGCTGTGGTGTTCGCCCTGCCGGTAACGGATACGGCGGGGATGATTCTGCGGCCCCAGAGCGAGGAACTGGAGGAGGGAGACCTGCCGACCCCAGAGAAAAGCGCAGGGGGTGCGGGGCCGGAAAGCCCGGAGGCAAATGCCGGTGTGCCGGATAAGAAGCCGGAGCCGGAAGTGACGGAATCTCTGGAATGGCGGGAGCCGGCTGAAAAGCCGGAGCTCGAAGCGCCGAAATCCGTGGAGGATTCACCGGAATGGCGGGAGCCGGATCCAAAGACGGCCGAAGAGCTGACAGCGCCCTGGGCGAAGGACTGACGGAAACGGACGCGGACACGGACAGGGGTCGTGCGCTGAAAGCTGGAGGGGCGTTCCGCCGGAGACGGGAATCCGGAAAGAAAAAGGATACGGGAACGGAAAGGAGAAACAAAAACAATGAAAAAAACAATCTGTGTGCTCATGACGGCGATTCTGGCGCTGGCTGCATTTGGGCCGGCGCTGGCGGTCAACCCCGACGTGGAGGGAGAACTGGTGATTTATACCTCCATGTATCCGGAAATCGTGGATATGATGGACGCGGCCATGCGGGAGGAATTTCCGAACCTGACGCCCGGGATTAACGGGAGCTTCTTTTTTCAGAGCGGCAGCGGTAAGCTGATTACCAAGATTTACGGCGAAATGGGCGATCAGCGCAATAATGCCCTGGAAACGGATATGTTCCTGGTGGCGGAGCCTTCTTTCTCTCTTGAAATGAAGGAATACGGCTATCTGCACGCCTTTGAGGTGGAAAACGCATCTGAGCTGCTGCGGTTCCCCTACGACGAGGAAGGATACTGGTATCCGGTGCGGGTATGCAACATGGTTCTGGCGTATAACCCGGAAAAAACCGCTGACTGGGAAGCCAAAGGCATTCGAATTCCCCGGACGTTCAAGGATTTCGCCGAGGATCCGGCGCTGAAGGGCTATATTTCCATGGGGGATCCCATGACCAGCGGAACGGCCTACGCGGCGACGGTGTCCCTGCTGGACAAGTACGGCGAAGCCTATCTGGACAGCCTGGGGGCCAACAAGGTCATGCGGGAGAGCGGATCCACGGCCATCGCCAAGCTGCAGAGCGGGGAGTGCGCGGCAATTATGATTCTGGAAGAGAGCATCCTGAAATATCTGCATGACGAAGAGGCGAAGGGCAATACGGTCACGAACCTGGAGATCATCTATCCCGAGGACGGGGTGGTGCTGATTCCCTCCACGGTCATGATCGTGGACGAGGCTTATTCCAAGAACGTCAATACCGAAGCGGCGGAAGCCGTGGCCCGGTGGCTGCTGAGCCCGGCGGGGCAGGAGCTGATCGTGAAGGGATATATGCATTCCGTCCTGAAGGGAACCGACCTGGTGCCCTATAAGAGCGTCCCCACCGACGGGCTGATCGAAAAGGACCTGGGGGTGGACTGGGAGAAGGCTTACCGGGAGCGGGAAAGCATCAGCAATCTGTGGACCGTGAAAGTCACACAGTAAACTTTGCAGCACGGTGGGGGCGGGGCGCCATGGGTCTCCGCGCACCGCGCTTTTTCCAAAATGAGGATCTGTAAAATATAGAAGACAAGGAGCACAGCACGATGAAGGAAATGGATCGCCCGGGACAGGCGCTCCGGGGAGAAATCCGGGCGGCCATCCGGACCTGGGCGGGACTGCTCCTGTGCTTTCTGATCGGCGCGATGCTGGCGGCGGCAGGGCTGCAGGGCCAGCGGGAGCTGACAGAGAGCGGATTCGGATCCGAGGCCGCCTATCAGGCGATCTATGCATTAAGCCGGGACGCGGAGGAGATCGGCTGGATTCTGCTGGAGGATTTGAACAGTTTGCCGGAGAGTGCGAGCCGGGGAGCGGAAAGCGCGGCCCGGGAGCTGCTCGCCGCCGGAGGGCTGCAGGATGCGGACACGCTCGGGGCGGAGACCGTCTGGAGATACCTGGCGGTTTACGAATCCATGAATGGCCCTAAGCTCAGCAGCGGAGAACGGAAAGCCCTGACCGGGCTGAATGCTTCCGATGGAAAGACCTTCCGGAGGCAGGCGCTGAAGTGCCTTTCCGATGAGACGATGCCGCTGCCGGCGGAAACCGCGGAGGGCCTGTCCGCTCTGGACGGAGCACAGCGGCGGGAGATGCTTCTGCGGCAGGTCGTGGAGAGCGCTGCCGCTGCCAACGCCTCCTATCCGGATCATATCAACCAGCTGAAAAAGAGCGTCCGGGGAAAGGACCTGCAGGAGAGGGCCTTCCGGATGATCGCAGCGGGGAAACTGAACTGGGTGTGGCAGGCAGTGATTGGGAACAGCCGGACGGTGATCCTGCTGGGGGCCCTGCTGATGCTGGATGTGCTGGTGCTGTTCCTGCTGATGCGGGCGGACCAGAACTGGAGAATGAATGTCAAGTGGGTCATGATCCTGGGAATCGTGGATTTCCTGCTGGTTTTCCAGGTGGTGCCCGTGGTATACATGGTGGTTCGGGCTTTTTCTCCTGAAAACACGTTCAGCCTGAGTACCCTGGAGCGGCTTTTTTCCTATCCTCTGAACCTGGATGCGCTGAAGAATACCCTGATCGCCTCATTCTCCACCATGATTCTGGGCACAGCCATTGCCTTTCCTCTGGCCTGGCTGGTGGGGCGCACAAACCTTTACGGCCGGAAGTTTTTCCGGGCACTGTTTGTGATGACCTATATGGTGCCCCCCTATGTGGGCGCCATGGCCTGGCTGCGGCTGATGAACCCCAACGTGGGGACGATCAATCTGTGGCTGCGAACCCTTTTTCACTTACCGGACGTGCCGGGTCCGCTGAATGTCTATACCCTGCCCGGGATGATCTGGGTGCTGACCACCTTCTATTATCCCTACGCGTTTATTACCATCAGCCGGGCGATGGAGAAGATGGATCCGTCCCTGGAGGAGGCCAGCCGGATTTCAGGGGCGTCGCCGGTGAAGACCATTCTGACCGTGACGCTGCCCATGATGACCCCCAGCCTTATTGCCGGGGCGCTGCTTGTGTTCATCAGCGCGGCCAGCTGCTACGGTATTCCCAGCATTATCGGGACGCCGGGGAATGTGAATACCGTCACCACGCGGATTGTGGAATATGTATCCCTGGGGCAGCAGGGCATGAATGATGCCACGGGGCTTGCGGTCTTTCTGATGGCGGTGGCGCTCGTCATCCTGTTTCTCAGCGACGTGGTGCTGGCTAGGAAGCAGTACATTACGGTCAGCGGGAAAAGCGTCCGCCCCTCAACTGTGGACCTTCGCGGATGGCGGGTACCGCTGACGGTACTGGTGGGCCTCTTTGCTGCGGTCGTGGTGGCGCTTCCCTTCGGGACCATTCTGGCCACCAGCTTCAAGATTGACATCGGAAAGGGCCTGAGCGCGGAGGGGAACTTTACGACGGGGAACTGGACGGCGATTTTCTCCCGGGGGGAAACCCTGGGATGTCTGAAAAACAGCCTGATCTTTGCGTCGGTGGCCGCGACGGCAGGCCTGGTGATCTCCTGCGTCATGGGTTACCTTCTGCAGCGGACAAAGATTCGGGGAAGGGGAATCCCGCATTTTCTGATCACGCTGGGCAGCGGAACGCCGTCGGTGGTGATCGCCCTTGGACTGATCATGACCATGCGTGGAGACTTCGGCGTAAATATTTACAATACTGCCTGGATCCTGATCATCGCGTATCTGATCAAATATCTGATGATGGGAATGCGGACGGTGGTTTCCGCCATGAGCCAGATTCACATTTCCCTGGAAGAATGCAGCCAGATCAGCGGAGCCAGCTGGATCCGGACCATGACGAGAATTACGGGGCCGCTGATTTTCCCTTCCATTGCTGCGGGGTGGTTTCTTATTTTCATTCCCAGCTTTTATGAGCTGAGCATGACGACGCTGCTGTATTCCAGCACCACCAAGACCATTGGATATCAGCTGTATGAATACTGGACCTTCACCAGCCAGCCCATGAGCTGCGCCATGGCTTTCGGTATCCTGTTGTTTGTGATCCTGCTGAATTTCGGACTGAACCGGCTGACAAGGGGAGAGTTCTCCATTTAGCCGCGGCCCTGTAAAGAAAGGAAAGAACAAGCCATGGCAACGGTAACCATCCGGCACGTGAGCAAGGCCTTCGGGGAAAACACGGTGCTGCAGGATTTTGATGCTGTCTTCGGGGACGGGGAGTTTATCACGCTGCTGGGGCCTTCCGGATGCGGAAAAACCACGATGCTCCGGATGATCGCGGGCTTTGAAAAACCCAGCAGTGGGGAAATCTGGATTGATGAGACGCTGGTATCCGGCGGAAAAACCTTTGTGCCCCCGGAAAGACGGGGCATCGGCATGGTGTTTCAGTCCTATGCCGTATGGCCCCACATGAATGTGTTCGATAACGTGGCCTATCCCCTGGAAATACAGAAGAAGGGAAAGGCAGCCATTCGCCAGGCGGTGGAGAAGGTGCTGGAAAGCGTACACCTGACCCAGTATGCCCAGCGGCTGCCCAATCAGCTTTCCGGAGGACAGCAGCAGCGGGTGGCGCTGGCCCGGGCGCTGGTGGCGGAGCCGAAGCTGCTGCTGCTGGACGAACCGCTGAGCAACCTGGACGCCAAGCTGCGGGAAAGCATGCGCTTCGAGATCAAGGAGATTCAGAAGCGCACGGGGATCACGGTGGTATACGTCACGCATGACCAGACGGAAGCGATGGCCATGAGCGACCGGATCTTTCTGATCAACCGGGGAGCTGTTCAGCAGGAAGGGACGCCGGCGGATATCTATAACCGGCCGCTGAATCCATTCGTAGCGGATTTCCTCGGTAAGGTGGATTTTTTCCCGGGCGAAGCTGCAAACGGAAAAATCATCTTTCCCGGGATGGGGGGACAGAGCCTGCCATACGGCGGGGAGCGGAGAGGCAGGGTGCAGGCGGCGGTTCGACCGGAAAATTTTGTAATTTCTCCGGACGGACCACTGGAAGGAACGCTGGAAACGTGGTATTATTTAGGAGACGTGAATGATTGCTGGATCCGCATCGGGGAAACCCTGGTGCGGGTCATCACCGGGGGATACCGTTACGGAACGCTTCGGGCGGGTGAGAAAGTCCGCCTTCAGGTTCGGGACATGATGGTTTTTCCTGATGACGGGTCCCTGGAAGAAATTTTATCCATCCAAACGTGAAAATTTTCTGCCAGGCAGCGGATTTCATCCGTATAAACAGATGCAGCGAGAAAGAAAAGCAGCTGCAGTGCACGAAAACGCATGAAAAACGCGCTGAAAGGAACGAACGAAAGATGGAAAAGAAGCTGGAAGCTCTGTTTGATTATCAGAAATTCGAGAGGAACCCGCAGCTGCAGCAGGTCATCGATGAGGTCCATGCCCGCTATGGCGCCCGCAGAGGGCGCAATATACGGATGCTGACCATGGACGAAGCCGATATGGTCGCGGCGGCGGGTACTCCCGGGCAGGAGCGTAAAAACGATGAGCATCGACATGGCACAGGTTTACTCGGAGTACCAGGGGAAGGTAATGGGCTACCTTCGGGCCAGGATCAATAATCGGGCGGAAGCGGAGGATCTCTGTTCCGAGGTGTTTGAAAAAATTCTCCGGAAGGCCGAAGGGTACGATGAGAGCAAGGCGGCGCTTGGGACGTGGATATTTTCCATTACGCGCAACACGCTGATCGACCACTACCGCAGATCCCGGCCTTCGGCAGAGCTGGATGAGAACATCGCCGAAGAAGGGGAGCTGGAGGACGGGCTGCTGGAGAACGAGACCCTCAGCGAGCTGGCGGCCGCGCTGAAAAGGCTGCCGGAGCAGCTGCGGGACATTATCGTTCTTCGGTATTACGACGGGAAGCCCCTGACAGAGATTGCGAAAATGATGGATCTGAGTTATGGGGCTGTGAAGCTGCGGCATCAGAATGCCCTGATGCTCCTTAAGGAAAAGATGGCCTGATGCGGAAAGCTCCGGAAGTTCTGTTTGTGCTTTCGGTGTGATGTGCCATAGGGTCGAATGAATCCTCCGTTTTCCGGAAAGCGGGAAGCAAGGGTTCGGAAATGACAGTAAGGACGGGGAGGAAGATCGAAGATGAAAAAGGTGCTGCTTCTTCTGACGCTGGCGCTGGCTGTGCTCTTTACGGGCATTGTGCCGGCGGGTGCGGAAGGAAACGGGATCTCGGTTCAGGTAAACACCGGGAGACTGCCGGTGCTGGATCCCGCGGATCCTGCGGTGGCTGACATCCTGGCCGCGGAAGGCAGGACGGAGAAGCTGCCTGTTCTGCTGCTTCAGGTCAGGAAAAGCGCGGATCTGCGGGCGGCGGTGCTTCCCCGGACGGTGAAGAATAAGAAGATCACCGTTTCGGCGGATAACGATCAGGTTCTGAAGGTCAGCAATATGCGGATCACCGGACTTGCCGCCGGGGCGACCGTGCTGACGCTGGCCAGCAGCGAGGATCCCAGCGCCATGGCCCAGTTCCTGGTGCTGGTGATTCAGCCGGTGAACCACATTCAGATTGCCGCCGACAGCAAGAGCGTGGCTGTGGGCCAGACCCTGAACCTGACCGGAACGCTGACGCCGGCGAATGCCACCATTGGCGCGCTGAAATGGTCCTCCGGGGACGAACGGATTGCCGCGGTGGACGAAAATGGCGTCGTGACCGGTGTGAAAAAGGGATCCACCCGTATCACCGCCGCCGCCACGGACGGCAGCAATGCCAAATCCAGCATCAGCATCAATGTGACCCAGGACGCCGAGAGCGTTACCATGAGCAAGGAAGAGGCCGTGGTCAGCGCCGGAAAGACCCTGATGCTGAAAGCTACGGTTCTGCCGAAGGATGCCAGCAACAAGACGGTGACCTGGTCCTCCTCGGATGAGCGCATCGCCACCGTCAACCAGCAGGGCCGGGTTACAGGAGTGGCCCTGGGCGACTGTGAAATCATCGCGACCAGCAAAGCCAACGGCGAAGTGCAAGGCAGGACCCTGGTGCATGTGCAGCAGCCGGTCAAAAAGATCACCTTCGGCGACGCACCGGTGATCTATGCCGGGGAAAGCGCAAAGCTGACCTGGAACGTGGAGCCGGCCAACGCCAGCAACCAGACGCTGAAGCTGACCTCCGGAAACAAAAACGTGCTGACGGTGGACGACGACGGGACGATCCACGGCCTGAAGGCGGGGGATGTCTTTGTGAACGCCATGAGCACTGATGGAACCAACCGCCGGGCCCGGATTAAGATCAAGGTCCTGCAGCATGTGACGGGCGTGCATATGACCCGCCGGGTGGCTTACATCAGCAGGGGTGAAACCGCCACCACCGGCGCGCAGCTGGAGCCGAAGAACGCCAGCAATAAGAACATCCTGTGGCACAGCGACGATCCTTCGATTGCGAAGATTACATCGGCCAACAAAAAAGGAACCGGGAACCGGGCGAAGATTACCGGTGTCAGCCGGGGAGAGACCACCATTACGGCCACCACGGAGGAAGGCGGATTTACGGCCACGATGCTGGTCAAGATCGGGGACTGGGACAATGCCCTGCGACTGACGGAGGCCTACGTAGAGGGTGCGGACCAGCGGCTGACGGTCAAAAACGTCAGCGACCTGCACATCACCAGCATTACGGCGGAAGTCACCGTGTATGATATTGACGGAAACGAGGTTTCCTGCAACAGTAAGGACGGCAGCGGCACCTTCAAGATGGTTTATAAGAATACGCTGGCGCCCGGGGCTTCCACGAAGCAGAGCGGTTGGAAGTACGTCAACTTTAAGCTGCCGGATTCCTTAACCGTCGCCAACTATGTGGTGAAAATCACACAGTTCCAGATTGACGGGGACTGGGTCAAGACCATCCGGCAGCGGTATCAGCCGACGATGAAGTGCCCGGTGCACATTTGAGCGGGCAGCCGAAGCAATCAAAGGAGGAGAATGCACGATGAAGAAACTTGTGAGTCTGATTCTGGCGCTGCTGCTGGCGACAGTGGGGATGACCGCCGCGCTGGCTGGGGAGGACATTGAACCCGGGGATGCGGGGTACTACTACGTATACACGGAAAACGGAAAGACGCTGAACGTGCGGGAAACGCCCGGCGGCAAGGTAGTTGGTCTGCTGAAGTACGGCGAGCGGGTCTATTGCTACTATAAGGATGGGGGCAACGGCTGGGCGCTGATCGACTACACCTATGACATGCCCGGCGTTGGAAAAGGCACCTATGCCTGCTATGTTTCCAGCCGGTTCCTGGTCAAGAACAAGCCGGCCGCCCGGAAGAAGACAGGGACAAACGCTGCGACTACAACGCAGACCACAGCCGTGTCGACGGATTCCCTGGCGGATATGAACGCGGAATTTGCCAGCGCCAAGCGGGTGACGCCCTATAAGATCAGCGTGCGGCCAAGCCGGGCCAGCGGATGGGTGCCCATGCACTGGGCCCCCGGCATGACGACCACCATTATGGCCACCTACGGGGCCGGCTCGCAGCTGCTGGTGCTGAAGGAAACCAACAACTGGCTGCAGGTGGAAGATCAGGATACCGGAGATGTGGGCTTCATCAGCAAGACCTTTGTGTCTGAATAAAAGGAAGACGGCGAAAGGAGGCAGAGAAAATGAAAAAACTGCTCGCGATTTTAATGAGTCTGATGCTGCTGATGGGATGCGGCATAGCTGAAACGGCGATAACGGACGATATGGTGGCGGATCCGGGCAAGGTGTCCCTTGGAACCATCAGCATTAACGGCGCGTTCAACCTGGTCTGCGGCCTGCCGGAAGGCTACCGGGTGCAGCCCATCAAGATCAGCAGCGAGTTGATCCAGGCAGCGATCATCTCCAACGATCCGGAAGCCCCTGTCATGCAGCTGAGCGTGGCCTTTGACGAAACGTATTCCGATGTCATGCGGATGAACGATCTGGACGATGAAGCCATGGCGCTGCTGGAGAGCACCTTTACGGCAACGGACCCGACGGTGGAAATTTCCGAAGGGGAAACAGGCCTGGGCACCCGGCTGATGATTGCCAAGCAGACGGATCCGGACAAGTTTAACTACATTGATTTCCTGAGCATCTATCAGGGATACTTTATCGAATTTGTCCTGGTGCCCGGCCAGGGTGCGGCAGACAAAACGCTGACGGAGGATCAGCTGCGGATGTGCATCACCTTCCTGACGGACCTGGACTTCGTGCCGGTCGGCGCGGCCGCCGGAAACCAGGTGAATGTGGCCGGGAAGACCTTTGTGGCCAACCTGAGCGAATATGACGAGGAAGCAGGCACGATGAAGGCGGTTCTGCGGGAGCCTGTTACCCTGGATCCCGGCGTGCTGACTGACCTGAAGGTGGGCGACACCCTGATCGCCGGCGAGCAGAGCATCCTGATCGAGACCATCGAGACCTATGATGAAGGCGGTGTGCTGATTAACGACGAAGTGGAGCTGCGGCCGGATGGGGACGTCGTCCGGATGTACATGTACGAAGCGGAATACATGGAGACCCTGGCGGAAATTACGGTGAAGGTCCCGGATACAGCGGTCTTCGTGGACGAGATCGATCCCGAAACCGGCGATATGCTGGAGACCCCTGTCACCCATACGGCGGCGGAATTTATCGCCATGCTCAGCGGAGACGCGGAAACGGATCCCGGCTTCGCGACGGAGAATACCGAGATCACTTTTGACGATGCGGGCGAGCTGACCCAGGTGCGGCGGTTCTATGTGCCGTGGCAGTAAAGAATATCCCAACAGGAAAGGGGAGCGCGAAAGCGCTCCCCTTTCCTGTACGGAAAAAGGTTACCACTGTCCCCCCATGAGGGACTGGATTTGACGGGTCAGCTTGCGGATATCCCCATTTGCATGGTTCTGCATGGATTTTGCCTGTTCCAGGAGGGCTTCGGCGGCAGCCACCAGGCGCAGATAATCCTGATTTGCGGAGGAGCGCTGCTTTGTTTGTGCGGCAGGCCGGGGCTTTTCCTTGTATACAGGCGCTGCCAGACGGATCCATTCCCCCTTCAGCAGATCAAAGCTGGAGCCGGAGAAAGGGCAGTCGGCCGGCATCCCGAACTGCTCTGTCAGCAAACGGGCGAGGGTCTCGCAGCTCTCATCCTCCCCGTGATTCACAAAAATCCGCCGGGGCTTTGTTTTCATTTCCTCCACCCACCGCAGCAGCCCCGCCTGATCCGCGTGGCCGGAGACGCCGTTCAGAAGCCGGATTTCCGCTTTGACTTCGATTTCTTCCCCCAAAATTTTGACATGCTTGATGCCGTCGTAAATAATGCGGCCCAGCGTGCCGTTGGCCTGGTATCCAACGAAGAGGATTGTATTTCTCCCGTCCCAGATATTATGCTTCAGATGGTGGCGGATGCGGCCGCCCTCGCACATGCCGCCGGAGGCGATAATGACCTTCGGTTCGCTGTTTTCATTCAGTGCTTTGGATTCCTCTGCGGAGACGGTGGTTTTCAAGCCTTCGAACCAGATTGGATTTTCTCCCTCCCGCATAATAGCCCGGGCGTTGTCGTCCAGGCAGTCCACACTGCACTGGAGGAAAACCGCGGTGGCTTCATTAGCCAGGGGACTGTCCAGATAGACCGGAAAATCCGGAAAATCCGGCAGCAGATTCCGCATTTTGATTTCCCGGAAGAAATACAACAGTTCCTGAGCCCGGCCGACAGCGAAGGAGGGAATGATGACGGAACCGCCCCGGGCGAAGGTCGTTTCAAGGGTTTCCACCAAATATGGGATGGGGTCCCGGGTTCGGTCGTGAAGCCGGTCCCCATAGGTGGATTCGATCATCACATAGTCCGCCCCGTCCACCGGAGAGGGATCCCGGATGATGGGCTGGTCGGTATTTCCTACATCCCCGCTGAAGACCATCTTCACCTGCTTTCCCCCTTCAGAAAGGAAGCATTCGATGGAGGAGGAACCCAGCAGATGCCCTGCGTCGGTAAATCGGATGGCCAGCCCTTCATCCGCCTGGATGATTTGATTATATGCGCATGGACGGAAAAGCTGCATGGCTTTTTGCACGTCTTCGGCGGTATAGAGGGGCTCTACGGCTTCTTTGCCGACCCGCAGATTCTTTTTTGTCTGGTATTCCGCATCCTTTTCCTGAATGGAGGCGCTGTCGGCCAGCATAATGGCGCAGAGGTTCATGGTTTCCGCCGTGGCATATATCCTTCCCTGGAAGCCCTGCCGCACCAGCAGGGGCAGCATGCCGGAATGGTCAATATGGGCATGGGTCAGGAGAACCATTTCAATCTGAGACGGAGAAACGGGGAGCTCCGAATTCACATAGGTATCGTCCCCCTGGGTCATCCCTTCGTCCACCAGAAGGTACCGGCCCTCATTCCACTCCAGCAGGGTCCGGCTGCCGGTGACTTCATGATTCGCGCCAAGAAAGGTCAGTTTCATGTTTGTTCACTCCTGCCATAATAAACGGTGATGCAGATCGGATGAGAAACGAAATCCCTGAAAACGGATCAGCCTGCCGGAAACGTCCGACGCCCGGCGGGCCTTGCAATAAAGAAGTGTCCGCCTCAGGGTGCGGCGACCAGGTAATTTCGCGAAGTATTTCTGGCGTACTGAATGGCATAGGGGTTATCCGTAATAAACAGGATGCGCCCGCTGCTGCCGGTAAAGGCATTGGAGGCGATGCTGGTTACGGAATTCGGGATATACACGGTCCGCACAGAGCTGTAAGCAAAGGCCCGCTGGCCGATGGAGGTGCATCCCTCGGGGATCACGATAATGCTGGCACGCGTTTTGTAGAAAGCATCGTCCGGAACGGATTTCAGCTGCGCCGGAAGCTTCAGGGTGCCGGGGTTGTCCAGCTGCCAACCGCGGAACTTTACAGTCACGGAGGACGAGGTATAGGAGGCGGACATAAGCAGGCCGCCGTCAGGAGAAGGAAGATACTGATTGTTCAGTCCCCAGGCAATCAGACCGCAGGTCCGTTCATCCATATAGCCTACGCAAATCTTACTGGATTCTTTCCAGTAAATATAGTCATTCGTGGTTGTCCACACGGATTCGCCCTCGTAAAGATGATCCAACACTGCCTGCTGAAAGGTTCTTATATTGCCGGAGCTGTAATCAGGCCCCCATTTCATCCAGTTGCCGGTATGAATGTCATAATTGGCATACAAGGCCCAGCATTCGAGTTTGCTGCCGTACGCCCACTCAAAGGGAGCGGGGTGATCGAGCCGCATCAGCGCCTCATTAAGGCAAAAATAGGTGTGCCCTTCATAACCGCTGACAGGCTTCCGATCATCGGTTAACGGATCATCCCAGGTGCAGTCCACGTAATACCAGTGGCCATCCAGCGCGATCGCGTTCCACGCATGACCGCCGTTGGTGACCCGATAGACCTGGATCCCCGCTCTGCGGCAGAGCATATGGTAGGCTTTGCTGTATCCGTCGCAGACGCCGTAGCCCCGAAGAATCATGTCCGGTCCGTAGTAAAGCAGATCCGGGTCGTAGTAAACATGATTTATCAGCCAGTCGTGCAGATTCAGCGCGGTATCCCAGTCCGATGCGACCCGGCAGGCGCTGACCACTTCGTTGATTTTCTGATTCAGCGTATCGGTGCCCGAAACATAGAATACATCATTGCAGAATCCGTATGTACCGTCGGAAAAATCCAGCCAGACTTCCATGGTGTAATAACCGGCGGTCATATACTGGCAGGACTGCACGTAGCTTTGGAAATAGGGAACCCGATACCAGTACACATGGGTGTAATCGTCGCACCAGTCTTTCATATAGAGTCCGACGGTCATCTGCGTGACCTGGGAAGCGTTATGCTGCCCCAGCACCTCGACATACCAGCCGTTTTTGCCGTACTGGACGGCCTCTGAGGCGCGGGTCAGCTTCGCGTTATACGTCCAGATCCGATCGGCATTCGCGTTCGGATGCGCCTCATCTTTCTCCGCTTCTGTGGCGGAAAGTTCTCGAATCAGCGCTTCAATTTTCTGATCCGTTTCCAGCATCTTTTGTCGGTTGGGGTTGACGGGGCGGTCCTCCGCCATGGCCAGCCCAGAGGCCCACACCATCAGCAGTACCGCAAAGACAGCAATCCATTTGTACCCGCAAATCCTTTTCATTCTTCCTTCCTCCACGGACCGATCTGTGAATATTTTATCACGGGCCCCCTTTTGCGTCAACGGCCGAAGAGACGTCAGAGGGGTGGACACGGTGCCTGCAAAAGGGAGAGACAGCGAGTCTGAAGGGGCAAGCCTGTCAGAAATCTGAAAAAAGGCGGGACATGTAAAGGGAAAAGGCGCTGCCCCGGATCTGGTCAAAAAAAAGACTGTATTTTTTGGAAAAGATATGATAGAATAACTTAATTATTTCAGAGCCTGCGGCCTTTGGGCGGGGTATGTGCGAACGGTGGAACAGGAGGAGGGCCGGCGGAAAACGGCCCGCGGAACAGGGAGGAGGATACCATGAGGAAGATCGGAGCATGGTTTTTGATGCTTCTGCTGGTTTGGGGATGCGCGGCGGCCACGATGGCAGAGCCTACGGTCATCCAGCCGAATATGGAGCTGGAGCTGCCGGAGGAAATGTATGCTTCTATTCCGAGGCTGAACCCTGAGGTGGAGGGGGAAAATCCGCTGACGGGTCTGCCTGCCGGAGAGGAGAAATATACCCCTATCGTCCTGGTGCTGGACGATTCGCCGGAAGTTTTCCCACACTGGGGCGTGGCGGAGGCGGACTGGATTGTGCAGGTGCCCCTGCGCCGGGACGGGGATACCCGTATGCTTGCCGTGTACAGCAGCGCTTATCCGGAGCAGGCGGGCGGCGCCCGGTCCGCGCGGATGACCATGCTGCCCATTGCTGCCATGTTTGATTCGGCCTTCGCCTTTGTGGGGTATCCGCCGAACACGGAATGGAACATCATGGTGGGCGGATGGCTGGATGAGTGGGATTTTAACAAGCCCATCCGGTATTACGATCTGCTGGGCCGGAAATACAGGGAGCGGGTGGACTTCCTGCCGGAGCCCCAGAACCTGAGCGCCCATGTAAAGGAAATGCATGAGCACCTGGCCAAGCGGAAGGTCAAGTTCCAGAAGCGGTATTTCCTTTTCGCGGATGAGCCGGAAACCAGAGGGGACGACGCGGCGAAAATCGACATGCAGTTCTACGGATGCGAGGAAACCCTGGAGCCCAGCGTGCCCAGCGCCTGCTCCTTCGCTTACACGGAGGGGACCGGGTATCTGCGGGATTCCAGCACAGGGATTTACACGGACCGGAATACCGGGGAAGCCGTTCCCTTTGCCAACGTGGTGGTCATGCGCAGCAAGATCAACTGGATCGGCTATTATCCCTATTATGAGGATCACCTGCGTTACTACGGGGAAGCGGACGTCTTCATGAACGGGAAGCACATCTCCGGATACTGGTACCGCCGGGGCCGCCTGGCACGGCTGGTGCTGCTGGACCAGAACGGGGAGGAGATCAAGCTCCAGCGTGGCAAGACCTTCCTGGTGATCGGAGACCAGTACACGGTTGTCAGCTACGAATAAGCCTTCCTTTTCGCCGGACTGAAAGGTCCGGCGTTTTTTTTACGCCCGGAAACAGTCGGTAAACGATTTTAGAAGCGAATCGGAAGCGGCACAAAGCCCTTTGAATCAGTTTGGTGGCGGCCCTGTTCAGACAGTCGGGTTGCGAATGAGTATCCGTGCAGGTTGCAGGGAAGAAGAATTTGGGATATAATGGGGAGCACTTCGGAGAAAGCTGGAGACAACAGGGAATTTCCTCACCAGGGATCCGGGGGATTTCGCAGCAAGAGATGGAAGATGGAGGGCCGATTGATCCGGCAGACGGATGAGAACGGTATGTAAAGGCTCCGGGAGAAACCGGACCGGAGAAACGGATGATGATAGGGGAGAAGAACCAAATAATGAAGAGAATCCTGGCTTTTCTGGCCGCGGCGGTGCTGGCTTTTTCGGCTGCCGCGGCGGAGGAAGAAGAACTGTGGGTTGAGGAAATCGTGGAGGACGTGCTGCTGGACGATAACGGCCGGGAAGTGCCCTTGGAAACGCCCGGGCCGGAAGAGGCATCCTCCCCTGTTTCCGATGACGCTTTCATCCCCTCACGGGGGAGCGCCTATCCCGCCCGGGAAGGGGAGAACGGCTACTGGACCCTTCCCATGGACATTACCGACGAGGCTGCCGTATGGGAGATGCTGATGGCGCCCGTTACGGTGGTGGACATCGGGAAGAACAGCGGAGAGAAGGAACAGACTTACCTGTACCGGGAGCCGGATGAGGACAGCCTGAAGGTCGGGGTCGTGACCTGTGAAAGCCAGGGTGTGCGGGTCATAGAAACCCGGGACGACGGATGGTCCCTGGTAGAATGCTATTCCAGCTCCTTTCACGCGACGAAGGTGGAAGCCTGGAACCTTCTGGTCAGCGGGTACATCCCTACGAAGTATCTGAAGCAGGTGGAGCCCAACCCGGACATGGGAATTGTGGTGGATAAGCTGACACAGAGAATGTACATCTTTCAGGAGGGGAAGCTGCTCAGCACGCTGCTGGTGTCCACGGGGCTGGTGCAGTGGAACGGATCGAAATATCAGCCCTATAACGAGACCCGCAGCGGGGAATTTCTGCTGATGAACAAGGTCGGGACCCTGATCAGCGACCGGCTGTACTGCGATATGGCGATTCGCTTTAATGCCGGGGACATGATGCACGAAGTGCCCCATGTCAAGAACGCGGACGGAACAGAGAACTACAGTTCCACCGAGTATAAGCTGGGAACCAAGTGCAGCCACGGATGTATCCGGGTTCAGCGGTATAGAACTCCGGAAGGCATCAACATGAGCTGGATCTGGAAGCAGCTGAAAAGCCAGAGCAAGGTTAAATTCGTGATCTGGGAAGACTGGCAGGGGCGGCAGATTCCGGTTCCGGACGATGATACCCTCGTTTATTACAATCCCAACAAGGGCAGCTATTATCATAAGGGGACGTTCTGCTACATGGCGAAGAGCATCACCTTCCAGCCCTTTACCTATGGGGAGTTGGAGCAGGCACCCTATAACAAGCTGAAGGCCTGTCCCTACTGTGTCCCCCCTATGCGGGAGGGCGATATCCAGGAGCGGAACGAACAGTATGCCGCCGGTGGGGATCACGATGAACTGCTGACCAGCCTGCAGCAGGGATACTATGAATATCTGCAGGGGAATTAATTCGATTTTGTTTCCTTCCGTTTTCGCGTGAGAACATTGGTTTATCCTGAATGAAGGGGCTGTGAAAAAACACAGCTCCTTTTCAAACGGAAACTGCAAAACGGAAAACGTAAAAAACAGGGAGCTGAAATGAAAAATGCACGAAACGAACAGGAAAGCGGCATTGCTTCAGTTGAATTTTGCTGACTCCTGTGCTACCTTATTAGAATTATACGGATATGAAAGCGCATGATTGCTGATTTGCCGGGGCCCGATGCCCGTGTCAGAGGGTAAGGATCCTGCCGGTGGTGCTGCGGGGAAGGAGGAAGGGTCCATGGAAGTCCGGCTTGACAGGATTTCCCGGCCGGAAGCCCTGCGCTATCTGGGGCTGCGGGGGGCGGTTCCCGGCGATGTGGACGAGGATCTGGACAGATGCGAGGCCCTGCTGCTCCGCACGATTCGACCCCGGGTGACCTGGCGCCGTTTTGACCTGCTTCCGGACGGGACGCTTTCCGGGACGGCCTTCCGGCCGGAGGGAGAATCCATCCGGGTGTTGCTGCGGGGGTGCACCGGAGCCATATTGATGGCGGCCACCCTGGGAGCGGAAGCGGATTTGCTGCTTCATCGAACCCAGGGCAAAAACCTCCTGGATGCCGCCCTGCTGGATGCCCTGTGCAATGCGGCCATCGAAGATGTGTGCGATGCGCTTTGCGCGGATCTGGCCCGGGAATTCGCTCCGGCCTTTCTGACGCCCCGTTTCAGCCCCGGCTACGGGGATTTCCCCCTTTCTCAGCAGCCGCTGTTCGCGGCCGTGCTGGACCTGCCCCGGCAGCTGGGGATCACTCTGACGGAAAGCTGGCTCATGACGCCGCAAAAATCCGTTACGGCCCTGATGGGCGTTTCCGATACAGCGCCAGCCTCGCAGCAGGGCGGCGGGTGCACGGCCTGTTCCTTCTCCGACCGCTGCCTGTACCGAAAAAAGGGCACAGGCTGTGCCAGATCATAAAACGGGAGCCATACAATGGAAATGAATCGGATAAACGGACAGAATCACGTGACCCTGCTGGACGGGGGGATGGGGACCATGCTCCAGCAGGCGGGACTCCCCCTGGGGGTTCTGCCGGAAAGCTGGAACATCACCCATCCGGAAGCTGTGACGGGAATCCACCGCCGCTATGTGGAAGCCGGGAGTCGGGTGATCTATGCCAATACCTTCGGGGCTAATCCCTTTAAAACGGCCGGCAGCGGCTTTGAGCTGGAGGAACTGATCTCCGCCGGGATCCGCTGCGCGAAGGAAGCGGCTGGTTCCAAAACGCAGGTGGCCCTGGACGTGGGGCCCCTGGGGCGGCTGATGGAGCCCCTCGGTTCCCTGTCCTTTGAGGAGGCCTATGACGCCTTCCGCCGGATTCTGACAGCCGGGGAAGCCGCCGGAGCGGACCGGGTCATTTTCGAAACCATGAGCGACCTGCAGGAGATGCGGGCAGCGGTCCTGGCCGCGAAGGAAAATACAGCCCTGCCCGTCTGGGCGACCATGACCTTCGAGGCCTCCGGCCGTACCTTCCTGGGGGTGACGGTGCCTGCCATGGCGCTGACCCTGTCGGGGCTGGGGGTGGAGGCGCTGGGGTTCAACTGCTCCCTGGGGCCCGCGGAGCTGATGCCTCTGCTGCGGGAGCTGCGGGAGTGGACGGACCTTCCGCTGATCCTTAAGCCCAACGCCGGCCTGCCGGATCCGGTCACCGGGGCGTATCCCCTCATGCCGGGGGATTTTGCCGCGCTGATGGAAAACGCCCCGTCCCTGGGCGTCCGGTATATGGGCGGATGCTGCGGGACGGATCCGGCGTTCATCCGGGAGCTGGCAAAGAAACGGGCCGGCGTGGAACCGGGGGCTGATCGGCCTTCCCGCCGCTATGGCATCTGTTCCGCACGCGCCGTGGCGGAGACCGGCCGGGTTAGGATCATCGGGGAGCGCATCAACCCCACCGGCAAAAAGCGTATGCAGCAGGCGCTGCGGGATAACGACCTGGATTACATTCTTTCCTTCGGCATCCAGCAGCAGGACGCCGGCGCGGACATCCTGGATGTGAACGTGGGGCTTCCCGGTGTGGATGAGCGGGGAATGATGATCCGGGTCATTCAGGGGCTGCAGGCGGCGACGGATCTTCCCCTGCAGATCGATTCCTCCGATCCAGCCGTGGTGGAGGCCGGGCTGCGGATTGCCTGCGGCAAGTGCCTGGTGAATTCCGTAAACGGCAAAAAGGAATCCCTGGAGGCCATTCTGCCCCTGTGCAAAAAGTACGGAGCGGCGGTGGTGGGCCTCTGCCTGGATGAACAGGGGATTCCCGAGACCTGGGAGGGCCGGATGGCCATCGCCCGGCGCATCGCGGAAGCGGCGGACCGGGTGGGAATTCCCCGGCAGGATGTATACATCGACTGTCTGACCCTGACCGTATCCGCCCAGCAAAGCCAGGCGGCGGAGACGCTGAAAGCCCTGAGCTGCGCAAAAAAGGAGCTGGGCGTTCAGACGGTGCTGGGGGTCAGCAATATCTCCTTCGGCCTGCCGGAGCGGCAGCAGATCAACCTGAGCTTTCTGACCCAGGCCCTGTATGCGGGACTGGACTGCCCCATCATGAACCCCAACCAGAACGCCATGCGCAAGGCGGTGGCCGCCTTCCGGGTGCTCAGCGGTGAGGACGCGGGGGCGGATCGGTACATTCAGCTTTGCGCGGCCATGCCGGACGTCCCTCCGGCGGCCGCGGCCGCACCGGTGCCCGCTGAATCAAAGACAGGGGAGAACGCCGCGCAGGCCGCTGGCGGCTCCTCCCTGCAGGAAGCGGTGATCCGGGGTCAGGGCAGCGAGGTCGTCCGCCTGACGGAAGCCGCGCTTTCCCAAAAAACCGAGATGGAGGTCATCGAGCAGGAGCTGATTCCCGCCCTGAACGAGGTGGGGGACCGCTACGAGCGCCAGACGATTTTCCTGCCCCAGCTGCTTCGGGCCGCCCAGGCCGCCAGCGCCGGATTTGAGGTGCTGAAAGCCCGCCTGGCCGCCCAGGACCGGCCTGCCCTTTCCCGGGGGAAGATCCTGATCGCGACCGTCCAGGGGGACATTCACGACATTGGGAAGAACATCGTCCGGGTAGTGCTGGAAAACTACGGCTATACGGTGTTGGACCTGGGAAAGGACGTCCCCCCGGAGGAGATCGTGGAAACCGCGCTTCGGGAAAAGGTCCCCCTGGTGGGGCTTTCCGCCCTGATGACCACCACCCTCCCGGCGATGGAGAAAACCATTCGCATGCTGCGGGAGGCGCAGGTGCCAAGCAAAGTAATGGTGGGAGGCGCTGTGCTGACGGAGGAGTATGCCCGGGAAATCGGTGCGGATTACTATGCCCGGGATGCCAAACGGGGCGCGGACATTGCCCGGGAGGTCATGAGCAGCCTGGCTGGCAACGGAGAACCGAAAGAATAAAGAAAACGATGCCTCCGGTTTCCGGTGAACTGCCGGGAACGGAGGCAAATATGAAGGACAGGAGTCTGAAAAACACATGGTCAAAATTGGTATTGTTCCTACCCAGATAGACGATATGAAGGAATCCATCAGCCGGGCCTATCCCGAGGCCATTCTGGCAGCCGGCGGGCTGCCGGTGCTCCTGCCGGTCACCAGCGAGGAAAAACGCCTGGAAATGTTTTTATCCCAGGTGGACGGGCTGCTGATGACGGGGGGAGGGGATGTGGAGCCGGCCCTGTACGGGGAGGAGAGGCTCCCCGTCTGCGGGGAGGCTTCCCCGGAGCGGGATGCGATGGAGTTTCCCCTGCTGAAGATGGCGCTGGCGAAAAAAATGCCGGTGCTGGCGATCTGCCGGGGCATGCAGGTGCTCTGCGCCGCCATGGGAGGGACTTTATATCAGGATCTGCCCACCCAGTTTTCCGCCGAAATCCGGCATTCCCGGATGGACCGGCCGGCGGATCCCATTCATCCGGTGAAACTGCTGCCCGGCACGAAGCTGTCGGAGATCATCGGTACGGATCGTCTCGAGGTTAACACACGGCATCACCAGGGGGCGAAAAAGCTGCCTGACTGCCTGATTCCATCTGCTGTTGCCCCAGACGGGCTGGTGGAAGGAATTGAGCTGGCAGATCATCCCTTCGCCGTCGGGGTCCAGTGGCATCCCGAGTCCATGCAGGCCCGGTATCCGCTGCATCGGAAAATCTTCGATGCCTTTGTCAGCGCCTGCGAAGCTTCCGCCGCCCAGAAGCCGGCGAATGGAAGATAACGATCAAACAATCAAACAGGAGATGATGACGTTTGCATACCGCTTTTCTGATGGGCAATGAAGCCATCGCGCTGGGGGCCCTGGCCGCCGGGGTGAATCTGGTCTGCGGGTATCCGGGCACCCCTTCCACGGAGGTGCTGGAAACCGTGGCGAAAAACCGGCCCGAGGGAGTCTATGTGGAATGGTCCGTGAACGAGAAAACCGCCATGGAGATGGCTGCCGGGGCATCCTACAGCGGCGCCCGGGTGCTGGTGACCATGAAGCAGATGGGCCTGAATGTGGCCGCCGATCCCCTGATGTGCCTGGAGTATATCGGGGTGAAGGGGGGCGTGGTGGTACTGGTGGCGGACGACCCCGGCCCCATTTCCTCCCAGACGGAGCAGGATACCCGGCATTTTGCCGCCTTCTCCAAGGTGCCCTGCTTTGATCCTTCCTCGGCCGCGGAGGCCTACGCCATGGCGCAGGAGGCCTTTGCATTCTCGGAGCAGCACGGCACTCCCGTGTTTCTGCGTCCCACGACCCGGGTGTCTCACGGATACGCCGCCCTGGAGGTCAAGGATCCGGAGGAGTATGAGCAGCATTCGCCGTCCGGCTTCGAAAAGGATCCGGGCCGCTGGGTGATCTTTCCCCGGCTGTCCTTTGCCAATCACCGGAAGATCGAGGAGCGGAACGAAGATCTGTCCGGCCTGCTCTGCGAAAGTCCCTTTAACCGGATGGAGACCGGGGAAGATGTCCCCGCACCGCGCAAGGGCCTGGCAGCGGGCGGCATTTCCTATACCTACGCCCTGGAAGCCCGGGAGCAGCTGGGCGGGATTCCCCTGCTGAAGGTGGGGGTTCCCTTCCCCTTCCCGGAAAAGCTGGCGGTGAATTTCCTTCGGGATCTGGATGAGGTCCTGTGCCTGGAGGAGCTGGATCCGGTCATCGAGCGGAACCTGATCTACATCTGCGGCAAATACGGTCTGAAAACGCACATTCTCGGCAAACAGACGGGGCATATGCCCCGCTCGGGGGAGAATACCCGGGACCTGGTGACCGACGCGGTGGCGAGTTTTCTGGGCGCGCCCCGAAAGACGGAGACCCTGCCCCCGCCGCCCCCCCTGCCCGTCCGGCCGCCGGTGCTCTGCGCGGGCTGCCCCCACCGGGCATCCTTCTATGCCGTGAAGCAGGCCATGAAGGGCAGAAAGACCATCTTCTGCGGGGATATCGGCTGCTATACGCTGGGCAACGCCAAACCCCTGGAGATGGTGGATACCTGTCTGTGCATGGGGGCGGGGCTGGGCATCGCCCAGGCGGTGAACCATCTGGAGCCGGACCGCTCCTGCTTCGCCTTCGTTGGAGATTCCACCTTCTTTGCCTCCGCCCTTCCGGGGGTGGTGAACGCCGTATACAACCAGGCCTCCTTCACCCTGGTGGTGCTGGATAATTCCACCACGGCCATGACCGGGCATCAGCCCCATCCGGGAACCGGCCGGACGGTGATGGGTCAGGTGGTGGACAAGGTCAGCATTGAAAACGTGCTGCGGGGCATCGGCCTGACCTTTGTGGAGACCGTGGATCCCCTGAAGCTGACCGCTGCGGTGGATGCGGTGCAGCGGGCGGACGCTGCCCCCGGGGTCAAGGCCATCATTTTCCGGTCCCCCTGCATCGCCCTGTCCCGGCCAACGGGCCGGGCGGCTGTGAATCCGGGCAAATGCATCGGATGCCGCAAGTGCATCCGGGAGATTGGCTGTCCCGCCCTCAGCTTTGCGGAGGGCAAGGCAGTCATCGATCCCGGCCAGTGCACCGGGTGCACCCTGTGCGCGCAGATCTGCCCCGCCGATGCTATTTCCGGAGGTGAACATCATGCGTAAGAACATCATCCTGTGCGGGGTGGGCGGCCAGGGAACCGTGCTGGCGTCCCGCCTGATTTCCGCCGCGGCCATGGCCCGGAACATTCCGGTGCTTTCCGCCGAGACCATCGGAATGGCACAGCGGGGCGGCAGTGTCTTCAGCCACCTGCGCATGGGGGAGGGCATCCATTCTCCCATGATCGCCCGGGGGGAAGCGGACCTGCTGCTGGGCTTTGAGCCAGGAGAGACGGCCCGGATGCTGCCCTTCCTGCGGCCCGGAGGACAGGTGATCGTTTCCTCCCGGCCCGTTACGCCCGTCATGGCGGCCCTGTCCGGGGAAGCATACCGGGCGGAGCCCATGCTGGACTACCTGAAGGCCCAGGTTCCGTCCCTGCTGGTGGTGGACGGGGAACGGGCCATGCGGGAGGTTGGCTCTCCCAGGGTGCTGAATCTGATCCTGCTGGGGGCCGCCCTGCAATCCGGCGCCCTGGGGCTGACGGAAGCGGATCTGCTGGAGGCCATGCAACGCCTGATTCCGGGAAAGTTTTACGAGCTCAACCTTCGGGCCCTTCGCTGGGCCGGGGAAAACAAATAAAAGGAGGATGCAGAAAATGCGCATTTCCAATGAACAAATCGCTCAGGTGAACGACCGCATCGACGCCCTGATTTCTGCCGACAGCTTTTACGGAAAGAAGCTGAAGGAAGTCGGCATCTCCGGCATCAAAACGGCAGAGGATTTTGAATCGCTGCCCTTTTCGGAGAAAAGCGATCTTCGGGAAGCGTACCCCCTGGGCCTGATGACCGCTCCGGAGGACAAAATCGTCCGGATTCACTCCTCCTCCGGCACCACCGGCCTGCCGGTGATCATTCCCTATACCGCCAAGGACGTGGAGGACTGGGCCATCATGTTCGCCCGCTGCTATGCCATGGCGGGCATCACCCCCATGGACCGGATCCAGGTAACCCCGGGCTACGGCCTGTGGACCGCGGGCATCGGCTTCCAGGCCGGGGCGGAACGGCTGGGCGCCATGGTCATTCCCATGGGCCCCGGCAATACGGAAAAGCAGCTGCAGATGATGCGGGACATGAAGTCCACGGTGCTCTGCTCCACCTCCTCCTACGCTCTGCTGCTGGCGGAGGAAATCGAGAAGCGGGGGATCAAGAATCAGATTCACCTGAAGAAGGGGGTCATCGGCTCCGAGCGCTGGAGCGAGAAGATGCGCCGGCGCATCGGCGAATCTTTAGGCATCGAGCTGTATGACATCTACGGTCTGACGGAAATCTACGGTCCGGGCATCGGGATTAACTGTAAATACAATACCGGCATGCATTACTGGGACGACTATCTCTATATTGAGATCATCGATCCCGTGACCCTGAAGCCTGTTCCGGACGGAGAGATGGGAGAGATCGTCATCACAACCTTGGTCAAGGAAGGGGCTCCGCTGATCCGCTACCGGACTCACGACCTGTCTCGGATCATTCCCGGGGAATGCCCCTGCGGATGCAAACACCCCCGGCTGGATACCATCATGGGCCGGACGGACGATATGATGAAGATCAAGGGCGTGAATGTCTTCCCGGCCCAGATCGAGGAGATTCTCCAGTCCTTCCCCGAGGTTTCCAGCGAATATCAGATCCGCATCTCTCATCTGGACGGCAAGGACACCATGCGCATCTACGTGGAAACCAACGGCTCCGTTAACTTCCTGGAGCTGGCGGACCGCATCGCCGCGAAGGTCAAGAGCACCATTGGATTTACGCCCTTGGTCAAGGTGGTGGAAAACGGCCTCCTGCCCCGCAGCGAAAAGAAGACCCGCCGGGTCATCGACGAGCGGTACGAATAATCCGGATTTTCCGGCGCTGGACGTTTTCTCCTGTCGGGTTAATCGGCAGCGCGGATTCTCTTTTCTCTTTTCAATTTCATCTGCAAACGCCTGGCTGCTGCGGTACGACGCATCGGTCCGGCGTTTTTCAATGCCGGCGTGTCTTCAGCTTGACACCCCGCGAGGGGAAAACTATAATATACCCTGTATCTTTGTGGACTTGAGGGGTGTAACGCATGCGGAAGGCACTGATCAGCGTAACGGGACTGGATGCCACGGGGATTATCGCCCGGGTGGCGACGAAACTGAGCGAACTGAACATCAATATCCTGGATATCAGCCAGACGATTCTGGGTGGGTATTTCACGATGATGATGATCGTGGATATCTCCGGGGCGCCGGTGGACTTTGACGGGATCAATCAGGCGCTGGAACCCATTCGGGAGGAGCTGAAGATGGAAATCCATATGCAGCGGATGGATATATTTGACGCGATGCACCGGATCTGAGGCGGAGGAGAAAATGATCGAGACGGGTGAAATACTGCAGACGCTGCGGATGATCCAGGAGGAGCATTTCGACGTACGGACGATTACCCTGGGGATCAATCTGCTGGACTGCTCGGACAGGGATCCGCAGGTTTGCGCGGAGAGGGTATATGAAAAGATCTGTCTGATGGCGAAGGATCTGGTTTCCACAGGGGAGCATATCGAGCGGGAATTCGGCATTCCCATCGTGAACAAACGGATCAGCGTCACGCCTGTGAGCCTGATCTGCCAGGGGGATCCGCTTCCCATCGCCAGGGCGCTGGACCGCGCGGCGAAGGAGATGGGGGTCAACTTTCTGGGAGGCTACTCCGCCCTGATGCATAAGGGCGCCACCCGGGCCGATGAGCGCCTGCTGGCTTCGATTCCGGAGGCGCTGAGCACCACGGAAAGGCTTTGCTCCAGCGTCAATGTGGCATCCAGCCGGGCGGGCATCAACATGAACGCGGTGCGGGAGATGGGCCAGGTGATCCGGAAGACCGCGGAGCTGACGGCGGACAGAGACGGGCTTGGCTGCGCCAAGCTGGTGGTCTTTGCCAACGCGGTGGAAGACAACCCCTTCATGGCGGGCGCCTTCTGCGGGGTCGGGGAGCCGGAATGCGCCATTAACGTGGGGGTTTCCGGGCCCGGCGTTGTCAAGCGGGCGCTGGAAGAAGTGAAAGGGGAACCCTTCGACATCGTGGCGGAAACCATCAAGCGGACCGCTTTTAAGATTACACGGGTCGGTCAGCTGGTGGCCAGAGAAGCCAGTCAGCGGATGGGTATTCCGTTCGGCATCGTGGATCTGAGCCTGGCGCCTACCCCGGCCAGGGGAGACTCGGTGGCCCATATCCTGGAGGAAATGGGGCTGGAAAGTACCGGCGCGCCGGGTACCACGGCGGCGCTGGCACTGCTCAACGACGCGGTCAAGAAGGGCGGCGTCATGGCCAGCAATCACGTGGGCGGTCTGAGCGGCGCGTTTATCCCGGTCAGTGAGGACATCGGCATGATCGAGGCGGCCGGCAAAGGAAACCTGACGCTGGAGAAACTGGAGGCCATGACCTGCGTATGCTCCGTGGGGTTGGACATGATCGCGATTCCCGGGGATACCAGCGCGGAGACCATCAGCGGGATCATCGCGGACGAGGCAGCCATCGGGGTGGTGAACCATAAGACCACCGCCGTGCGGGTCATCCCTGCCGTGGGCAAGAAGGCCGGGGATCGAGTGGAATTCGGCGGGCTGCTGGGATATGCGCCGGTGATGCCGGTTAACCCCTGCGGGAACGCGGCATTTATCGCCCGGGGCGGGCGGATTCCCGCACCGCTGCATTCGCTGCGGAACTGATACGGGAACGGTTTAGGCCCGGCTCAGCGTATCAGCGTACAGGACTATAGGACGTTTGGGGGCAGGCCCCGCGTGAATAAAGAGGGAACAGATGGGTAATTTTGTAGACCAGGTCAAAATCACCGTGAAGGCGGGAAATGGGGGGAACGGTTCCGCGTCCTTCCACCGGGAAAAATATGTCCAGAACGGAGGCCCGGACGGCGGTGACGGCGGCAAGGGCGGAGATGTACTGCTGTATGCAGATGTGAATATGCATACCTTGCTGGACTTCCGGTTCCACAGCAAATATACCGCGGAAAACGGGGGCGACGGAACCGGCGGACTGCGATCCGGAAAGCGGGGGGAGGATCTGACCATCAAGGTTCCGGTGGGAACCGTGGTTCGGGAAGCGGAAAGCGGCCGGATTATGGCGGATATGGATCAGCCCGGGGAAACCCGGATCCTTCTGCACGGCGGCCGGGGCGGATGGGGGAACAAGCATTTTGCCACCGCCACACGGCAGGCCCCGAACTTTGCCAAGCCTGGAACCAAGACGGAGATCTATACGCTGCGGCTGGAACTGAAGACCATCGCGGATGTGGGGCTGGTTGGCTATCCAAATGTAGGAAAGAGCTCAATCCTTTCCGCCGTGACCAGCGCCCGGCCTCGGGTGGGAAACTATCATTTTACGACCCTGACACCGAACCTGGGCATCGTGCGGCAGTACGGCCGGGATATGGTGCTGGCGGATATTCCAGGCTTAATTGAAGGGGCCGCGGACGGTGCGGGGCTGGGGCATGATTTCCTGCGCCACGTGGAACGGACCAGGCTGCTGCTGCACGTGGTGGACATCAGCGGCAGTGAAGGCAGGGATCCCCTGGAGGATCTGGACCGGATTAACACGGAGCTGGAACGGTACGGCACGCTTGGGGAGAAGCCCCAGATCATTGTATGCAACAAGATGGATCTGCCGGGGGCGGAGGAGAACGCGAAGCGGATGCGTGCCCTGGCGGAGGGTATGGGGTGCCCGGTGTTCGAGGTCAGCGCTGCCACCCATCAGGGCTTCGAAGCGCTTCTGGCGGAAACGGCGAAGCAGCTGGAGAGCCTGCCGCCCATCCTGCACTATCAGGAGGAGGAGGAGCCCGTGCCGGAGATCAAGGAAGACGACTATCGGGTTGTTTTCGACGGAGCCACCTATTTCGTGGAGGGCGCCGGGATGGAGCGCCTGCTGGAAACGGTGAACTTTGATGATCTGGATAGCCTGAACTGGTTCCATCGGATGCTGCGGAAGATGGGCGTCATCGACGCGCTGCGGGAAGCCGGCGCGGGAGAGGGATCCAGCGTCCAGATCGGCGAGATGGAGTTTGATTTCGTGGAATAAATCACACAGGAGAAACGGAAATATGACAGGAAAACAGAGAGCGGAACTGCGGAGCATGGCCAATACGCTGGAGACAATCCTGTACATCGGGAAGGACGGCATCGGGGAAAACACCATCCGGGAGTGCGAGGACGCGCTGGAGGCCCGGGAACTGATCAAGGGATGTGTCCAGCAGGGATGTCCTCTGGATGCGAAGGAAGCGCTGCAGGCACTGTGCGAACGGACTCACGCGGAGCCGATTCAGCATATTGGCCGGCGGTTTGTGCTTTATCGGCCCAGCCGGGAGAATCCCCGGATCGTGGTGAAAAATTAATGGAATACAGGCAGGAAGGTGAAAACGTGGAAGTACCGCACATCCGGGACCACAAAGGGCAGCGGATCCATTTGATCGGTATCGGCGGCAGCAGCATGAGCGGGCTGGCGGAAATGCTGATGGAGGAGGGATATCCGGTTTCCGGCAGCGACCGGGACGAGGGATATCTGATCGCTCAGGTCCGGGCAAAAGGAGCGGAGGTTTTTATCGGACACCGGGCGGAGAACGTTCATGGAGCGGGGATGGTCTGCTATTCTGCGGCTATTCATCCGGATAATCCCGAGCGGCGGGAGGCGGAGCGGCTTGGGATCCCGACACTGGAACGGGCGTGGCTGCTGGGGCAGCTGATGGAAGGATACCCGAAGGCCGTAGGGATCTGCGGGGCCCATGGGAAAACCACCACAACCTCCATGCTCAGCCAGATGCTCCTGGAAGGGGGGCTGGATCCGGCCATCCATATCGGGGGCCAGCTGGACGCCATCGGAGGCAGCACCCGGGTGGGGCATGGAGACATCTTCGTAGCCGAAGCCTGCGAATTCAACCGCAGCTTTCTGCGGATGAAGCCCACGGTGGCGCTGGTTATGAATATAGACGCGGACCATCTGGACTGCTACCGTGATATCGACGAGATTGAGGAGACCTTCGGCCAGTTTCTGCGCCTGCTGCCGGAGGACGGCATCGCGATCGGAAACGGGGATGATCCGCGGGTCCGGCGGCAGATTGAAAAGCTCTCCTGCCGGAAGGTGTTTTTTGGAATAGATCCGCGGAATGACTGGCATCCGGAAAACACGGAAGAGGACGAGAGAGGATATTTCTCCTTTGACCTGATGCATGGACCGGAGAAAAAAGCACGGGTCCGAATGGGGGTTCCGGGACAGTTCAACCTGATGAATGCCCTTGGCGCGATTGCGGCTGCAGCGGAGCTGGGGCTGCCGGCGGAAAAAGCAGTGGAAAGCCTGGAACGTTTCGTCGGCGCGCACCGGCGGTTTGAAAAGACGGACGAGATAGATGGAGTGGAAGTGTTCCACGATTACGGGCACAATCCGGCGGAAATGCGCAATGCCCTGTCCATTGCCCGGAAACGCTGCAAGGGGCGGCTGTGGGCGGTGATGCAGCCCCATACCTTCAGCCGCGTCCGAAGCCTTTTTGACGACTATCTGACCTGCACGAAGATCGCGGACTTTACCCTTGTGACGGACATCTGTGCCGCCCGGGAGGCGGATCCCGGAGATCTGAACAGCGGGATGCTGGTGGACGGGATGCGGAAAAACGGGATCGACGCCGTATGGACGCCCAGCTTTGACGACACGGAGCGCTATCTGCGGGCGCACTGGCGGGCGGGGGACCTGGTTTTAACCATGGGCTGCGGCGATATTAATATGCTGAATGCCCAGATTCATGCACACGAGGTGGAGAAAGGATGAGCGTCCGGAACAGACGCATCGTGGACGCCGGGCAGATCCGGCGGAATATGGAGGCCATCCGGGCGGCCGTGCCGGATACGGCGGCGATCATGGCCGTGGTCAAGGCGGATGGATACGGCCATGGAGGCGTAACAGCTGCGAGGGCTGCCCTGAAGGGCGGAGCGACCGCGCTGGCAGTCGCGACAGCGGAGGAAGGCAGAGAGATCCGCGACGCGGGGATCCGGGAGCCGGAGATCCTGGTGCTGGGTGCCGTCAGCGAAGAAAGCGCGGAGGCGGGCGCGGAGGCGGATCTGACGATGACGGTCTGCGCGCCGGAGATGGTCCGGCTCTGCCGGGAGGCTGCGGAGCGGCTGGGCAAAACGGTCCGGGTGCATCTGAAAATCGACAGCGGCATGGGCCGCATCGGCGTGCGGACGGTATCGGAGCGGGACGCAGTCCTTTCGGAAATCGCTGCCGGGCCGGGGGTAGAGCTGACAGGGGTTTATACCCACTTCAGCGATGCTGACGGAAACCTGGAGGGGGAACGCTACTCTCAGGAGCAGTTTGAGAGATTCCTGACTCTGAGCGAGGGCCTGGGCGTAAGACGGCACTGCGCCAACTCCGCCGCGGCTCTGCGGCATCCGGAATGGGCGCTGGAAATGGTGCGGGAAGGGATCAGCCTTTACGGCTATCCTCCGGTGGAAACCGGGCTGCCCCTGGCGCCCTGCATGCGCTGGGAGGCTCAGATCAGCTATGTGAAAGAAGTCCCTGCCGGGGCTTACGTCAGTTACGGCAGAACCTGGCAGGCGGAGCGGCCCACCCGGATCGCCACCGTGACCTGCGGATACGGGGATGGATATCACCGCGCCGCCAGCGGGCAGGCGGAGGTGCTGATCCGCGGAAAGCGGGCGAAGGTGCTTGGCCGGATCTGCATGGATCAGATGATGGCTGACGTGACGGACATCCCGGAGGCCCGGGCGGAGGATCCGGTGGTGCTGCTGGGAAGCGACGGTGCGGAGCGCATTACAGCGGAGGACATCGCCCGGTGGAGCGGGACGATTTCCTATGAAGTCCTGCTGAGCCGAAGCGGGCGGGTTCAGATGGAAATCATCGAGGACCGGGAATAAGGGACCGGAAACACAGGAGGATGAACGATGACGGGAAAGAGCGGGAAAACGGAGCAGGTAACCAAACCGTATCTGACGGGATCGCCCACGGACGAGCGAACGGTGAAAGGCGCGTTTGGCTTTTTCGGTGGGCTGATTCTGACGGGAGTCATCTCCTTTCTGATCTGCAGCACCCTGAGCATGGACAGCGGCGTCCTGCGGATCGCATTGAATCTGGCGGTGGAAGCGCTGGTCCTGGTGCTTTTTTATAACAATGCCGTCAGCCGGGGGGCCGACGCGGTGGCCCGGGGCGAGATTCTCTATCAGCGGCAGGAGAAAGGCCGTACGTTTTCCGCCTCGGAAAAAGCCATGTGCTTTCATCCCCTGAAAGGGTTCCTGACCGGCGCCATTGGGACAATTCCGATTCTGCTTTGCGCGATCGTTCTGGCTGTGACGGCCCGCAGGCAGGTTACCGGGTACGGGGCACTTCCCAACTGGCTCAGCACCTATCAGGACCGGAGCGAAGTGGGAGATGCCCTTGTGGCTTATACGATCCGGGAGGGCATCCAGTTTACGGATGTGCTGCGGATCCTTATCCGCGTGGCGGTGATGCCCTTTGTCAGCATGGCGGGGACCGAGAACCAGAATACGCTGCTGCTGGTAGAGCGGCTCAGTCCGGTCATCGTCATGCTGCCGGCCCTAGCTTACGGGACCGGATACCTTCAGGGACGCCAGCAGCGGACGAAGATCCATACCGGAATTGAGGAGAGCAAAAAGACCCGGGCAAAGAGAGAGCGGAAAGCCCGGAAGGCCCGGACGGCGCCAAAGCCCAAGGCGCCGCAGCAGTTGAACTGACGGGCGGATACAGAGCGAAAAACGGTGCGCTATCGAGACCGGTCCGCGCTGAACGGACGAGCGGCCTGCAGAGAATGTTCCCGGGGCCGGCAAAGGGAATGAGACAGGGGAAAGATATGCTGAGAATCATCGCTGGAACCGCCCGGGGAAGAAAGCTGGAAGCGCCTCAGGGACGGGACACCCGACCAACGCTGGATCGGGTCAGAGAGAACCTGTTCAATATGCTGCAGGGGAAATGCATGGACGCCCGGGTACTGGATCTGTTCGCCGGCAGCGGGGCCCTGAGTCTGGAAGCCCTGAGCAGGGGGGCCGCATTCGCGGTACTGGCGGACCGGGATCGGGAAGCCAGCCGGATCCAGCGGCAAAATCTTGAAAATCTGGGATTTGACCAAAACGCCCGGGTGATGCAGGCCCCCTGGGAGGATACGCTTCGGGCACTTTCGGAAGCGGGCGAACGGTTCGATCTCGTTTTTCTGGACCCGCCTTACGTGATGACGGATCTGCGGGAAGTGACGGACAGAATCCGCCCGCTGCTCAGTACGGAAGGATGGATCGTCATAGAGCACCAGGCGAAGCAGACGCCCCGTGTAGCGGCGGATTATGATACGGTGAAAGCGCGGTCCTGGGGATACTGCGGGGTGACCATCCTAGCGAAGACGGAATCTGCTGCCGGGCCGGATGAAGAGAACGCGCCGGCTGCTGGTCCGGAACAGACAGGCGCGCAGCAGACGGTTACTGGCTCCCCGACAACGACTCAAAAGCCGGAGACCGCGGGCAGAGCGAAAGAGGGGGAACCTTCGGGAGGAAAGCATGAGCAGCTGCGTGATTCCGGGATCGTTTGATCCCGTGACGGAGGGACACACGAATCTGATCAGCCGGGCGGCAAAGCTTTTTGATCAGGTGACGGTGGTTATTATGATCAACGTCCGGAAAAAGGGAAGCTTTACGCCAGAGGAAAGGGCCACCCTGATGCGAAAGGCCTGCGCGGAGATACCAAACGTAAAGGTGGAGATCTGGGACGGGCTGCTGAGCGCGTACATGCGTGCCCGGGGAGAAAGAACAGTGATCCGGGGCGTCCGGAACACGGCGGAATATGACGCGGAGAGCGTTTCCGCCCAGGCCAACAGGCAGCTGAATCCGGACATGGAGACGCTGCTGATGCCCGCAGGGGAGGGCAAGGCATGGGTTTCCTCCTCAGCGGTGAAAGAAATCGCGGCTTTCGGCGGAGACATCTCGGCGTTTGTCCCCCAGGCCTGCGCGAAGGAAATCATCCGGCGGCTGACAAACACGTGAGGAAGACGAACAAAACCGGGGAAGAGAACCGGACGGATAACTTGAAAAAACGGAGGAGGACGGCAGGCATGGAGACGACACCCAGAAGAAGATCCCAGAGCAGGGAAGACGAGCCGGAGATTCAGCCGGAGCGGACGCTGGACGAGCACCCCGCGGAAGAACAGAGCGGAGTCGAAAGAAAACCTGAGGAAACGGTCCGGAATGGCAGGAATCCGGATGTGCAGGCGCCGGGTCGGTGCATAAAGGCGATTGAAGCCATGAAGGAGCATCTGGGCTCAGCGCGGAAGACGCTGATGAACGCGGAAAACTGCGTAGTGAACCGGACCGTCATGGACAGTCAGCTGACTTACCTGAGGGAAAATCTGCCCTCTGCAATCAAAACGGCAGCAAAGATTGTGGAGGAGGAAACGACGCTGCGGGCGGAGACGCGGGCGTGGAAGGAACGGACGGAAGCGGAAGCGACCAACCAGGCTCAGCAGACCGTCAGCGAAGCCAATGCCAGAGCCCAGAGCCTGATGGATCAGGCCAACCAGGAAGCCCGCGCACTGATGGAACGGGCCAATCAGGAGGCCAATAACCTGATGGATCGGGCGAATCAGGAAGCCACGGCTTGCGTCGAAGCGGCCAGGGCCGAAGCGGCCCGGATGGTGGAGGACGCGGAAAAGAAAGCCCGTCAGATGATTGAAGAGGAAAACATTGTTCGACGGGCCCGGGTGGAAAGCGACGAGATCCGGGAAAAAGCCCAGCAGGATGCCGCGCAGCTGCAGAAAAACACGCTGGAATTTGTGGACCAGCAGCTGATGGAAGCGGACCGAAGCGTCAGCGAGCTGCTCAATGCCATCCGGCTGGAGCGCAATGAGGTTCGGAACCGGCGGCAGTAAGGCCCGTTTCTCCATAAGATGAACCCCGCCGGGAGTCCCACGCTTTTTTGTCCGGCATCCGGCAGGATTTCAGGATTCAGGTATCGAAATAGAAAAATGGGGAGATATCGAAATATACCATTTAAACAAGGAGGAAGAGAAATGAAAAAGGTATTGGCAATGCTGACAGCGCTGATGCTGGCTCTGATGCCTGCATTTTCCCTGGCAGAGCAGAGCAGCGCGATGATCAGCGCGGCGGAAGAGATGATCCGGCAATCGTCTCCTTCAGCGAAGTACATGCTGGAGGGGCAGCAGGTGACCATGGATTATTCCATGGAGGTAACGGATCTGGCGCTGGATATGATCGGCGCGCCGGAGGAAATCAAAAGCGTCGTGAAGGACGTGCTCAGCACCTTTGGGTTCCGTGTCTCGGCGCAGACCGCGGAAGGCCTGGCCCAGATGGGCGGCGCCCTGATTGTCAGCGGACAGGAAGCCGTTGATGTCACAATGGCCTACGGAAACAAGAGCCTGTATCTGCATTCCGGTGTGCTGGGAGAAAGAATTTTCCAGATCACCTGGCCGCAGATCAAAGAGCTGATCAAGCAGGGGCTGGACAGCGCGGTCGCGGAAGGCTCCATTACCCAGGAGCAGGTGGACAGCCTGAAAAATTACTATAAGGAGCTCCGGGAGGATCCGGCGGCGGCTCTTCGCAAGCTGGTGGGCGAACCGAATGTCGAGGGGCTGATGAACGCCGTGGCTGCCTATCCGCAAATTGAGACCGGTGAAGTAACGGAGGCGCCCGAGGCCCTTCCCGGTGCGATGGCGGTGGTGACCGTTCCCCTGCAGAAGGAAGGCCTGAAGCGCATTACCGCCGAGCTCGCGAAGCTGTTCTGGAACATGCCGGTGACGCAGAAGCTGTCGGAGGGCAAGGGGCTGACGGAGGAAACGCTGATTGCCCGCTTCAGCGAAGTGCCGGATATGCTGGCGGAGGATACGGAGCTGAAGGTCTATATGGGCATGGAAAACGGCGGATATAAGTTCTATGTTGTCGGCGATCCGAAGGTGCAGACCGGGGAGCAGATCCGGAATGTACACGCGGAAGCGCTGATGAGCCTCTCTGCTGCCGGCAACACGCAGATCCAGTATACCCTGGACGTCGAAGGCGACGTGCTGAAGGGCGATATGACAATGACCGTAAACGAGGGAACGGTTCAGATGAACTATCAGGTCACCGGCGAAACCATGGAGAACGGCGTCACCTATCAGCCGGTGGTTATGATCTGGACCGCAAACGTGACAACAGGCGCGGCTCCGCAGGCGCATTTTAACATGATCATGCGGGTAAAGGAATCTCCCGATGCGGCGCAGATGGGATTTGTGATGGATCTGGTTTCAGCGGAAGAGGATCTGGGAGACCACGCGGAAGGACACATGGATATGACCTTCAGCATGGAGGGCATAGGGGATCTGGTGCGCATCCATGAAACCATGCAGACGGGCATGGCGGAGGCGTATATTGTCTCGCCGGATGCGGTGCAGCCTATGGCCATGAGCGAAGAAGAGCTGAACACGCTGATGCAGAGCATTCAGACGAATCTGCAGATGCTGCCGCTGACCATTATCCAGTACCTGCCCGAGAGCCTGGTGCAGCTGCTGATGCAGAACAGCGGGACTTGAGGGCCTGAGCCGGCAGAAGCGGTTGAATATCCGTTTCGGAACAGTTTGGGTGTCATGCCGCTTGATGAGCGCCTTGAGAGCAAGCCTGCCCCCGGGCGATACTGATAAGCGGCATAGCAGGCTATTCGCCTCAACCGGGAGAATCGTTCCGGTTGAGGCTTTTTCATTGCCGCTGTAAGGCAAACCCGGCGGCGGTTTCAGACTGTCCGCATGAAAAAGGAAAACGGAGGGTGAAATGGACAGCTACAGCGTGGGCCCGGAGGAGGACGGAAAAAGACTGCGGGAGATCCTGCGGAATGGGATGCGGCTAAGCTATTCCGCCATGAAGAGCGCCAAATGGAACGGCCGGATTACGGTCAACGGCGAACTGCGCGCGGTGAATACCAGGGTGCGAACCGGCGATCAGGTCTCTGTCGTGATGCCGGAAAAGGAGCCGGTTTTTCTTCCGGAGCCCTATGATCTGCCGCTGAACATTCCTTATGAGGATTCATATCTGATGATCGTGGACAAGCCAGCCCCTCTGGCGAGCCAAAGCAGCCGAAACCATCCTGGGGATTCACTGGAGAATGCGGTGTACAGTTATTTTGGCTGCCCAGAAGACTTTGTTTACCGTCCGGTGAACCGGCTGGACAAAGGGACCAGTGGGCTGATGGTGATCGCAAAGGACGGACACACGCAGGACCTTTTGCAGCGGATGCTGCATGGAGAAAAATTCATCCGGGAATATCTGGCGCTGACAGAGGGCATTCCGGAGCCGGCGGAAGGAGAGATCAATCTGCCCATCGGAAAGCGCGAGACCGCCAGCGTCCGACGGGAAGTCCGCCCAGATGGGCAGAGCGCGAGCACATTTTACCGCGTTGTGGAAAAGCGCGGCGGAAACCGGGCGGTTGTCCGTCTGAAGCTGGGCACCGGACGTACCCACCAGATCCGGGTTCATCTTTCCGCCATCGGATGCCCGATCTGCGGGGATTTCCTCTACGGTACAGAGCTGCCGCAGGAGTTTCCCGGCCGCTTCGCGCTGCACAGCGCGCTGCTGCGTCTGATACATCCCATAAGCGGGGAAATCATCCGGTTGGAATCCCTTCCGGAATGGTTTGACGGCAGGAAGATTGTCGGTTCTGTCTGAAAAGGGGACAAAAGGACGATTGCTTTTCTGTCAATAGAGCGTATAATACCGCAACTGAACGGGGGTCCCGTTCAAGGAGCGCGGAACGAAACACCGGATGTTCCGCCGGATGAAGAGGAGAGAAAGAGAAACGGTAATGGACGAAATGAATAAAATGCTGGAAGAAACCATTGAAGAATGCGATGAACTGGCAGCGCAGGGGCGGACGAACGAGCCCGAGATCTGCGTTTCTGCCTCCGAAGAGGAGACGAAGCTCTTCTGGGAGGTTACGACGGAGCAGCAGCTGGCTGAGTAATACGAGCCAGGCGGCCTGAACCCGTGCATCATGAACAAAACCCCGGCGCCCAGCGGCACCGGGGAAACTCTTTTTTTGGGGGCTGATTCAACTCCAGCAATCGGGGATTATTCCTTTTTATAACGCGACAGACAACTACGGTCCATGATTACGCTGCTGAACGCATCAGGACTTGTTCTGGCTGTCTACCAGACCCTCTGCGCCGTACATTTTGCGCAGCTTGGGCTTTTCAATTTTGCCGGTTGCATTGCGGGGAACGGGCGCCAGAATAATCTTCCGGGGCCGCTTATAGCGAGGGAGACCCAGGCAATATTCGTTGATGTCTGCCTCTGTGCAATCCACCCCGGGAACCAGCTCCACGATGGCGGCGGCAATCTCGCCCAGCCGGGGATCCGGAAGGCCAATAACCGCGACATCCTTGATGGGCTTGAAGGCGGCCATGAAGTTCTCGATTTCCACGGGATACAGGTTCTCTCCGCCGGTGATGACCACATCCTTCTTCCGGTCAACCAGGTAAATGAAGCCATCCTCGTCCATGCGCGCCATATCGCCGGTCAGAAGCCAGTCTCCTTTCAGCGTATCGGCAGTGGCCTGGGGATTGTTGTAATAGCAGACCATGACGCCGGGCCCCTTCAAAGCCAGCTCACCCACGCTGCCCTGAGGAACCTCCTTCATATTTCCGTCGACGATTTTGACCTCCCATCCGTACCCGGGGATGCCGATGGCGCCGACCTTATGGACGTTTTCGACTCCCAGATGCACCGCGCCGGGACCGATGGATTCGCTCAGGCCATAGTTGGTATCATACTGGTGATTCGGAAAATACTTCAGCCAGCGGTGAATCAGGCTTTGGGGCACGGGCTGGGCGCCGATATGCATCAGCCGCCACTGGGACAGCTGATAATCCGCAATACGCAGCTCCCCGCTGTCCAGAGCCGTCAGGATATCCTGGGCCCAGGGTACGAGGAGCCAGACGATGGTACAGTGCTCCTCGCTGACCGCCTTAAAGATGGTCTCCGGCCGGGTCCCTTTCAGGATGACGGCCCTTCCGCCGGAAATCAGACTGCCGAACCAGTGCATCTTGGCGCCGGTATGATACAGGGGCGGGATGCAGAGAAAGCAGTCCTCCTTTGTCTGACCATGATGCACCTGCTCGACCCGGGCGGAGTGGATGAGGCTCCGGTGCTTGTGCAGGATGGCCTTGGGGAAGCCGGTGGTTCCGGAGGAAAAGTAAATCGCTGCGTCGTCATCCTCCTGCAGCTGGCAGGGCGGGAAAGCGGAGCTGCTTTCATTCATCAGTTCGTTCAGATCATCCGCGAAGGTGGGGCAGCCGGCGCCCAGATAGACCAGGGAAACCTGCGGAATGGATTCCGCAATCTCCTCCACCCGGCCGATGAATTCCGGCCCGAAGATCATCATGCTGCTCTCGGACAGGTTCAGGCAGTACTCGATTTCATTGGCGGCATAGCGGAAATTCATGGGAACCGCGAGGGCGCCGGTTTTCAGGATGCCGAAGTAGATCGGCAGCCAGTCAATGCAGTTCATCAGGAGGATGGCCACCTTGCTGCCCGGACCGATGCCATGGGACTGCAGCATGTTGGCGACCCGATTGGCTTTCTCGTTAAATACAGCCCAGGTAATCTCCCGGCGGTAATGCCTGGACCGGCCGCTGGGCTCCACCAGCTCAAACTCATGCCATGTTACCTTGCGGGTTTCCGGCTGATCGGGATTAATCTCAACAAGAGCAGAATCATCAGGCCACTCGCGGGCGTTCCGCTCCAGCAGATGCACAATCGTCATGTCAGTAAACCTCCGTTCCATATAGAGAAGATGTGCTCATAAATGATAACCCTTTCAGGAGGGGAAAGCAAACAAAAATCCGTAAAAATACAGGAAAAGACAAGACAAATACAGGGAAAAGGCATATAATGCACTTTGTTTGAAGCAAAGGACGGAGCCCGCGGCACGCTGAAAATGCGGAAAACGGGCACCGAGAAGGGAATGGTAAGGAATTGAAAAAACTGCTGATTGGGAACGAGGCCGTGGCCTGGGGCCTGTACCATGGCGGATTGAGCGTGATCAGCTCATATCCCGGCACGCCTTCCACGGAAATTACGGAATTTCTTTCCAAACATGATGATATCCATACGGAGTGGGCGCCCAACGAGAAGGTCGCCTGCGAAACAGCTTTTGGCGCCAGCCTGGCGGGCGTACGGTCCGCCTGCGCCATGAAGCATGTGGGCCTGAACGTGGCGGCGGATCCGCTGTTTACCTTAAGCTATACCGGGGTGACCGGGGGAATGGTGATCTGCGTGGCGGACGATCCGGCCATGCATTCCTCCCAGAATGAGCAGGACAGCCGGCATTATGCCATTGCCTCCAAGGTGCCCATGCTGGAGCCCGCGGACAGCGCGGAGGCTTATGCCTTTGCCCGGTCCGCCTTCGCCCTGAGCGAGGAATACGATACGCCTGTCCTGCTGCGGATGTGCACCCGCATCGCCCACAGCCAGTGCCTGGTGGAAATGGGCGAGCGGGAGGATGCGCCCCGGAAAGCCTATGTGAAGCAGCCCTCCAAATACATCATGATGCCGGCTTATGCCAAGGCGAAGCATCCGCTGGTTGAGGAGCGGACGGAGAAGCTGAAGGCGCTGGCGGAGAACTGCGCCTACAACCGGGTCGAGGACCGGGGGAGCGACATCGGCATTATTACCAGCGGCTGCTCCTACCTGTATGTGAAGGAAGTGCTCGGCGACAGGGTGTCCATCCTGAAGATCGGTATGCCCAATCCCCTGCCGGAGAAGATGATCCGGGATTTTGCCGCGAAGGTCAAGAAGCTCTACGTCATCGAAGAGCTGGATCCCGTGATCGAAAACCATGTGAAATCCCTGGGAATTGACTGTGTCGGCAAGGCCCTGTTCAGCCCTGTAGGGGAATTCAGCCAGCACAGCATCCGGGAAGCCTTCCGGAAAGAAGGCGTGGATGTGGGAGAGATCCCGGAGGCTCAGGGGACCGCGCCGCAGGTTCCGGGCCGGCCGCCCATGATGTGTGCCGGATGTCCTCACCGGGGAATGTTCTATACGCTGGCAAAGAACCACATCACCGTGCTGGGAGACATCGGATGCTATACGTTGGGAGCCGTGGCGCCCCTGAACGCGCTGGATTCAACCCTGTGCATGGGGGCCAGCGTCAGCGGCATTCACGGTTTTAACCTGGCCACCGGAGGGGAGACGGAAGGAAAGACCGTGGCGGTGATCGGAGACTCCACCTTCATGCATTCCGGCATGACGGGGCTGGTGAACATCGCCTATAACGCCTCCAACTCCACGGTCATTATTCTGGATAACTCCATCACCGGCATGACGGGCCATCAGCAGAATCCCACTACCGGATACAATATCAAAGGGGATCCGGCGGCAAAGGTGGACCTGGAAGCTCTGTGCAAAGCCCTGGGTATTCAGCGGGTTCGGGTGGTGGATCCCTACAACCTGAAGGAATGCGAGCAGGCCGTGAAGGAAGAGCTTGCGGTGGCAGAACCCAGCGTCATTATTTCCCGCCGCCCCTGTGTGCTGCTGAAGTATGTGAAGCCGAAAGCCCCGCTGAAGGTGGATGCGGAGAAGTGCCGCGCCTGCAAGCGGTGCATGGGGCTGGGATGCCCGGCCATCTCCATGAAGGAGGGAAAAGCCCGGATCGACCGGACCCTCTGCGTGGGATGCGGTGTATGCGAGCAGCTGTGCCCCTTCGGGGCCATCGGGGAGGAGTAAGGCAATGAAGACGACGAACGTGATGATCGTGGGCGTGGGCGGCCAGGGCAGCCTGCTGGCCAGCAAGCTGCTGGGGAACCTGCTGACGGAAGAAGGGTATGACGTCAAGGTCAGCGAGGTTCACGGCATGAGCCAGCGGGGCGGCAGCGTGGTGACCTATGTCCGCTATGGCGATAAAGTCTATTCTCCCATCGTGACGGAAGGAGAATGCGACTATATTATCAGCTTTGAAAAGCTGGAGGCTGCCCGGTACGCGGGATGCCTTCGGAAGGGCGGGAAGATTATCGTCAATACCCAGCAGATCGATCCCATGCCCGTTATTACCGGTGCGGCGGTGTATCCGGAGAATGTGCTGGAAACCCTGAAGGAACAGGGCTTCGATATTGACGATTTTGATGCCCTGAGCCCTGCCATGGAAGCGGGCAGCGCCAAGGCTGTGAATATCGTGCTGATGGGGCATTTTGCTGCCCATAGCGGGATCTCGGAGGAGAAATGGCTGGCAGCCCTCGAACGGACGGTCCCGGCGAAATTCCTGGAGATGAACAGGAAGGCATTCTCTTTGGGATTTCATGGCTGAGGCCGTGCCCAGCTGCGAGCCGGGCTCCGCCTCAGCCTTCGGACAGAATGCATTTCAATGTCACAAAAAGCATATATGAGCGCTACATACCGAAGAAGAAGGAGAGGATATCATCATGAGATATTTCAATGAACCGGCGGAGACCATGCCGGTTTCCCGGATTCGGCAGATGCAGAGCGAAAAGCTCGTCAAGCAGGTTCAGCATGTATATGAGCATTGTGCGCCTTATCGGAAAAAGATGGACGAAAAAGGCGTCAAACCTGAAGATATTCACGGAATAGAGGACCTTCACAAGCTGCCTTTCATCAGCAAGGACGATCTGCGGGAGGAGTATCCCCGTGGGTTCCTGGCGGTGCCCCAGAAGGATTGCGTACGCATTCAGTCTACCAGCGGTACCACCGGCCGGCGCGTGGTGGCTTTCTATACCCAGCATGACGTGGATCTGTGGGAGGAATGCTGCGCGCGGGCGATCGTGGCGGCGGGCGGCACCAACGAGGACGTGGTGCAGGTATCCTACGGATACGGGCTGTTCACAGGAGGCCCCGGTCTTAACGGCGGCAGCCATAAGCTGGGATGCCTGACGCTGCCCATGTCCAGCGGGAACACGGACCGCCAGATCCAGTTTATGATGGACCTGGGGGCGACGATCCTCTGCTGCACGCCTTCCTATGCAGCGTACCTCGGCGAGAGCCTGAAGGAGCGGGGAATCAAGCCGGAGGAGAATCCCCTGAAGGTGGGTATCTTCGGCGCGGAGCCCTGGACGGAGGAGATGCGCCGCTCCATCGAGGAGACCCTGGGGATCAAGGCCTATGATATTTACGGCCTGACGGAAACCTCCGGCCCCGGGGTGTCATTCGAGTGCCAGGAACAGCAGGGCATGCACATCAATGAGGACCACTTTATTGCTGAGATTATCGACCCGGAGACCGGAGAGGTGCTGCCAGAAGGAAGCAAGGGCGAGCTGGTGTTTACCAGCCTGGACAAGGAAGCCTTTCCGCTCCTGCGGTACCGGACGCGGGACATCTGCATCCTGAGCCGGAAAAAATGCAGCTGCGGCCGGACATTCATCCGCATGACCAAGCCCATGGGCCGCAGCGACGACATGCTGATCATCCGGGGTGTCAATGTGTTCCCAAGCCAGATCGAAACCGTGCTGCTTAAGGAGGGCTACAGCCCGAATTATCAGATCGTGGTGGACCGCGAGAAGAACAACGACACATTCGATATCCTGGTGGAGATGGACGAGGAAACCTTCAGCGACACCGTATCCAATATTACAGCGCGGGAGAAGGCGCTGGTGGCCGCCATGCGGGCCATGCTGGGCATCGGGCCGGCGGTTCATCTGGTGGCGCCCCATACCATCCAGCGCAGCGAAGGAAAGGCCGTGCGGGTGATCGACAAACGGAAGCTGGTGACCGACAGCCAGTGGAAGGGCTGATTCCGAATTCTTCTTCTCCGGGGGAAAAGAAAAAAGGAAATTCCGGGCCGCTGTCGAATTGATAAAGCAGCAGCATAACGTCCGGAACGGACGATATTGATCAGGAGGGCTGTTCCCTGGATGCGTTTTGGGGGAGAAACCTCCGGAGCAACAGGAAAGGAGCGAAAAACATGGCATTGAATCAGCTATCCGTTTTTGTGGATAATACACCCGGTGCCCTGTCAGACATTGCCGAGGTGCTGGCCAACGCGGGGATCAACCTGCGGGCGCTGTCTATTGCGGATACGGAGCGGTTCGGCATTCTGCGGATGATTGTAAGCGACAACCGGATGGCCATTTCCGTTCTGAAGGGGAAGGGCTACATCGTGAAGGAAACCGAGGTCGTGGGCGTGAAAATCGGAGATGCTCCCGGGAAGATGGCGGCGGCTCTGAAGGTGCTGGACCTGGCGGGGATTAACCTGGAATACCTGTACGCCTTCTGCGCCAGGACAGAGAGACACGCCTATCTGGTGATCCGGGTTGCGGACAACCAGAAAGCCGAGGAAGTGCTGACCGGCGCGGGCTTCCATATGATTTCAGATGCGGATGTGGCCAAGCTGTAATCCGGATTGGACATGGCAAGACAATAAAAAAGGACCCCGGGGGCAAAAGCTCCCGGGGCTTTTTTTATCAAATGGTGGAACGCGCGGATATCCAGCCCGCTGCGGACTGGATCAGCAGAAGCGGCCGATGGCCTCGCGTACCATCCGCGCGGCGTCCTCGGCGATGGGCAGATCCGCTTCCGCCAGAGGCGCCAGAGGCGCGCGCACGCTGCCGCAATGGAGGCCGGCGTTGATCTCCAGCATCTTCTTCGCGGTGGCGTACATGTTGCCGTGGGTAGCGCACATGCGTTCAATAATGGCATTGACGGCATGCTGAATTTCTTCCGCTTCCGTCATGCGGCCTTCCCGGATCAGGGCGTCCATCTTCAGGAAAAGCTCCGGCATGACCGCGTATGTTCCGCCGATGCCGCCGCTGGCGCCGGTGACCCTGCCGGCGACAAACTGTTCATCCGGCCCGTTGAAAACGGCCACGTCGTCTCCGCCCAGCCGGCGCCAGATCTCCAGATCGTAAGTGGGCATGGAGGAGTTTTTGACGCCGACAACCCGGGGGTTCTTCCGCATTTCCCGGAAGAGGGAGGGGGTCAGGGCCACACCGGCGAGCTGAGGAATGTTGTAGATAATGAAGTCCGTATTCGGCGCCGCGGCGGACATGTCATTCCAGTAGCGTGCGATGGCGTGCTCAGGCAGTCGGAAATAAATCGGAGGGATGCTGGCGATGGCATCTACCCCCAGCTTTTCCGCGTGAGCAGCCAGCTGGCAGGATTCCCGGGTGTTATTGCAGGCAACGTGGGCGATGACGGTGACCTCGCCGCCGACCTCAGCCATGACGTTTTCCAGGGTCAGCATCCGTTCTTCCTTTTCCAGATAGATGCATTCGCCGGAGGAACCGCCTACATAAAGACCTTTGACTCCCTTGCTGACCAGATGGCGCGCCAGCGCCCGGACGGCCGGACCGCTGACTTCGCCCTTTTCGTCATAGCATGCATAGAAGGCGGGGATCACGCCGGCGTATTTTTCCAGTTTCGCGTTCATGGATATTCACTCCTGTTCGTTTTTTTCTGTTGTTGATCAGCCCTTCACGGCGCCCATGGTGATGCCGCGGGTAAAGAACTTCTGGAAGATCAGGAAAATAATGATAATCGGGACAGAACCCAGGGCGGCGCCTGCCATGATCAGGCCGAAGTCTGTGCTCAGCTCGCTCTGGAGCTTCGCGATGCCCAGAGAGATGGTCAGCACCTGGGTGTCGTTGAGCATGATCAGCTGCAGGAAGTAATCGTTCCAGGCGTTGATAAAGGTGAAGATGGCCAGAGCGCCGATGCCCGGGGAAATCAGGGGCAGGACAATCTCCAGGAATGTCCGCGTCTCGCCGGCTCCGTCAATGCGGGCGGCCTCCAGCAGCTCATTGGGAACGTTTTCTGAAAACTGCTTCATCAAAAAGACGCCGAAGGGCCAGCCAACCGTAGGAAGAATCACCGCCCAGAGGGTGTTGTGGATTTTCAGCCAGGCCATCTCCTTCAGCAGAGGAATCAGAATGACCTGCTTGGGCAGGGCCATGGCGATGATAAAGATGCTGAAAATCAGCTTATTGCCGGTGAAACGCTTTTTTGCCAGTGCATAGCCGCCCATGGATGCGGTAATACAGGTCAGGATCATGCTCATGACGCACATGAACACCGTGTTCCAGACCCAGGCCATAGCAGGCTTTTCAAACAGCCGTTGATAATTGCTGATGGTGGGCTCCAGCGGGAACCACTGCGGCGTGGCGGCATTGATCACCTGCGGGCTTTTGAAGGAGCCAGTTATGATCCAGTAAAGGGGAAACAGAAACAGTAGCGCCAGGATGATCAGCAGAATCACGCCGATAACCTTATAAGGGGTCAGGGCCTGGACGGAATGATCCGAGCCGATATCGCCCCGCTGCACTTTCATTTTACGGTGCGGATTTGAAGTCGTTGTCGCCTGCATGCTGTTTTCCTCCTTTCCTTAACCGTTATCTGTGCGCGCCAGGCGGAACTGGACAGCGGAGAAGATGCCGATGATGATGGCCAGAATGATGCCCATGGCACTGCCATATCCGTAGCGGTTCAGCTTGAACGCGTTATAGTAGATGTAATACATGATGGTCTGCGTGGAATTGTTGGGGCCGCCGGATGTCAGCAGCTGAATCAGCGCGAAGCACTGGAAAGAATTAATGGTGGTAATCACCAGAATATACAAGGTCGTAGGCATGATCTGAGGCCACTTGATCTTCCAGAAGACCTGCAGGTTCGTGGCGCCGTCCACGGAGGCGGCTTCCACCAGGGATCCGTCCACATTGCTCAGGGCGGATACGTACAGCACGATGGGCTGACCGACGGAGGTGGTCAGCAGGATCATGATGATGCATCCCAGAGCGGTATTGGCGCTGCCCAGCCAGTTCTGGTTCATGGTAATGAGGCCCAGATTTTTCAGCAGATAATTGAGAATGCCGTAATAGTTATTGAAAATCCATTTCCACACCACCGTGACCGCCACGGATCCGGTGACGACCGGCAGATAGAACACGCAGCGGAAGAAAGAAGTGTGAACTTCCCGCATTTTATAGATCAGGGAAGCGACCCAGAGCGAAAAAATACAGGTAACGGGGACGGACAGAACGACGATGATCAGCGTATTGATCAGGGCCTTGTTCACAAAAATGCTGTCGTGGATCAGCTCAGCGTAGTTCTGGAAGCCGATGAAGGAAAAATCCGTCATCGTATAATTAAAGAAACTGGTAACCAGGCACATCCCCATTGGAAAGATGACAAACCCGAGGAAGAACAGCAGGCTCGGGGCCATAAAGATATACCCGGCGATGTTTTCTCTGCGGCGTTGGGCTTTTTGAGCCTTCGAAACGGCCAGAGAGGGGGCTTTCACAGTCATCGGATGCTCTACCTCCTGTAAAATATCACTTTATCCGTTCGGGCACCGACTGCGGGCACATCGGACGGGGAATCCAGTGCGAAAAAGGGCACCCCGCCTCCCGGGAAGAAGAAGGGGTGCCCAGATTTACGTTACAAGGTTCCGCGGTGATTCCCGGTTTCCCTTTGGGATGGAATCATGCTCAGATGCCGGAATTGCTGTTGGTCACATAGGTGGCAACTTCCGCTTCCACATTGCCGCCGGAGAAGATCCGCTGCAGCAGGTTCCACCATTCGGTGCGCTGCACAGCCCAGTTGCCGGTCACCTGATAATAGTCGCCCAGGTAAGGCATGAACAGGGAGAAGGCTGCGTTGTCTTCTTTCTCGGTTCCGGTGTAAATGTCGCCCAGAGACGCGCGGGTGGGGAAGAAACCGGTGGCATAAACACTGGGAACAGCCTGATTGGCATCGTCGCAGACCCACTTCACAAAGGTCTTCGCGGCGTTTGCCCGGGCTTCATCCCCGTTGTCGAAGAGGCCGAAGCCCCAGATGCCGCCCTGCAGTTCCGGTACGCCGTCGTCAGAGGGGAAGGCCATGGGGAAGGGAGTTACGGTTTCCTGCATGGAAGCCTTATTGGAAACGGCCGCGCTGGCGTTCCAGCAGAATCCCATCGCGATGGTGCCGTTGCAGAAAAGGGCGATTTCATCTCCGGCCACGATGCCGGGATCGGCCGTCAGGCTGCCTTCGTTGACCATGGTCTGCAGCTGGGTCAGCGCCTGGATGTTTTCGGCGGAATCCATGGTATAGGCGGTATGATCCGCATTGGTGAACTTGCCGGAATACAGGTTGGTCACCAGGGCACGGGTGCCCTGATCGCCGCCCTGGCCGCCGCAGTAGATAACACCGGGGATGTAGCCGGCCGCCTGCAGCGCCTTGCAGGCCTTGATGAAGTTCTCAGTCGTCCAGGTATGGGTCTCTTCATCAATGTACTGCAGCGCGTCAGCCTTTTCGAAATACTGCTTGTTGATGACCATGGTATGGGTGGTCATGCACAGGGGATATTCATAGTAGATGCCTTCGGCGTTCTTGCAGGCCGCTTCCACAGCGGGGCTGGCTGCCACGATGTCGTCCTTGGTATCAGCCCACAGGTCGCTGATATCCAGCATCTTGCCGGCGGCGCCCCAGTTGGCGACCAAGCGTTCCGGACCTTCGAAGATGATGTCGGGGGTGGTCTTCGCTTCGATCGCGCCGGTCACCTGATCATCGCCGGAGGAATAGTCCAGGTACTGCACATTCACCTTGATCTCGGGGTGCACAGCGTTGAAGGAATCGATAAAGCCCTTTACGGTCGTATCGTCCACCCAGGAACCGATGGGATAGGTCCAGAGGGTAATCGTGACCTGATCATCCGCCAGCGCCAGGGCAGAGGGAACGATCAGCATCATGCACAGCAGCAGAGCCAACAGCTTCTTCATTGGAAAACCTCCTTTATTTTTCCGGCTCATTTCGCCGGATTCGTTATGTTAAATGTACTACATTTCGAACTGACTGTCAACACCTTTTTTTGGAAAAATGTAAAAAACGAGAAAAAACAAGCCATAATCTCAAAAAGAATAGCGCTATCCCCTTGACACTGCCTTAAAAAACCTGATACAATGCTTTTGAAATGTAGGACAATAGAAAGGAAGGCCGGGAAAGGGAAACAGACAGAGTTGGATAAGGAAGGGAGGCGATTCCGTGGGTACCCGGGACGAGAAGCTGTATCTACGGGTGCTTCAGCAGATTCATGGGCTGGTTGTGGAGCAGGGATTAAAGCCAGGTGATCTGCTTCCGCCGGAGCAGACACTGGCGGCAGCGTTCCATGTAAGTCGCAACGTGGTACGGGAAGCGATCAAGAGCATGGAGGTTATGGGAATTGTCCGTGCTGTGGCTGGCCGCGGTACGGAAATCAGGCCCTTCTCCATGGATTATTTTCTGCAGGGAATGCTGTTTTTCCGGGTACCGGGGAATGAACCCGCTGTTCGGCAGATGTTCGACGTCCGGAAAAATCTGGAGCTGAGCTATATGCGGCAGGCATTTTATGCCCTTCAAAAAGAGGACGTAATCCATTTGAGGGAAATTGTGGACAAAATACGGGTGAGCTACGAAGAGGAAGGCACCTTTGCCGACCTGGACCGGGAGTTCCACATGTCTCTGTTCCGGCCGCTGAAAAATGAAGTGCTGGATTCCCTGATGAGTGCCATCTGGGAGGTGGATGTGCGGTTCCAGCTGGAAAAGAAGCGCCCTCATCTTGCCGGGAGCGTGGCGAAGCACGAGGCCATTGTGGCGGCGCTGGAGAAATACGATTATTTTTCCTTTGCCAAAGCCATGGAATATCATTTTTCCTCCGGGAAGTATTCTCCCGGGGATGCCTACTGGGAAGAGCCGGAGAAAGGAGTTCAGCAATGACGAAAGAAGAACTGTTTGCATTAATGAAGGGACAGATTATTGTATCCTGCCAGGCGACGCCGGGAGAGCCGCTGTATGACAGGGAACGCTCCCTGATGCCTTACATGGCCCGGGCGGCAAAGCTGGCGGGGGCCAGAATGATCCGCACATCCTCTGTCAGGGATATTGTCGGCATCAAAGAGGAAACGGGGCTGCCGGTGATCGGTCTGATCAAGCGGGAATATCCGGGCTATACGGGGCGCATTACTATGACCATGCGGGAAGTGGACGAATGCATGGAAGCCCTGGCGGATATCGTTTCCATCGACTGTACAGACTGTACCCGCGGGGACGGCCTGACTGCACCGGAATTTCTGAGCCAGGTGAAGGAGAAGTATCCGAACATCATTATCATGGCGGACTGCGCTACGGAAGCGGAAGCCCTTGCGGCGGTTCGGGCCGGAGCGGATCTGGTGGGGACGACCATGAACGGGTATACGCCCCAGACGGCGGATCAGAAGGGGGATCCCAATTTTGAACTGGTTGAAAAGCTGGCATCGGAGCTGACCTGTCCGGTCATTGCGGAGGGACGCATTCATACGCCGGAGCAGGTGCGGAAAATGCTGAATCTGGGCGCCTGGGCCTGCGTCGTGGGCGGCGCGATTACCCGGCCGCTGGAAATTGCACAGCGCTTTTTCAGCGTGCTCTGAGATAACAATGGGATGAGATGTGCCAGACAGAGCAATGCATGATAAAAAATCAACGGATGGATGAACAAGTCTGAAAAGGACGCTCCGGCGGGCGAAGCCGGAGGCGTCCGATCGACAGGACGGAGATGACAGGATGATACTGGGCATAGATGTGGGCGGAACGGCCGCCAAAATCGGAGGCCTGACCCGGGAGGGGAAGATTCTGCGCAGACAGGAGGTACCGGTCGCCGGAGACGGATATGCCACTCCGATTCTGACTTCCGTTCTGGCGGGTGTCGAAGCGTTTCTGGCGGAATGCCCGGAGGATGGGGATGGCTTGGAGGGAATCGCTGTTTCGGCTACGGGCCAGGTGGATGATCAAATCGGCACTGTGATCGGAACCAACGGCGCCATCCCCGGATACGAGGGAACCTGTTTTCGGCAGGCATTGGAGGAGGAATATGCCGTGCCTGTCCATGTGCTGAATGATGCCAATGCCGCGGTGCTGGGAGAAACGTTTCTCGGCGGCGCCAGGGGATGCAAGGATGTCGTGATGGTGACGCTGGGCACGGGAGTTGGCGGCGGTGTCATTTCCGGTGGGAAGCTCATCCGAGGCAGGCGGGGGATCGCCGGAGAACTGGGCCATTTTACAATTGACCGGAATGGTGCCCCCTGTTCCTGCGGGCAAAAAGGATGCTTTGAAAGGTATGCATCCACAACGGCTCTGATGCGGATGGCCTGGGAAAAAACAGATCGGGAGAAGGTTCCGGACGGAAGGGCTTTTTTCGATCTGGTGCAGGCAGGAGACGCGGAGATGGGGCAGGTGCTGGAGAACTGGATTCAACAGATCGCTACGGGCATCATTGGCCTGGTTCATATTTTCAATCCGGAAATCGTACTGATCGGCGGAGGGGTTTCCCGACAGGAAAACCTGCTGATCAGTCCCCTGCGGAAAAAAGTGATTCAGGGGATGATGCCCCGATTTGCGGAGGGATTTCGCCTGGAAGCGGCAACACTGGGGAATGATGCCGGCATGATCGGAGCACTGAAATTCTGGCTGGAGGAGGAGAAAAAAAGATGATTGTGGATACGATATCTCATCTGGACCGGTATACAGGGCTGGGAAAGCACTTCAAGACGGCGGCTGCCTATTTTACTGTGCATGATCCATGGGCGCTTCCTGATGGCAGGACGGAGGTGAACGGAGAAAATGTGTTCATTAACACGGCAACCAACCATCTGGATCGGAAAGAAATGGCCTGGGAGGCGCATGCCGAGTACGCGGATATTCAGTTGATCCTGGAAGGTGAGGAGCGCTTTGGCTGGAGTGAGCGGGCGGAGATGGACCCGCTGGATCCCGTCCGGGATTTCCGGACCTGCCGCGCGGAGCCGCAGATGGAATTTACCCTGTCGGCAGGACAGTTTGTGATTTTTCTGCCGGGGGAACCGCACGCTCCGGGAAATCCGACGGGCAGACCGGCCGACTGCAGAAAAGCCGTGATTAAGGTCCGCTGCGGCAGCGAAGAAGAAAAGAAGGGGTGAGGATCAGGATGAAAAAACATATTCTGTGCATAGGAGACTCCAACACCCATGGATACTGTGCCGATCCGAGCGACTGCGCGGACGGGGGCATTCGGTTCAATGAAGAAGAACGCTGGCCGTGTCTGCTGCAGAAAAAGCTGGGGGCGGATTATCTGGTAACGGAGGAGGGACTGTCCGGCCGCACCACGGTTTTTGAGGACCCGATTCATGAAAGCATGTCGACCCTGCCGGTCCTCTACCCTCTGCTGAAAAGCCATGAAGTGGTGGACCTGCTGATTATGATGCTGGGAACCAACGATACCAAGGAACGATTTCATGCCAGCGCGCCGCTGATTGCGCATGGGATGGATCGACTGATCCTCAAGGCCAAAACGGTGGACTGCTGGGGGAGCAGGGAGCCTCGGATCCTGATCATTGCGCCGCCCCCGATCGGAGATGAATTTTTCGACCCCGTTATGGGCGAAGGCTGCATTGAAAAGAGCAAGGGTCTGGCGGAATGGTATCGCCGCATTGCCGCGCAGGAGGGAGTTGGATTCCTGGATGCGGCGGGCTGCGAATTTAATCGAGTGGATCATATGCATCTGACCTGCAGAGGGCACAGTCAGCTGGCGGAGCGTGTGGAAGCATGGATCCGGGAGAGGGAAAAGAAAGCGTAAACCCGGACAGGAAGCAAGCGCACAGAACCAGGCCAGACGGATATTCCGCAGGCGTTTGATCGTGAAATCAAAAGCTTGGTTTTTCTCCGGATAACGATTCTCTGCGGATATGTACAAATACACCCCTAAAATTGACATCAAATTTTTTTTAAAAAAGTGATTGACAAATCAGAAATGTGGGTGTATCATACCACATGTCGCCTGCGGGAGAGCCGCGGGAAGGATGCACCGGGGTGTAGCGCAGTCTGGCTAGCGCGCGTGCTTTGGGAGCATGAGGCCGGGGGTTCGAATCCCTTCACCCCGACTCAGTCGCCCGCTTCGGTAACGTGGCCCCGTGGTCAAGAGGCCTAAGACATCGCCCTTTCACGGCGGTAACTCGGGTTCGAATCCCGACGGGGTCACTCTTTTTCCT
>CADBTC010000176.1 GCA_902797445.1 uncultured Eubacteriales bacterium | reverse complement strand
TTATCATCCTCCCAGGAGATGGTCTCGAGCGGTTTCTGAAGCACTGTGGTATAGGTTGGCATGGTCTACCTCCATGATGAGCGCTTCGGACGGGCAAAAAATCAGAAAGGCAAGCTGAAACAACCAATAGAACGCATGACGGGTTCACCATTAGGAGAACGAATCGCACAAAGAACCCCGAAGCGCATCTTTTCACGGCTGTCAAGGGTTACCCCCGCCCCCCTTTGTGGAAGGTATCTGTCTTTTTTTGATTCGTCAGAAGGCTGCTGAATCCTTCTGGACGAATCAAAAATACTCTTCATATAATGAGCATGTCAATGAATGGCTTTTGAGAAATCATATTTGAGTGGATCTGTGCACAACCATCCATTTCAGTCCGATAACAAACAGAATCAGCAGCGCAATGATTTGCGATGTAGACAAACCCAGGAACCAAATTCCCCTGTCCATATCGCCTCGCAGAAACTCCAGCAGAAAGCGACAGGATGCATAGGAAAACATATAGATTATAAAGCTGCCGGAAAAACTTTTTTCCCTTTTCGCCCTCATAAGAAGTACGGAAAAGATGAGGATATTGCAAATACTTTCAGCGATCTGCACAGGGAATCTGATGACATCCGGTGATTCCACCATCGTGACGCCCCAATGCCAGGGGATGCCGTAGCAGCATCCCCCCAACAAGCATCCAAATCGGGCAATTGCATGGAAACGCGGAACTGCGGGAGCAATCTCATCGAGGAGGTAAATACAATTGCGATGCTGTATCCGTGCCATGATGACAATTCCAAGAATGAATCCTAACAGGCCTCCATAGAAAACAATCCCTCCATGAATAAAGTAATGGAAGAAATTTTCAGGCGAGAACCCGGCGGTTGGTAAGTAGGATACCGCATAAACGAGCTTTGCCGAAAGGACGCAGAAAATTGCGCCTGTCATACAGTACAGTGCCAGCTCCTTAAATGTTAATCCTACTTCATCTAAACGAAAATAGATAAACAGGATCCCTGCTGCCATGGCTAAAGCCGTAAATAGGGCATATGAAGAAATACCCCCTGGAATCTCTGGGAGCAAAGAAGCACCTCTTTTCGGAGAGATCAGATCAGACAATCATACAGTGCTTGCAGATTTTGAAGCCCATAGAGATACCGCCGCAAGCGCATCCGCTTAAGACCAGCATCGAAAGAAAACAAACCAGCAGGATCGCAGTGACCTCAAACACCTGTCTTTTCTTAGACTTTGTATTTTGATGATTACCCTTCATTTCATTAACCTCCAATTAACAAATAGGGCCTAAACTCTGTTGCAAGGATATGTTTCAAAAAATAAACTGTCTGGAAAAACCGAAAAGTCCTGCAGCGCAATCGTTTACACAATGAGGAAACACCATCGGCGTTGATGTCAGGATTTCAGCCAATCTTCATGACGCGCCAGAAGCGAACATCGGCATTCTTACCGCATTCGCTGCAATCAAGGGCATCATAGAAGCCGCCGGTTTCCAGGCGTTCGTAGTCTGCCGGGTAAACCGGCGACCTGACCGTTGATTTTCGCATACAGTAAGGGCAAAGATACGTGTACTCCAGAATGGCCTGACTCTCATTCTGGGATATGACTTGATATGCCATTCCGGGCGTTTGCTTGTGTTGCGCCATAAGCCCCCTCCTTTCCGAGCACTTCTTCCTGCGCTCAGGATAAGAATATCAGACCTGAAATCAAATCTGGATTTACTGGTGCAAGCGGAACAGAACGGGGCGGTGGTCTTTAGGCAAAGAACACAAAGCGCGTCCTGCAGATTCATTCCCATCTGGCCAGGAAAGCATCGATCGAGGTCCGCAGAGCGGGACTCAGCCTCAGATCAGTTTCATGTTCCAGCAATTGCTGATACAGCTTCCGCAGATCCGCCCACATCAGATCATTCCCGCCATAGGAGGAGCATGCAACCAGCGTTCGTTCACCGGTTCCCGGATTCCACAGCTGCATTTCCAACCATTCATTCTCAAATGTTCCCTCCGATTCCGGGAAGGCATCCCGGTCTTGGATATGCAGACTCGTAAGGCACAGGATCTCTCGTTCGTTCATTGCCGTGGAAAATGCGGTATTACCCGGCAGCACCAGGAAACCCGGAAAAGCCTTCGAAACCAGTCGGGGCGCACCGTCCTGTCCCTTCTCAAAAAACGGGAGCCCCGCCGGATCCATTTTACCCTCCAGCACCTCCATCATCTGTGCCAGCGGGGTCCCGTGCCAGGAAAGCCTCCCTTCCACCGTCAGATCAAAAAGCCGCTGCAGGAAACCCCGCAGATACAGGATCTCCCGGTCGAGTTCACCGCTGGTGCCCTCGATCAGCCATTCGATCGGAACGCCGAGCACCTGCGCGATTTTCCAGATCACGTCCAGCGCCGGCAGCTTGCGAGGATCGCTTTTCATCCGGGAGATATAGCCCGGATAGATTCCCGCCGCGTTCTCCAGTTCCGCATACGTCAGCCCCTGCCATCCAATCAGATGATTCAGATTCTCAAGCAGCTGCTCCCGGTTCAGTTCCCGGCAAGCCTTCCCTGTTTTCTCCTTCATGGTTTTATTCCGCCTTTCTCCTTCTCATTGTCTCTCAGCCTTTTCTTCCAACCAGGCCCGCTTTTACCCAGAATTCATCGGGCAGCTCTTTCAGCCGTTGCCGGACGCATTGTTCAGTAACCCCTATCTTTTCCACCAGCGTCTTCATCAATATGGGTTCTCCGTTCTGCTCCAGGGCATCAAAGGCCTCCCGGACAGATTTATTCCTTTCCTCCTTTGTGATCCGCTTGCTGCTCTGCTTCAGATTGTTCCGGGACGGGCTGGCTGCGCCTGCGCTGCTGAGCACGCCTTCCTGATCGACCTCATGAATCGGAAAGCGGAAGAACAGATTCAGCGGTTTAGATGCCGGGAAGTCACGCAGCACAGGCTCCAGCCTCCAGGCTGACAGGTTTTCATTTCCTTCCTTCTCCAGCATCTTTGCGGGCATATCCAGTTCGATCAGATCCAGCAGGGCATCCGCATCCCGGGCAAAGATCCCGCTGCCGGAGGAGCGATCCATCGCACGGGTGTTTCCTTTCGAACCCTTCGAATGGTGATGGGAGTAGATCACGGAGACGTTCAGTTCTTTACAGAGCCGATCCGTCATGCTGCAGAAGCTCCGGACGGTTTCCGTGGCATTTTCATCCCCTTCCAGCAGCTTGTAGATCGGATCAATGATAATCACGCCGTAGGGCTTTTGAGCCGTTTCCTGAGCCATTGTCAGATATCTGTACAGCCTGGTGTTATTAATATTCTCACCGCGAAGGGTACAAATGTTGATCTGGTCCATTTTCTCCCAGTCCAGCCCCAAATGCTCACCGATACACCGGAAGCGCATAATCGCCATGGATTCCTCCAGCTCCATATTCACATACAGGACGTTCTCCTCCTTGCAGGGAATCCCAAGCCAGGTACTCCCCCGGGCAATCGCGATGGCCAGCTCCATAAGCAGGAACGTTTTCCCGGCTTTTGAGGCACCGGCCAGCATCATTTTCTGTCCGTCCCGCATAATTCCCTGAATCAGTTCCTCCCGCTGTACCAGCGGCATTCCGCTGTAGAGCGAAATCGGCAATGGCGGCGGACAGCTCAGAGCATTCTTCGGATCTTGCGCAGGCTGATACGTAATCCATTGGTCCTCCGGCACCATATTCCTGGCGCCAAACGGCAGCAACATGGTCGCGCAGCCACCTGAAGCCGGACCATTCTTTTCCTGCACCACATAGCTTTCATCAAAAGCAGTTGCCAAACTATCGCTCATTCCACATCAGTCTCC
>CADBTC010000175.1 GCA_902797445.1 uncultured Eubacteriales bacterium | reverse complement strand
TCAGGCGCCGGCCGTCCAGCTCCCGCGCAAAGGCGTATACACAGGGGTCCTCCTCCAGAAGCGGCACAAACGATCCGTAGACAACCACCTCATGCTGATGGCGGATGGCGATCAGCTTTTGATAATAATGATAGACGCTGTCCGGATCCTCCATCTGATCCGCCGCGTTAATCATCAGATAATTTTTGTTGACAGAAATCCAGGGAGTTCCCGTCGTAAAGCCCGCGTTGGCGGAACTGTCCCACTGCATGGGCGTACGGGAGTTGTCCCGGGAAATCCGTGCGAAATAGCGCATCATGTCCTGCCCGTCCACCAGGCCGGATTCCACCCACTGCTTCCAGGCGTTAAAGACCTCCACATCCCGATACTGGTCCAGCCGCGTAAAATACGCATTGGTCATGCCCAGCTCTTCTCCCTGATAGATATAGGGTGTGCCCCGCATCATATGGATCATGGTGGCCAGCATTTTCGCGCTCTTTGTTCTGAACAGCTCGCTGTCATTGCCGAACCTGGAAACCTGTCTCGGCTGATCGTGATTGCCAAGATAGGACGTCCCCCAGGCCTTCCCCTGCAACCCGGTCTGCCAGCGGTTTAACGTTTTCCGGATTTCCGGCAGCGGCGCGCCGTGATCGCTCCATTTGCCCAGGGGGCCGCCGTCATTCAGGTCGTCCGTATGCTCGAAGGAGAAGATCATATCCAGCTCCGATCCGTCCTCGTTGGCATAGCGGATGGCGCAGTCCACCGTTCCGCCAGCCTCTCCCACCGTCAGCAGGTCATAATCGTTCAGGGCCCGCTGCCGCATTTCGCGGATATACCGATGGGTCGTTTCCGTATGGACGCAGGAGGGATAAAAGTCGCCATACAGCTTTCCCTCGCCCACCGGCCCGTCGTTAAAATTCTCCTTGCCGATCTGGCCGATCACATCCATGCGCCAGCCATCCACGCCCTTGTCGCACCACCAGTGCATCATCCGGAAAATTTCATCCCGGACCTTCGGATTGGCCCAGTTCAGATCCGGCTGCTCCTTCGTGTAGAGGTGAAGGAAGTACTGACCCGTCGTCTCATCCTTTTCCCAGGCGGAGCCGGAGAATACGGAGCCCCAGTTATTGGGGGGACCATCGTTTTTCCCATCCTGCCAGATATAATAATCCCGATAGGGGTTATCCCTGCTCTTCCGGCTCTCAACGAACCACGCGTGCTCATCGGACGTGTGATTGGCAACAAGATCCATGACCAGCTTCATGCCCCGGCGGTGGATTTCCGACAGCATGGTGTCGAAATCTTCCATCGTGCCGAATTCTTCCATGATCGCCTGATAATCGGAAATATCGTATCCCATGTCATGATTCGGAGAAGCGTATATGGGCGAGCACCAGATCACGTCCACACCCAGCTCTTTCAGATAATCCAGATGCGCCGTAATTCCGCGCAGGTCTCCGATGCCGTCCCCATTGGAATCCGCAAAGCTTCGGGGATAAATCTGATAAACAACCGCTTCCTTCCACCAGGCTCGTTTTTCTTGATTCATATGCGTCTTTCTCCCTTTCTAAAAATGAAAATCATTTCGCCTCAAACCAGTTGATCCCTCTGTGTACTTCCGCCACCAGCGGCACCTGAAGCGTCACGACATTTTCCATCTCCCTCTGCAGCAGCTCCGCCGCCCGGTCCGCTTCCTCCGGCGGACATTCCAGCAGCAGCTCGTCATGGACCTGCAGGATCAGCCGGCTTTGCATCCCCTCCCTGCGCAGTGCTTCATCCACCCTGACCATTGCCAGCTTGATAATATCCGCCGCCGTGCCCTGGACAGGGGTATTCATGGCGGCCCGCTTGCCGAATTCCCGGATGGCGGCCTTGGGGCTCTGCAGCTCCGGCAGATAGCGGCGCCGGTTCATCAGGGTCACCGCATACCCGCGGCGGGTTCCCTCGGAAACCGCCTCATCCATGAACCGCTTCACCCCGGGGTATTTCTCGAAGTATTTTTCGATAAACGAGGCCGCTTCCGACCGGCTTACCCCCGTGTTCCGGCTCAGACCGAAGCCGCTGATTCCATAAATCAGCCCGAAATTGACCGCTTTTGCCCGGCTGCGCAGCTCCGGGGTAACCCATTCCAGAGGCACATCAAAAATCTCGCTGGCGGTACGGGCATGGATATCCTCCCCTTTCCGGAAGGCATCCAGCAGCACCGGATCCCCGGAAAAATGAGCCATAAGCCGCAGCTCGATTTGGCTGTAGTCCGCGTCCAGCAGGATCCATCCTTCCCGCGGAATAAATACTTTTCGAAGCTCCCGGCCTTCCTCCGTCCGGACGGGAATATTCTGCAGATTCGGCTCCAGGGAGGAAAGCCGCCCGGTCGCCGTAGCCACCTGATCAAAGGTGGAGTGCACCCGGCCTCCCGCATCCACCAGTGGAAGCAGCCCTTCCACATAGGTGCCGTTCAGCTTGGAAAGCTGCCGGTACCGCAGCAGGGGTTCAATCACCTCCGGCGCCGTCCAGCGCAGACCTTCCAGCACCTCCGCGGAGGTGGAATAGCCGGAGGATGTCTTTTTTCCGTGGGGCAGATTCATTTTTCCGAAAAGAACCTCTCCCAGCTGCTTGGGACTGTTGATATTGAACTCCCCCTGGCCGCATGCGTCGATGACCTGCTGGCGCCGCTGGGCAATTTCTTTTTTGTACTGCTCTCCCAGCTCCTTCAAATACGCCGTATCCACGGCAAATCCCTCCCGCTCCATTCGGAACAGGGTCAGGCTCAGCGGCATCTCCACCTTTTCCATCAGTGCCGTCATGCCCTCTTTTTCGATGATCTCCCGCTGTCCGCGATACAGAGAACAAACCGCGCAGGCGTCCTCCGCCCCGTCCGG
>CADBTC010000174.1 GCA_902797445.1 uncultured Eubacteriales bacterium | reverse complement strand
GCCATCAACGCCATGGACTCCCTGCAGGCCCGGCATAAGAACGTGGAATGGGTTTGCGGCAACGCCACCATCACCACCAGCCTGGGATACGTCTCCGGCCGCGACCTGCTGCTCAAGCGTATCATGGATATTATCGGCGGCGCCGTGGGCAGTGTGTTCACCCTGCTGCTGACGGTCATCCTCGGGCCCCTGATCAAAGCCGCCTCCCCCGGCCCCATCTTCTTCCGTCAGGTACGGGTAGGGGAAAACGGCCGCCAGTTCCATATGTATAAATTCAGAAGCATGTATATGGACGCGGAGAAACGCAAGGCGGAAGTAGCCGCCGCTCAGGGCCAGGAAGGGCATCTGATGTTCAAGATGGAGCACGATCCCCGTATCATCGGCCAGGTACAGCGCCCCGACGGAACATGGAAAAAGGGCATCGGCGGCTGGATCCGGGATCTGTCCCTGGATGAATTCCCCCAGTTCTTTAACGTGCTGAAGGGAGATATGTCCCTGGTAGGGACCCGCCCGCCCACGCTGGACGAGTGGCATCATTACGAGCCCTATCACCGGGCTCGGATGTCCACCAAGCCCGGCATCACCGGTATGTGGCAGGTCAGCGGCCGCAGCCAGATCCGGGATTTCGACCAGGTAGTGCAGCTGGACCGGCAGTATATCGAAAACTGGTCCCTACGGCTGGATCTGAAGATCCTCATCCGCACCGTGTGGGTCGTTCTGGCCCGCAAAGGCGCCATGTAACAATGATTTACAGCAGATATTTTAATGGCAGGCTTTGCGGCTCCGGAATCAGAAAGGGGTGGATTTATGGCAATCAAAGCAGACAAAGAATTGAACATTGCTATGTTTGGCCACAAACGCATCCCCTCTCGTGAGGGCGGGATTGAAGTCGTGGTGGCGGAGCTGTCCGCGAGAATGGCTGCCCTTGGCCATCGTGTTACATGCTTCAATCGCGGCGGGCATCATGTGAGCGGCTCCGAATTTGACGCCAGTACCGCCGATATGTACAGGGACGTAAAGTTGAAAACAGTCTGGACAGTGGACAGAAGGGGGCTGGCCGCCATGACCGCTTCCTTTTCAGCGGCGTTTCACGCAGCCTTTGGCAAATATGACGTGGTGCATATCCACGCGGAAGGCCCGGCCTTTATGTGCTGGCTGCCCAGGCTGATGGGCAAACGGGTGATCGTAACAATCCACGGGCTGGACTGGGCCAGGGCAAAATGGGGGAAATTCGCGTCCTGGTACATTCGAAGCGGAGAAAAGAACGCCGCCCGGTTCGCCGATGAGATCATCGTATTAAGCCCGGGCGTTCAGGAGTACTTTCAAAAGACCTATGGCCGCGCCACCGTGTTTATTCCCAACGGAGTGGTCAAGGCGCAGAGGCGGGAAGCCAGGGAAATCAGGAAGCGGTGGGGCCTGGAAGCCGATTCCTACGTCCTGTTTTTAGGCCGGATCGTTCCGGAAAAGGGAATTCATTATTTAATCGAAGCGTGGAAACACATAAAGACGGATAAAAAGCTGGTGATTGCCGGAGGCAGCTCAGACACGCAGGAATACATGAACCGGCTGAAGGCCCTTGCCGGGGACGGCGTCATCTTTACCGGATTCCAGCAGGGACAGATTCTGGAGGAGCTGTACAGCAACGCCTATATTTATGTTCTGCCCAGCGACCTGGAGGGGATGCCGCTGAGCCTGCTGGAAGCCATGAGCTTTGGCAATTGCTGTCTTGTGTCCAGCATACCGGAATGCACACAGGTTGTGGAAAATCACGCGGCCATATTTGAAAAAGGAAATGTGGAGGATCTGCAAAAGGTCCTGCAGAACCTGATCGACCGGCCCGAGGCCGTTTCGCGTTACAAAGCCGGCGCAGCTGATTATATCTGCCGGAAATATAACTGGGAGGACGTGGTGAGCAGAACGATCGGCCTGTATCGGGCGCATAAGGCAGCTATGGCTCAGCCGGAACCCCGGAATGAAAGTGTGGTTCGATGAAAAAGAGAAAGAAAGACAAAGCCGCGATGGATTCGCAGCCGAAACAGAAGAAAAAAAGAAGCAGGCTGCTGAAAGTATTTCTGTGCCTCTTTGCGGTCTTGGTTGTAGGGGCCGCTGCCGTCTGCGGCGCTGTCTGCCTTTACTGGCTGTATACAAAGACCCATTATGAAATATCCTTCTATCAGGTTTCGTCCAAAAAAGTCAGCAGGAACATACGCTTTATCGTCATCTCCGATATTCATAACCGGGAATACGGGGAAAACAATGCCCTGCTGATAAACGATATCCGTTCCCTGAAGCCGGATTGTATCCTTTTCGCGGGTGATATGGTCACCAAAACAGAGGATGATTACCAGGCCATGCTGAACCTTGTTTCCAATCTGACCGGGATTGCGCCATGCTACGGCATTATGGGCAATCACGAGGATGAACGTATTTATTGGCGCGGCGACAAGGAGCTGCCCGCAAAGTTTGAAAACGCGGGCCTGAAGCTGCTTCGCAACGCGCAGGAAATCATTCAGATAGGCGAAGACAAGATTCAGCTGCTGGGCATAAGCAGCACGACCACGCATGGGTTTGAAGAGTACGGCGCCAGACGATTCATGGAAAAAACAAGCATTGATTCTTCCGCGTACAGTATCGTTATGGCCCATGTTCCCATACTGTTCGATTCTCAGCTGTCCGATTATCCGTTTGATTTAGGCATTGCCGGCCATGTCCACGGCGGGCTTGCGATCATTCCGCATTTTGGCGGTCTGTACAGCGAGGAAGAAGGCTTTTTCCCGGATTACTACGCCGGAACCTACACATTGAGCAATGGCGCGACCCTGATTATCAGCCGGGGATTAGGGGATTCCAGAAACATCCCTCGGATCAACAATATGCCTGAATTGGTCGTGATCGACGTCAACTGGTATTGATCAGGCCGTGCAGTCTCAATCCTGCGCCATCAGCGGATATCCGATGGCTGCCGGATGAAAGAAGGTGAGAAAATGCAGTTTTTGAATCAGAAAAAAAAGAATCCGGCCATAAGCGACGCACCAACGGGCATGCTGGAGAAGGGCTGGAGCAGTATCCGGAAAACCTTTGAACAGTTCTGGGAAAGGAAGTTTCTTGTGCTTGTCATCTTTTTCGTGGTCTGCGCCGCGCTGAGCTGCTATTCCTATTATAAGAGCACGCTTGTTTCCAGCACGATCGTATCCCTGGACTATGAAGAAGCTTCCAAAGGGCTGACGCCCAGCCATACGCGGTTCAACATTTTTGAGGTTCAAAGCGCCGAGGTGATGGAACGGCTGATTGCTTACGCCGGCCTGGAAGGTGTGATAACGCCGGAAGAACTGAGCAAATGCGTCAAAGTCAAAGCGACGCACAACAAAAGTGTAAGCGGCAGCGTGAACTTTATCAGTACCTCATATACCATCACGTTTACGAAATCCGACCTGATACAGGAAAGATCGGTCGATGCAATGCTGTCCCTGCTTTGCAAAGCTTACCGGGAATTTTTCGTTGAGAATTACGGAATCAACCATTCCCTCCTGTCTTTTGATGTGAATGATCTGAAATTTAATGATGAATACCTGATGACGGTCGACCTGCTGGAGCTTAAATGCAATCAGCTGGGCAAATATGTCCAGCTTCGCAAACGGGAAAACAAGAACTACCGGGATCCTGAAACCGGGATCACCTTTGCGGCTCTGGAGCAGCGGGTAAATAACTTCTATACGTATGACCTGGCCAGGCTGCGGTCCTACATCATTGAATCGGGCATCGCGAATGACAAGCCGAGCCTGAGCGCTATGCTGGATTATAAAATCCGCATGGATCGCCTGATATACAATAAACTGATGGCGGCCTACGATGAAGACAATAAGGGGATCAAACTGTACGATACCGCCATGAGCGCCATCGTCATGATTCCCACGGAGGATCAATCGAGTCAGTACTATATGTCCAGGACGAAAACCGGCATGGACAATATGGCGCTTCACGCCGACAACCAGCTGAATGGCGCGACGGAGAAGATGGCAGCGATCTCCTATAACAATTACCTGATTGAAAAGATGCGCACGGTCACCCCGCAGGCGGATCAGATTCGCAAAGCCGACACGATGATCCGTCAGATGAATGCCTCCCTGCAGGCGCTGGCGTCAGATATCCGGAAGGCGGACAAAGCTTATGCGAGTTACAAAGCCCGCAGCTTTCTGAGCTTCAGAAGCTCCAATAACGGCTTTATGGACCGCATCGATATCCTGTCCTCTTTTTTTGGCGCCGCGGTTTTGTTGGGGATCACCTTCTTCTTTGTTTTCCTCCACCATTTTTTGCATAGAAAAGGTATACAAGCATGAAGAAATTCAGCATTCTGCGTTACCTGAAGCAATTCAGCCTGCTGATCCTCCTCCTGGCGGTCTTTGGCGCTCTGGGGATTTATCGGTATGGAAAAAACCGGCAGCGATATACCGCTTCCGTGGTGATCCAGTACACAAACAAAGGGGCTAACGACGGCTTTACGCCGGACGGCAGTCCCCTGAACGTAGAAGAAATCTATTCTTCCACGGTGGTTGATGCCGCGCTGAAGGACCTGGGATATGAAACCAATATCGACTCCATTCGCTCCAACTGCTATGTGGAAGAGATCATTCCGGAGGCAAAGCAGAAGCTGTTGGACGTATTGCTGGACAAGGGAGAGGAAACCGCCTATACGCCGAACACGTACCGGGTCTATTTCGTCGGCGGCAGCAGCACAAGCGAAAACTATGCCTGGAACGTGCTGGACGCCATCATGAAAAATTACTGCGAATTTTATACAGAAAAATATGTGGAGCAGCGGCTTCAGAACAACGGCGCCACAGCCCTGGAACAGGACCATTATGACTTTATCGAAAGCGCGCAGGTGCTGGAGGACGCCGTTTCGCAGATGGTGGACTATCTGTTGGAAGAAAGAACATCCTGGCCTTATTTCCGTTCGATCAAAACAGGCTATACATACAGCGATTTAACGAATATTTACACTTTCCTGTACAACTACGAGATCCCAAGCCTTTACGCGACGATCATAGGGCACGCGGAAACAAGCGATATCGAGGTGCTGGTCAACCGGCTGAAGAAAGAATGCGAAGATCTGGACCTGTCGATCACGAACCAGCAGGAGCAGGCGGATTACATCAAAAGCCTGATCGATAACTACAGCGAGCGGAATAAGGAGATGATGGATTACCACTATCACAACTCCAGCAACCAGGAGGTCGGCACGGAATACATTCTGAAGGACGTGGAGTATGACCATGAAGGCACCGATAAGGGGACGACGTATGACGGGCTCCTCCAGGAGTATGTGAATCTGAACATCGGCATTCAAAACAAAAAGATCATGAAGGAACATAACGAATATCTGCTGTCCGTGTTCAACTCGGCCATGGATACGAATAACCGAAGGGTATACAACACAGAAGAAATCCAGGCCAAAATCGACCACTGCGCGGATCTGGTGAATACCTATTATACATATGTGGAGGAAACAGGGCATGAGCTGAGCCGCTACCTGAGCGCGGACTATCTGACCATGGTCACCAGTATCACCGTGAGCACAGCGGTGAATATCAAGCTGTATATTGTGATCGCCGTCCTCCTGTTTACGACCGTTGGCGTCCTCGGCGCCGTCCTGCTGGGCAGGGCACTGGATTTCATTGATTATTTCCTGTATGTTGATCATACGGTGAGTCTGCCAAACCGCGCCAGATGCGATATCTATATCGATGAGCACGCCGTCAGACTGCTGAAAGAGAATTATTCCTGCCTCTCCTTAAAAATGACATCCCTGAGCGATATTTCCAGTCATTTCGGACGCTCCGCCGGCGACGCAGCACTGAAGGATTTCGGCCTGATTCTCAAAAGCTTCGGCGATTTATACGGCTTTGTGGGATACAACGGGGCCGGCACCTTCATGGCGTTCTTCCCGGAATGCTCCTCCAACAGGCTGGATGTGATCGTCGATGCGATCAGCCGCCAGGTGGAGGAATATAACAAACTCAATCCGGGCCACGAGATTCGCTATACCTGCGGCAAAGCAGTATCCGACGCGGATAACGTCTTTGATATCAGGAGCCTGCTGCGCCTTGCGATACAGCGGATGAATAAGCAGAGCTGACCCCATGGCTTTTGCGCGGCAGGCAGACAGTGAATGAGACTTGTACAGGGAATAATCCCCGGAGAAAGATGATGACAAAAACACGCCAACTCCCATACGGAGTGGAAGATGAGGTTCCACAAAGACCGAAGAGGATCCCTCCGGCATTTCTCACGTTCCTTTCCGTTCTGTTCACGGTTTTAGCCGGTTTGGGCGACTGGAAAACGCTGAACGATACGCTGAAAGGCCTCCCCAAAGCGATTGCCCTGGGGGTGATTGTCTGCGCGTTTTTTTATTTCCTGGTTGACGCTGACATCCTGAATTTCAAAAAAGCGATGAGCTATTTCCCTGTTTACATGCTGCTGATTGCCGTATATACGGTCATCAGTATGTACATATGGGTGTCGGACTTCTCTAAATTTTCCTCCATAAGCCGGGCGGGACAAAAAATTCTCTTTCAGATCATTACGATCATTTATGCGATCTGCATGTGCTATCTGTTTGAAGACCGCGCAATAGACTATCTCTTCTTTTCCATGTGCGCCGCCAACGCGGGCATCATGCTGCTGGAAATCCCGAAATACGGCATCGCGGAGAGCATTTCTTCCGTTGTAACCTGCATTGTCACCTTTGGAGAGGCCGAAGGGTTTGTGCGTGCATTGGAAATCCATGATATCACGTTTCTGTTCGGCCAGTTTTTTATCTATTATATGATGTTCGCACCGAAGGAAACGAAAGAAAACCGGATAAAGCGCCGTCTGTGTGTTGGCCTTTGCCTTTTCTTTATGCTGGTGGGATTAAAGCGCAGCACGCTGCCGGCTGTTATGATGATGTGTGTTTATGTCAAAATGGTCCGCATGCTTCCCCGGCCGCGGATATGGATGATGGCGACGGGAATCGCCCTGTTCCTGTTTTTCTATCTGTATCTGTATCTGGTGCGGACAGGTATCCTGGTGGCGTTCCTGGAATCCCTGGGGGTCGACATGATGGGCCGCAATACGCTGTGGAGCCTGCCAAATTCCTATTATGAATTATCTCCTTTCTGGAAAGGCCGCGGCTTTGAAGGCGTAAGCGATCTGGTGGCCATGTGGGTTGAGGCAGGGATTCTGAGCAAATCATTTCCATTGCACAATGATATTCTGAAATTATTCATTGAGCTTGGCGCCCTGGGCTTTACGCTCTGGTCGGGTATCAATTATATCCTGTATCCCGCATATTGGATCAATCGCCATGACATGGAAACCGGCCTTTTGTATGTTTCGATTCTGTGCTATATGACCGTTACATATCTGACGGATAACACGGCCCTGTATTTCTGGAGCTGCGTTGGCCTGCGGCTGATTCCGATGAGCTATAGCTACAGATTATTCAAAGCGCAGAAGATGCGGCGGTGGAAGCCGCTTTCCGCCGACGAAGTTGCCAACGAAATATGGCTCGCTGAGATGGGAGGAAATCACCATGCATAAAATAAAACGGCTGCTGGAATATCTGAAAAGCGGATTTCTTTTCCTCATACTGCGGCCTGCTGCCTTCGTGCTTCGAAATACAAGCGGTTCTTACCGTCACCTTTGGCTGGTCTCAGAGCGGGGGTTCGACGCCCGCGATAACGGATATTGGTTTTTCCGTTACCTGCGGGAAAAACAGCCCGAAATCAATACATGCTTTGTCATTGACAAAACCAGTCCGGATTATAATAAAGTCGCTCAGCTCGGAAGAACCGTTGCACAAAAATCCCTTCGGCATTACCTCATGTACCTGGCTGCGGACTATCTGATCAGCACGCATGTTCAGCCCGCGGCTCCGGATATGATTATCTTTTACCATTTGCGTCAGATGGGCATTCATCCGCGGGGCAGGCAGGCTTTTCTGCAGCATGGCATCATTATGTCGCAAATGAAACGAATGCAGTATCCAAATCTGAAAGTTGATTTTTTTGCCAGCGGCGGAAAAATGGAATACGATTACCTGTCAAGTGAAATGGGCTTTCCTAAGGGAATCGTGCAGTACACAGGGCTGTGCCGCTATGACAATCTGGCCAAAGGGGGCATGGACGCCAATGAGATCCTGGTGATGCCCACATGGCGAAGCTCAAAATATCCGCAGGGAGAACAGTTTTATGGAACGGCCTTTTATCAGCATTATCAGTCCCTGCTGAATCATCCGGCCCTGCTGAAGCTGCTGGAGGAAAACGACCTGAAGCTTGTGTTTTATCCGCACATAGAGCTGCAAAAGGAGCTGGAAAAATTTGGTTCGCCCTCTGAGCGGGTCATCCTGGCAGGATGGCATGATTACGATGTGCAGACCCTCCTGATGCGATGCAAAATGCTGATCACGGACTATTCCAGCGTAAACTTTGATGTTGCCTACCAGGAAAAGCCGGTGATATATTATCAATTTGACCTGGAAGAATTTCGGAAGCTGCATTACAAGGAGGGCTATTTTTCCTACGAGAAGCATGGCTTTGGGCCTGTGGTCAAAACAGAGGAAGCGTTGATGGACGCCCTGCTTGCGTATGTCCGGAACGGATTTCGGATGCAGCAGGAATACCTTGACCGATTGGACGCGTTTTTCCCCGTGCGGGATGAAAAGAATTGCGAGCGGACGTATCAACGCTTGCAGGCGCTTGGAGGGAACGGCAAATGACCAGTTTATTGTATGACGAAAAACAGGATTCCATCCTCTGCAAAGAATACCCTTTCCATCACTGCGATATTTATGCGGATCAATCGATCTACCTTTATCCGCCGGAGCTGGACGCTTCCATCATCATTCCCTGCTATAATGTGGAGAAGTTTCTTCCCGGCTGCATTGAAAGCCTGGCGGCGCAGAAGACCCATTATACATATGAAGTGATTCTGGTCAACGACGGTTCCACGGATGGCACCAAAGAAATCCTGGACGACGCCGCGCATCTGTATCCCATCTTTCACTGCATCCATCAATCCAATCAGGGGGCCGGTGCGGCCAGAACAGAGGGAACGCGGAATGCGAGGGGAGAATATCTTTTGTTCGTGGATTCGGATGATATCGTGTCTGACAATTATGTGGAAGCGCTGGTGGGCTGTGTGAAAGCCAGCGGCGCGGATATGGGAGTCTGCAGCTATTATTCGTTTAACGAGAAGGGCGTTCGATACAAGACGGTTGAATGGCCTCAGAACACAAAGACGCGGGATCTGAATGGTACGCCCTGGGGAAAAATCTACCGAAGAGAATTGTTCGACCGGGTGATATGGCCTTCCGGCTATTGGCATCAGGATACCATCCTGGCTTTTCTCGTGTTTCCGCGGGTGGCTGAATTGGCTGTGACGAATCAGTGCAGCTACGGGTATCGCAGCAACATGCAGAATATCACCCATTCAAGCAAAAAATCATCCAAAGCCCTGAGCACTTTATATATGACAGAACTGGTCCTTCGCCATATGGAAAGCTTCGGGCTGACGGATTGGCTGAATACCCCGGAAGGGCACGACCGGGTGGTCAATCAGTTTTACCTCAACCAATGCAGGATCCGGCAGCTGCCTGAAAACTGCAGGAAAGAAGTGTTCAGGCTGCAAAGCAAGTATGATCGGGAGCGGAGCAGCCACGCGGCTGGAAAACACCATTACGACTCATGGCTGTACGCCTGGGCGCTGCGGAATAACAACGCGGGCATGGGAAACCTTGCCGTAAAGCTTGAAAAAGGGAGCAAGGCGCTGCGCATCGTGTCCGACCGTGTGTCCTTCCTGCTGCACCGTAACAAGGCTGTGTGACATCAGGCGTATGGGTCATTCAACCGGTTCAGCACAAGGAGGAAAGAAGATGATCAGTGTCATCGTGCCCGTCTACAAAACGGAACAATACCTGCGGCGCTGTGTGGACAGCATTTTGAACCAAACCTATCCTGATTTTGAGCTGCTGCTGGTGGATGACGGTTCACCGGACAACTGCCCCCGGATCTGCGATGAGTACGCGGACCGGGATCCCCGTGTAAAGGTCATCCACAAGGAAAACGGCGGCCTGGTTTCCGCGCGGAACGCGGGCATTCTGGCAGCTCAGGGAGACTACATCTGCTATGTGGACAGCGATGACTGGGCGGATGAAAACATGCTGCAATTCGTCCATGACAAACTGGCTGAATCCCCCGTTCCGCTGGATATGGTGCTGTTCGCCGCCCACGATGTGTTCGAGGATCATACGGGCGAAACCGTCAACCGTGTTCCGGAAGGATATTATGACAGGGAGCGGCTGGAAAAGGAAATCTTTCCCCGGCTGATCGTCGACGACCGGAACGGATTGAACGCCGGATGCATCCAGGCGCATACCTGGGATAAAGCCTGCAAACGGGAGCTGCAGCTTCAATGCTATACCCGGGATGAAAGAATCCGTGTGTTTACGGACGTGCCCATGACCTATGAATGCCTGCTGAACTGCCAGAATATCTACGTATGCAATGAGCACCTGTACTACTACAACAGAACCAACGAAGGCTCCATCCGCGCCAAAAGCAAGGAAAACCTCCTGACAAAAAGCTTTTATTATATGACGGATTATATGCAGCAGCACATGCGGGGCGTTTCACCTGCGATAGACCGGCAGCTCAACGAATTACCCGCCTCCTTGATCATCCGGACCGGAAAGTGGCGCGCCGGAAGCGATCCCTCATTCCGGGAAGCGGTGCGGCATATAAAGGAGGCGCTGCAGGAATCGGGCCTGCTGTCGCTGGTCTCCGTCAGGGGCCTGCCCGCCGCGCCGAAGATCGTGATTTTATTGTTCAAGCTGCGCTTGTATTCGCTTGGTATGCTGCTGTGCGCGATGAAGGCGCGCACGGCGCGGAGAAAGCAGGACGGAAGCGCGCTGTAAAACAGCAGAAAGAAGTTTTCTTCAGGAAAGGAACGCTTGTACATGAAAATGGAACGTACAAAAAACGCAGCGAGGAATATCGCCTTCGGCAGCATGCTGAAGCTGCTCAACATGGTGATACCCTTCATCATGCGTTCCGTCGTCCTGCACTATCTGGGCGTGGAATACCTGGGGCTGAGCGGCTTGTTCAGATCGCTCCTTTCTTTTTTGAATCTGGCGGAGCTGGGCGTGGGCAGCGCGATGGTATTCAGCATGTACAAGCCCATCGCCGAGGACAATACGGAAGAGATCTGCGCACTGATGCGCCTGTACCGTACGTTTTATCGGATCATCGGCTTGTTTATCGCCGCGGTGGGCCTGGCGATCACGCCTTTATTGCGTAATCTGATCAGCGGCGACCTGCCGGCGGACATGAACCTGTATATCCTGTATTTCATCAACCTGGGATATACGGTGCTTTCCTATTGGCTCTTCGCCTATAAGAGCAGCCTGCTCAACGCGCATCAGCGCACGGACGTGATCAGCAAAGTCAGTCTTTGCGTTCATTTGGCGGAATACGCGCTGAAGCTCCCGGCGCTGATCGTTTTCCGGAACTATTATATCTATCTTATCATCCAGCTGCTTGCCCAGGTCGCCATTAATCTGGCAACCGCCGCGCGGGTAACGAAGATATACCCCCATTACGTGCCTCGGGGCCATCTCGCCGGGGAAAAGGTTCGGGATATTGTGAGCCGGGTGCGGGACCTGTTCACCGCCAAATTCTCCAACGTCATTTTTAACTCCGCGGATACGCTGGTCATCTCCGCCTTTATGGGCCTGGCACCCCTGGCGATCTTTCAGAATTATTACTTTGTCATTACTTCGCTGAATACTTTTCTGAACATTATCATCCAGGCCTGCATCGCCGGGGTGGGCAACAGTCTGGTGACAGAAAGCGAAGAAAAAAATATCAAAGACCTGACCAAGTACACCCTGCTGTTCGGCTGGGTCATGGGCATAAGCAGCGCCATGCTGCTATGCCTGTATCAGCCTTTTATGCAGATCTGGATGGAGAAAGAAAACCTGCTTGCCTTCAGTTATGTGATTTGTTTCGTCATCTATTACTTCACAGAGGGCATGAACCGGATCATCAACATGTTCAAAGACGCTGCGGGCATCTGGCGGAAAGACCGCTGGCGCCCGCTGACGGCCGCGCTGGTGAATCTGGGCCTGAACCTGGCGACCGTGCAGCGGCTGGGCCTTTACGGTGTACTGCTGTCCTCCGTGATCTCCATGGTGGTGGTGCAGATTCCCTGGCTGTTTCATAATTTGTTTCAGGAAGTGTTTCCACACAGATACCTGTGGCAATATGTGCGTCTGTTCTGCGGCCTTGCGGCGCTGACGTTCGTGTCCTGCGCGGGTTCCTGGCTGGCATGTTCCGCTCTCCGTTTGGGCCCCTGGCCTTCCTTGATTGTCAACGCCTTTTTCAGCTTTATCATATCCAACGTTCTTTTCTTCACGGTATACGGCCGGAATCAGTTGTTCCGGGAAAGCATCGCGCAGATCAGGCGCATTCTGTTGAGAAAGAGGCACAATAGCGGCCAGCGCGGGTGAAGCGGTGACGGTATCCGGCCGGAAGGCTCGTCGGACCCTTCCCGGCTCCGGATGGGCGGCCGTGAAACAACGCAGGCTGCTTTGGTTTATCCTTTTGAGCAGGCAGCCATATCGAAAATGAACATCGAAAGGGGAATGAAAGAATGAAAATTGCGGTGGGCGGAACCGGATATGTGGGGCTGAGTCTGGCGGTACTTTTGAGCCAGCACAACCAGGTGGTGGCCGTGGATATCGTGCCGGAAAAGGTGGACATGATAAACCGCTGGGAGTCTCCCATCCAGGATGAGTATATCTCAAAATTTCTCGCGGAGCATGAGGAAAGGAGCCTTTCCCTTTCCGCGACCACGGACGGAGCCTCCGCCTATGCGGATGCGGATTTCGTCATCATCGCGGCGCCGACGAACTATGATCCCCAGAAAAACTTCTTCGACTGTTCGGCCGTGGAGTCCGTCATCGAGCTGGTTCTGAAATCCTCGGATACAGCGGTGATGGTCATCAAGTCCACGGTCCCCGTCGGCTATACCGAAAAGGTCCGCAAACAGTTCCATACGGACCGGATCCTCTTCAGCCCGGAGTTTCTGCGGGAATCCAAAGCGCTCTACGATAATCTGTATCCCAGCCGGATCATCGTGGGTTGCGATGAGCAGTCCCGGCCGCTGGCGCGCACCTTCGCCGATCTGCTGGTGGAGGGTGCGGAAAAAAAGGACGTGCCGGTGCTGACCATGGGCTTTACGGAGGCGGAAGCGGTGAAGCTCTTCGCCAATACCTATCTGGCCCTCCGGGTCTCCTACTTCAACGAACTGGATACCTACGCGGAGGTAAAGGGGCTCAATACGAAGGAGATTATTGACGGCATCTGTCTGGATCCGCGCATCGGCTCCCACTATAACAACCCGTCCTTCGGATACGGGGGCTACTGCCTGCCCAAGGATACCAAGCAGCTGCTGGCCAACTTCATGGATGTTCCCTCTAACCTGATTCAGGCGATCGTGGACAGCAACCGGACCCGCAAGGATCATATTGCGGACCGGGTGCTGGAAAAGGCCGGATATTATACCGCGAACTCCATGTGGAACGCGGAGAAGGAGCGCCCGATCACCGTGGGGGTCTTCCGGCTGACGATGAAGGCGGGCAGCGACAATTTCCGCCAGAGCAGCATCCAGGGCGTCATGAAACGGATTAAGTCCCGCGGGGCCACCGTGGTGATCTATGAGCCCACACTGGAGGACGGGACCACCTTCTTCGGTTCTCTGGTCGTCAATGATGTGGAGCGGTTCAAGAAATGCTGCGACGCCATCATCGCCAACCGGTATGATTCCGTCCTTGACGACGTGGCGGACAAGGTGTATACCCGCGATCTGTTCCGCAGAGACTGACGCGCAATCTATTCAGGGAGACGGAAAGATGAAAAAAACAATTGATTTGAACGGGAAAACCATTCTGGTCACCGGGGGAGCGGGCTTTATCGGATCGAATCTGATCCTGAGGCTGCTGGGGCAGCTGGCCGGCGGAACCATCATCAATCTGGACAGCATGACGGATTATACGCCCCTGGACATCAAGCAGTGGCGCTTAGGGAAGATCGAGGAGTCCGCCGCGGCCTCCCCCGTGGATTATACCTTTATTCAGGGAAATATCGCTGACAAAAGCTGCGTGGAGGAGATTTTTGCCCGGTGGAAACCCGCCGTAGTGGTCAACCTGGCCGCGCAGGCCGGCGTCCGGTATTCCATCGATCATCCGGACACGTATATTGAAAGCAACCTCATCGGCTTCTACAATATTCTGGAGGCCTGCCGCCACAGCTATGACGGCGGTGAGAGCGGCGTGGAGCATCTGGTGTACGCGTCCAGCTCCTCCGTGTACGGCGGAAACAAAAAGGTGCCCTTTTCCACGGAGGACAAGGTGGACAACCCGGTGTCCCTCTATGCTGCAACCAAAAAATCCAATGAACTGCTGGCTCATGCCTATTCCAAGCTGTACAACATTCCCTCCACAGGCCTGCGGTTCTTTACGGTGTACGGTCCCGGTGGACGCAGCGACATGTTCTATTTCAGTGCCACCAATACGCTGGTAAAGGGCGGCACCATCAAAATCTTCAATTACGGCAACTGCAAGCGGGATTTCACCTATGTGGATGATATCGTCACCGGGATCCATCTGGTGATGCAGGGCGCGCCGGAACGGAAGACCGATCAGGACGGCCTGCCGGTTCCCCCGTACGCGGTATACAACATCGGCGGCGGGACGCCGGAAAACCTCCTGGACTACGTCCGCACCCTTCAGGAGGAGCTGGTGGACGCAGGCGTGCTGCCGGCGGATTACGACTTCGAATCCCACAGGGAGCTGGTTCCGATGCAGCCCGGGGACGTGCCGGTTACCTATGCCGACAGCGCAAAGCTGGAAGCCGATTACGGTTTCAGGCCCACCATCGGCATCCGGGAAGGCCTCCGGAATTTCGCCCGCTGGTACAAATCCTACTATTGCTAAGGAGGCAGTGGACGGCTCTCCGTCTCCTTTTTTCGCCGGGAACGGCTCTCTGCGCTGGCTGGTATCCGCGCTGAATCGGTGTACATTTCCTT
>CADBTC010000173.1 GCA_902797445.1 uncultured Eubacteriales bacterium | reverse complement strand
TTTCTGCAAATCCTTAATTCTGCTCATGATCTTTCTCCTGTTGTGAAAACAAGTGCTGTTGCTTTAGCATCTTCCTGCCTGTGCCTGGGCAGGATCACGGCCATTGAGATGGCAGCTTCCTTCATTCGAAATGTGCTGCTGCAATGGTATCAAAGATCGTGCTTTCTGTCAATTACAGTATGATATTATAAACATCCAATCAGGGTTACCCCGCAAACTTTCAGATGTTCTGTTTTTTCTGCTTGACAAATATATCGGATAACGATATAATGGGATTACGATATATCGTAATCCGATATATCGAATGGCGAGTGAGGTGAGCCTATGGCTGAGAGCTTTGCCCTGACGGAAGCAACATACTATATCCTGCTCTCCCTTGTCAGCCCCCGCCACGGATATGGCATCATGCAGCTGACGGAGGAACTGTCCGGCGGGCGGGTCCGCCTGGCCGCCGGGACCCTGTACGGTGCGCTGAACGCTTTGTGTGCGAAGGGCTGGATCATCCAGCTGCCCTCAGAGGACGAGAGCCGCCGGAAGGAATACCGGCTGACGGAAAAGGGCCGGCATGTGCTGGAACGCGAGGTCGCCAGGCTGTGTGAACTGGCGGATAACGGAGAGAGAATCCTGCGGGAGGAATGAACGATGGAGAAAACAAAAACCGTACGGAAATGGTTCTGGGTTTGGAGCTTTGACAAGGAAGAGGACTGGCTGAACGAAATGGCCGCGAACGGCTGGCTGCTGGAAAGCATCGGCTTCTGCACCTATCACTTTGTGCGCTGCGAGCCCGGTGAATACAGCGTGCGCCTGGAGATGCATCCATACGATGAGGCCTATCTGTCCTTCATGGGGGAGACCGGCGCGGAATACATCGGACGGATGATGATGTGGATCTATTTCCGCAAGAAGACGGCAGACGGGCCCTTTGAGCTCTTTTCTGACATCGATTCCAGGATTGGTCATCTGGACAAGATCATCAAGGTGCTGGCAATCATTGGGGCCGCCAATCTCACGATCGGCATCGCAAACACATTCGGGCCTGCCCATCTCGGCTGGATCAACCTGCTGTGCGCCACACTATTGATGTACTCCCTGGGCAGGATTCAGGGAAAGAAGGAAGCCCTGGAAAAAGAGCGGATGCTGCATGAATAAACCGTCCGAATGGTGTCAAATGCAGTAACTACTCCTGACTTCGAGCCTCCTGGCCTACGTCCGGGGCCTCCTGATGCCGGCCGGCGGATGAATATCTCCGGATCTGTGTTGGTTTTTCAGGGCGGCCGGTCCCTGGATTCTGATCGGGATCGTGCCTGCCGCTATCCTGTCCGTTGAAAGGAAGAGTGAATCATGGAAAAGTTCGAGTATAAGGTAGTCACTTATGATACAAAAGGTTTTTGGGGCGGAACGGTTGAGACCCGTCAGATTGAAGATCAGCTCAACCTGCTTGGGAATGATGGATGGGAGATGGTCAGCTGTACATCCACGAACCAAAGCTATGGCGCGTCCAAAAGCATCGTGTGTATATTCAAAAGAAAGAAGAATCAATAAGCTTCAGCTTGTCGTACTATCGATAAACCGGGATTTTGAGGTCGGCTGATATGCAGTGTGAACTGTTAACAGAACAGAATCTTGCGCTGATGCTTGACTTTGTGGATGATGAGAATACGAGATACGACGAGGCCGTGCTGAAGGCGTTTTTGCACAAAGAGCATGCATACGCATATATCGCTTCAGAAAGCGGAAAGGCAGTCGGATTTGCTTACGGCTATGTTCTGAATGAGCCGGATGGGCAGAAAGTATACTATCTGCACGCAATCGACGTGATGGAAGGATGGCGGAATCAAGGCTGCGGGACGGAGCTTGTCCGGTATATTCACGAACATTCGAAAGCCCTGGGCTGTCGCAAAATGTTTCTGCTCACTCATAAGCACAATCCTTCTGCCTGCAGGTGTTACGAGAAAGCGGGAGGAATCTGCAGCACCGCTTCCGATGATATCGTGTTCGTGTTCAAGTGATGCGCTGACAATTGGGATTTGCGGAGATGACGAAAATGAACAAGATCAGGATGATCGCCGGCCGTGAAGCCAATTATATCTATCACATGCTTTCTGTCGCCCGATGCGGTTATGATAATGATTACGGCGCAAAATACCGCGGCGGTTATCCGCATGAAGACCTTGCCCTGCTGAAAAAGCATGAGCGCC
>CADBTC010000172.1 GCA_902797445.1 uncultured Eubacteriales bacterium | reverse complement strand
GCGGCCAAACATCAGGCGGCGCTGGAAACCATGGCCAGCTGCCAGATCAATATTATCTGACGAAAGGAGCGCAAACGCATGAAAGCATACCGTTTTGATCCGGAAAAAGCCCGGGACAATCTGGTGGAGGAAATTCGGCGGATCGCCCGGGAGCAGGGCTTCAGCAAGGCGGTGGTGGGCATCTCCGGGGGGAAGGACTCTACCGTTACGGCGGCTCTGTGTGTCCGGGCTCTGGGAAAGGAAAACGTTTTTGGCGTCATGATGCCCGATGGGGAACAGAAGGATATTGCCGACAGCCGGCGGGTGTGTGATGCCCTGGATATTCCGCACCGGACGGTCAACATCGGCGGCATGCACCGGGCTATGCTGGAACAGATGGATGCGGACGATCCGGGAGCATTTCCTGTGATCTTCCAGAAGCAGAGCAACACCAACGTGGGACCGCGGCTTCGGATGACGGTTCTGAGATACATTGGTCAGGTCCTCGGCGCCCGGCTTGCCGGCACGGGTAATCTGAGTGAAAAGACGGTCGGATACTGTACCAAGGACGGCGACACTTCCTGCGATTTCTCTGTGCTGGGCGCCCTGACCAGCATCGAGGTGGTCCAAATGGGGCTGACCATGGGGGAGCTGCCGCGGGATCTGGTGGAAAAGACGCCGACGGATGGATTGAGCGGCCTGAGCGATGAGGAAAACCTGGGCCTGTCCTATCGGGATATTCACCGCTATATCCGGGAAGGCACCTGCGGCAACGAGGAAACGGACGGGAAAATCCGCCGGAAGGAAACGGCCAATATGCACAAACGCCGGATGCCGCCGGTGCTGGATCCCTTCGGAACGGAAAAGGAGCAGTAAGATGAACCGGTCGCTGGCGTTTTTCGGGGCGTTCAATCCGCCTACTTCCGCCCATCTCTCCCTGGCCCGTTTCGCCATGGAGCGGACCGGCGCGGAGCAGGTGATTTTTGTCCCCTCCCGCGCAGCCTATATCCGCGAGGATCAGGGCAAGGACTTCGCCTATTCGGATGAACAGCGGCTGACCATGCTGCACACTGCAGCGGCCAGCCGCCCCTGGATGCGGGTATACGATGGGGAAATCCGGCAGGATGAACAGCCCAGAACCTATACCACCCTGTGCCGCCTGCGGGACGAGGGGCTGACCGCGTCCCTGCTGATGGGCTCGGATAAGCTGCCGGAGCTGGAAAAGGGCTGGCGGCATGTGCGCGAAATTGCGGAGGAGTTTGGGATTGTTTGCCTGACCCGCGGCAGCGACGAGTGCGAGCGCATGATCCGGGAGGACCCGTATCTGAAAACACTGGCGCCTTATATCAGGGTGCTGGAAACACCGGAGGAAACACGGAATGTTTCCTCCACCGCTGTCAGGCAGCGGGTAAAGCAAATCCGCGAAGCCAGTGAGGCGATCGCGGAGATGGTGCCGACGGAAATCGTTCCGCTGGTGATCGTTTGACAGCCGCACAGCAGCGTGTCGAAATAAGGAGGAAGAGCATATGAAACTGGAGCCGATCGTGGTTTCCCTGCTGGATACGGACCTTTACAAATTCAACATGGATCAGGTGATTTTCCACAAACATACCGATCTGTGCGGGGAATACTATTTCCGCTGCCGGGACGAAGGGGTGGTCTTCACGAAGGAAATGCTGGAGGAAATCAACGCCCAGATCGATCATCTGTGCACCCTGCGGTTCCGGAAGGAAGAGCTGGACTATCTGCGCTCCATTCGATTCATCAAGAATGACTATGTGGAATTTCTTCGGCTGTGGCATCCGATTCGGGACTATGTGGAGACAAGCCTTTCGGAGGACGGGCAGCTCAAAACCGTGGTGCGGGGCCCGCTGTTTTCGGCCATGCAGTTTGAAATTTACCTGCTGGAAATCATAAACGAGGTCTATTTCCGCATGCGGTATGATTACGGCAGACTTCTGGCTTCCGCACAGGAGCGGCTGGACCAGAAGATCGCGGACTTCCAAAGCGGAAAGTATACCTTCCGTTTCGCTGAGTTCGGCGCCAGGCGCCGTCTGTCCCGGGAATGGGAAGAGGTGGTTGTGAGGCGCCTGGCTGCCGAGACGGACAACTGCATCGGCACTTCCAATGTCTATCTGGCCATGAAGTACCAGCTGACGCCCATCGGCACCTATGCGCATGAGTTTGTACAAATGTATCAGGGCATTGATTCGATTCCGCTGGCCTATACCAATCACTATGCGCTGGAGGACTGGTATGATGAGTACCGGGGGGACAACGGAACGGCGCTCACTGATACGGTGACCACGGAGCTGTTCCTGCTGGACTTTAACCGGGCCATGGTGAATAACTTTACCGGCGTCCGCCATGACAGCGGGGATCCTTATGCCTGGGGCGAAAAGATCATCGCGCATTACGAAAAATACGGCGTCGACCCAAAGACGAAGCTGCTGCTTTTCAGCGACAGCCTGAATTTCGACAAGGCACAGGCCCTGTATGATTATTTTAAGAACCGGGCAAAGGTCTCCTTCGGCATCGGAACCTTCTGCTCTAACGATACCTGCGAAAAGGCCCTGAACATTGTCATCAAGCTGCAGACGGTCAACGGCCGGGCGGTGGCCAAGCTGTCCGATACGCCGGGGAAGGCCATGTGCCGGGACGCGGATTATCTGGAATACCTGAAGCGCTCCGTTGATTTCCGGCTTAACCGGGAGAAGGGAGCGGCAGGCTGTCTGTAATCTTCCGCTCCGCTTTGAAGCATTGTATCCGGGGCGAAAGTGTGGTATGATTGCGCGGGCTCTGTTTTCATGGGCAATATTTTATATCAAAAGCCGAGGAGCGTGTTTCACGCGGATAAAGCGGAAGCGGCGCTATCGGAAGGAGAGACAACATGACGACAACGACGCGGGAAAAGGGGATTACCCGCACCAGCATGGTGGGAATCCTGACCAATGTAATGCTGACTGCTTTTAAGGCGGCGGTGGGCCTGATTTCCGGGTCCATTTCCATCGTACTGGACGCGTTAAACAACCTGACGGACGCGGTTTCTTCGATCGTGACGATTATAGGCGTGCGCCTGGCGAAGAAAAAGCCGGACGAAAAGCATCCCTTCGGGCACGGACGGGTGGAGTATTTCAGCGCCATCATCGTCGCCGGGATCGTGATTTTTTCCGGCGTCACCGCATTGGTGGAATCGGTGAAAAAGATCATTACGCCGGAGACGCCGGACTTTTCCGCCGCGGCGATCATCATTGTGGCGGCTGCGGTGGTGGTCAAGATTCTGCTGGGACGGTATGTAACGGCCCAAGGGAAAAAGTACCAGAGCGAAGCGCTGGTGGCCTCCGGCAGTGACGCCAGCTTTGACGCGGTGCTGTCCGCGTCGACCCTGGCCGGCATGGCGATTATCAAGATTTTCGGGCTGAATCTGGACGGATGGATTGGCGCGGTGCTGGCGATCTTCATCATAAAAGCCGGCTGGGAAATGCTCAGCGAATCCGTCTCCAGCGTTATCGGCAATCGGCCGGACAGCGAAGTTTCCAAGGCGATCCGGGCGACGATCCGGGAGTTCAACGGGGTAATCGGGGCTTACGATCTGATCCTGCACGATTACGGTCCGGAATACGCGATCGGCTCCGTGCATATCGAGATCCCTTCCGATATGACAGCGGATCAGATCCACCGGCTGACCCGGGCGATCTCCGAAAAGGTCATGGAGCAGTATCACGTGATCCTGACGGTGGGAATCTATGCCATCGATGCGGCCCATGACGAGGTGCGGGCGGCCATCAATAAAACGGCCATGGAGCACGAAGGGGTCCTGGGGACCCATGCCATTTATGTGGATGATGAAAACAAGACCATGACCATTGATGTTATCACGGACTTCCAGGCGGACCGGGCCGCGCTGTGCGAGGACCTGAAGGGGCATATCGCGGAGCTTCTGCCCGGATATCGGGCGGACATCAATTTTGATACGGATTTCGCGGACTGATCCAACTTCGGACTGAAAAGATCGTATAAATGGGTTGAAGCGCATACCCGGAGCAAAGGATCCGGCAGGCATCAAAAGGACGGCGGATGACTCCGCCGTCCTTTTCCATCCCCGGATCAGCCTGTGCAGCAGACCCTTTTTCAAATAAGCAGGCTTATTTGAGAATCGGATCAGTCAGCGGGATGGTTTCGATAATAGTTGATCAGGCAGCCGTCCACGATGATCTGGCGTTCGTCCGGCGTCAGATCGCCGATGGCGACGGTGAAGGGCGTGATCCTGCCTTCCGGATTGACCGCGTAGGCCGTAAATTCCGGCGTTCCTTCCAGAACCGCCTTCCGCAGGCCGGGGATAAAGACCCAGTCGCCCAGGGCGAAGGCGGTTTCGTCCTTTACCAGCAGGGGGGTCATGCCCCAGTTGATGCAGTTGCTGCGATACCGCTTTGTGGCATATTCCTTCGCCAGATTGGCTGCGCCGCCCAGCACGCGCTGGCAGCTGGCGGCCTGCTCACGGGCAGAGCCGTCGCCGGGTTTCATGGCAAAGATGGTGCTGCCCAGATCCGTATGTTCCGGATCCACCTTCACGACCTTTTCCAGCGCTGCGTAGACCTTTTCCACCTCATCCGGCAGACCCTTTCCGGCGGCTCGGCCGCGCTCCATCTGGCGGACGGCCTTGCTCCGGCTGACGTAGGCGGGATCCTTGCGGCTGAGCGTGAACTCGCTCAGACGTTCCGGATTGGACCGGAAGGAGGAGGTCTCCCCGGAGGGAATCAGCTCGTCCGTGGTGGTCACCGGGTCTGTGATATAGCTGCAGACCTTTACCAGCAGATCCTCGGTCAGCCCGGGCTGCTCCGGCCAGTCCTTGATGTTGGGACCGAACTTCAGTGCATGATCCGGTTCCGGATGACCGATCCCGGAATAGACCCGCTTCTCGTAAACCGCCTTCTCAAAGGCATAGGGGTACGTTTTGTAGGAAATATCCAGATCAGTGGCAGGGGTCAGCCGACCGCCGTTCATGGCCGTTGCGGCGATGGACCGGGCATCCATCAGGGCCACAGCGCTCAGCTGGCCTTCGCCGGGCTTGCTGCCCTCCCGGTTCGGGAAGTTGCGGGTGGCATGGCGGATGGAGAATTCGCCGTTGGCCGGGGTGTCGCCCGCGCCGAAGCAGGGGCCGCAGAAGCATTCCCGGACGATGACGCCCGCGGAGGCCAGATCGGCCAGGACGCCGTTTTTCATCAGCTGAATGTACGCGGGCATGCTGCCGGGGTAGACGCTCATGGTGAAGGCGCCGTTGCCGGTGCTCCGGCCCCGGAGGATATCCGCCACCGCGCATATATTGTCGAAGGTGCCGCCGGAGCATCCGGCCACCAGCCCCTGTTCGACCCAGACGCCGCTGTCATGCACCTTGCTGACCAGATCGATGCTGGCACCGACGATCTGCTGATTGACCTTCTCCTGACAGGCGTGGAGAATGTCCTTCGGGTTTTCCAGCAGCTCCCGGATGGTGACGACGTTGCTGGGATGCATGGGCAGGGCAATGGTGGGTTCGATTTTGGCCAGGTCGATATAGACGCATCCCTGATAATAGGCGACCTCCGCGGGTTCCAGCTTCCGATACGCCTCCGGACGGCCATGGAGGGTCAGGTAGGCTTCGGTGGCCTCATCGGTCTCCCAGATGGAGGACCAGCAGGTGGTTTCCGTGGTCATGACATCGATGCCGTTGCGGTACTCAATGGGCAGCCTGGCTACGCCGGGACCCACGAATTCCATGACCTTGTTCTTGGTATAGCCATTGGCATAGACGGCTCCCACGATCTGCAGGGCCACGTCCTGCGGGCCGACGCCGGGCCGGGGCTCGCCGTCCAGATAGATCAGCACCACGTCCGGCCGGGCCATATCGTAGGTCCTGCCTACCAGCTGTTTCGCCAGCTCGCCGCCGCCTTCGCCCACGGCCAGGGTACCCAGCGCGCCGTAGCGGGTATGGCTGTCGGAGCCCAGGATCATCCGGCCGCAGCCGGCCATCATTTCCCGGTTGTAGCTGTGGATGACGGCCATATTGGTGGGTACGTAAACGCCGCCGTATTTGTGAGCGGCACTGAGGGCGAACATGTGGTCGTCCTCGTTGATGGTGCCGCCCACCGCGCACAGGCTGTTATGACAGTTGGTCAGCACATAGGGAAGGGGAAACTCCTTCATGCCGCTGGCCCGGGCTGTCTGAATGATGCCGACATAGGTAATGTCATGGCTGGTCATGCTGTCAAAGCGCATCTTCAGGCGGTTCATATCGCCGCTTTTGTTGTGCGCTTCCAGAATGCCGTAGGCGATGGTGCCCTTCAGGGCTTCTTCCTTTGTAACAGGGCGGCCCGCTTTCCGGCCGGCCTCCTCCGCATCGGCGACAATCTCCCTGCCCCCGATCAGATACACGCCGGAATCATACAGTTTAAGCATAAGACACCTCCGTCAAGATTCATTGTCAGAAAAAGGAGCCTCCAGGGGAGTCCGCGAAAGCAGGCTCCCACGGGAAGCTCAGCGCGCCTGTTTGGATCAATATCAGGGGATGAAGGCCGGAAGCGTCCGACGCTGAAAAACGGAACCGGATTCCGTGCCTCTGTTGGCTCAGGCCCGGGCCTGCATCAGGGAGACCAGGCGGGCCTGGATGGCTTCCATGAATACCCGGCTGGTCACGCCCTGAACCTCGCCTTCATGCAGCAAAGCCAGATCTTTGGTCATGATGCCGGCCTGAATGGTATCCAGGGTCGCAGCTTTCAGACTGTCGGAAAAGGCAATCAGGTCCGTCAGCCCGTCCAGTTCGCCCCGCTTGCGCAGCGCTCCGACCCAGGCAAAGATGGTGGCCACGGGATTGGTGCTGGTTTCCTCCCCCTTCAGATAACGGTAATAGTGCCGGGTGACGGTGCCGTGGGCGGCCTCATACTCATATTTTCCCGAGGGGGAGACCAGCACGGAGGTCATCATGGCGAGGGAGCCGAAAGCGGTGGCGATCATATCGCTCATGACATCGCCGTCATAATTCAGGCAGGCCCAGAGGAACCCGCCTTCCGAACGGACGACCCGGGCCACCGCATCGTCAATCAGGGTGTAGAAATAGGTGATACCTGCATCCGCAAAGGCTTGCTTATATTCTTTCTCGTAAAGGGCTTCAAAGATATCCTTGAAGCGGTGATGGTACGTTTTGCTGATGGTATCCTTGGTGGAAAACCACAGATCCAGCTTTTCGCTCAGCGCGTAGCGGAAACAGCTGTGGGCGAAGGAGGTGATGGAGCTGTCCAGATTATGAACCCCCTGCAGCACGCCGGGGCCCCGGAATTCATGGATGGTCTTCCGGATCTCCTGTCCGTCCTCCCCCGTAAAGACCAGCTCGGCTTTTCCGGGGCCGGGAACGGCCATTTCCACGTTTTTATAAATGTCGCCGTAGGCATGGCGGGCGATGGTAATGGGCTTTTTCCAGGTGCGCACCGTGGGGTGCACCCCGTCTACCAGGATGGGCGCGCGGAAAACGGTTCCGTCCAGAATGCTCCGGATGGTGCCGTTCGGGCTTTTCCACATCTTTTTCAGATGATATTCCTCCATCCGCTGCATGTTGGGGGTGATGGTGGCGCACTTGACGGCGACACCGTATTTCTCGGCAGCATAGGCACTGTCCAGCGTCACCTGATCATCGGTTTCGTCCCTGTGGGGAAGGCCCAGATCATAATATTCGGTTTTCAGATCCACAAAGGGCTCAATCAGCAGCTTTTTTATATCGGCCCATAAAATGCGGGTCATTTCATCCCCGTCCATTTCTACGAGCGGAGTGGTCATCCTGATTTTGTCCATCCGGTTACAAGCCTCCTCGAAACGCTTTCATGATCCAGGCTGATAATCCAACGCAATTGTATACAAAAGAAGCCCCCGCCGCAAGGCGACAGGGGAAAAACAACACAAAAAAAACATAATGGCGGTGGATGAAGCAGGGCGCCTTCGGCAAACGCCCCACAGGGGCGGCGGCCGGCTTCCGTATTCAACCGCCGACCCCCTTATCGATGGAGGCGCCGGTCAGCTTGTTGACCAGGTAGTTGACCAGCAGCACCACCACGATAATCAGCAGGTTGATGGCGTTCCCGAACTGGGCCCAGCCTTTTTCGGAATACTGCATGAGCATGGTGGTCAGGATGGTATTGCTGGTGGGCACCAGCAGCACGAACAGGCTCAGCTCCCGCATGCAGGATACCATGGGCAGCAGGTAGCCGGAAAGAAAGCTGGGCTTCTGGATCGGAAAAATGATCCGCAGCATCCGCTTCCACCAGGGCACTCCCAGAATCAGCGCTGATTCTTCAATTTCCCCGGAAAGCTGGAGCATGGCGTTCACCCCGGACCGGGAGGCAAAAGGCAGGTACTTGACGGAGCCCACCAGGCCCAGCAGCAGGAAACCCCGCAGCCAGGGAATCCGGGAGGACATGGCCAGATAGATGGCGCCGAAGGCCAGGGAGGGCATCAGATAAGGGAAGAAGGACAGGGAATTGACCCAGGAGGCCAGGCGGCTGCCCCGCCGGCGGGCGACGCCGTATCCCACCAGGATGCCGCAGGTACCGGCTGTCAGCGCACAGATGAGGGCCAGGCTCAGACTGTAGCCCAGCGCATTCCAGACCTTGGGATTGAGCAGAATGCCTGTGGAATCCCCCTGGTCCAGCCGCTTGTCCAGCCCGGTGCCGATCCAGAAATCCAGCGTCATGTTTTCCAGCCGGTAATCCCCCGCCTTGACGATGACGCTTTCCAGCGCGAAGGTGATCAGGGGCACCACGGCCACCAGCAGCAGGATCGCTACCAGCAAAAGGGCGATGGGCCGGTTGGCTCTGCCCAGATTGATATGGCTGATCTGGCCGCTCTTACCTGTAACGGTGGTGAACTGCCTGCGGCTGTTGGTGACCCGCTGATTCAGCAGCAGGATGGCCACGCCGAAGAGAATCATCACGCCCACGATGATATAGGCCTGCCCCGGATAGCTGTCCATGAGGGATTTCATCTTCGTGGACAGCACGTAATACCGGACCGGGGAACCCAGGAACACTGGCACGGAGTAAGCGCTCATGGAGCTGGCAAAGACCAGCAGGAAGGTGGAAAGCATGGCGGGCTTCACGATGGGCAGCGTGATCTTCCGGATGATCCGGGCCCGGCTGGCCTGCAGGATGGTGGCGGCCTCCTCCAGATTGGCGTCCATGTTCCGGAGAATGCCCCCGATGAGAATATAGGCGAAGGGGGCGTAATGCAGCCCCAGCACCAGGGCGATGGGGAAGGCGCCGTATACAAACCATTCCGGAGCATAGATGCCGAAAACCGATGCCATGATGCCGTTGGAGGTTTTCAGGCCGATGTTCACGTTTTTAAAGAAGGTTTCCCAGAAAAGCGCCAGGGTCCAGGCCGGCATGATATAGGGGAAGGTAAAAACCGCGGAGACGAAATGCTTGTATTTCAGGTTTGTCCGGGTCACCAGAAAGGCCACTGTGCCGCCGAAGAGAATGGCAATGGCGGAGGAGGTCAGGGACACCAGCAGCGTGTTCAGAAAGGGCTGGTAGAACTGAATATAGCTGTAATCGTTCTCCGCCGTGGCAAAGAGCCGCTGAAAATGATAAAGGGACAGGGTGCCTGCTGTAAGCTTCGAGGCCCGGGCTTCCCGGCCGGTATGAATGGTGACCGTTTCCGTCAGCAGGGAGAGCAGGGGATAGAGGGTCAGGACCGCCAGGGCGATCAGGAAAAACAGCAGGATCAGATTGGCGGGCTTGCTGAGCCAGGACCGGAGCCAGCCCTTCAGACGGCCCCGGGGAATGCTGTGGTTCGCTTCCATCATGTTTCTCCGAATGATTGATCGAATAGATACAGGGAGACTGCCGGCTTCTGCCGACTGCGGGGGGCGGGTTTTCCCGGAGAAAAAACCGGGCAGAAAACCGGTGCGGAGAGGCATGTTTCTCCGCGCCGGAAAGGAAGGCTTACTTCTGGCAGTGCAGCAGGATGAAGTCTTCCACTTCGAAGTTCTCCAGAATGTAGGCCGCGTCCTCCATCACGAGGGTGCTCTTCCACACGTCGATGCCCAGATCCCCTTCGTTCACAGCGATGGCGGGGTTGGGGGAGTAGGCGCCGATGCTCTTGCCCCAGGGCTGGAAGCCCTCCTGGCTCATCAGGTACTCGATGAAGAGCATGCCGGTATAGGGGCGGGTGGCCTTGGTGTTCACCATGGTGTACATGGGATACATGAAGCCGGAGAAGGGTTCCACCGCATAACCGCCGGCAGTGGCTTCATACTGGGCCACGGTCAGGTTGTCGGTCAGCACGGAAGAGGAGCGCAGCTTGCTGAGCACAAAGAGCCCCAGCTTACCCGCGGCGGTGTCCTGACTGATCTCCTCAGCGATGGTGGTATCGGACTTGCCGAAGGTGACGTTGTCCAGGAACTCAGCCACCCACTTGTATCCGGCATTTTTGTACTCGCCCAGGTCAATCGCTTCGCCCTTCCAGGCCTGATAGGCGGCGGCCAGCTTTTCGGCCCATTCGTCGCTGGTGCACATGACCAGGAAGTTCATGTTAACCTTTTCGCTTTCAGGATTTTTGAAGATAATCCGCTCCTTCATCGCGGGATCCGTCAGCTCCCATACGTTGCGGATCGCGGGAACATCGTCCCCTTTGTTGTTATAGATGAACAGCTTGTTGATATACTGATGCACCAGGGCGGGCTGCTGATCCGCCGGGTCCAGCGCATCCTTCACGGAGGCGGGGACGAAGTTAATGACCAGGCCTTCGTCGATGGCGTCGGTCAGCTGGGCGCCGTCCTGAATCATGACCATGTCGGCGGCCTCCGCGCCGTTTTCATTGCGCAGCTTGGTGTAAATCTCCTGATCCTTCAGGTTATTGGACTCGGTGGGAATGTTGTAGAGGGCGGCGAAATCCTCGGCCGCGGTGGCGATCCGGCTGGTGTTGCCGTAGACGACGAAAGTTCCGGATTCCGCCAGGGCTTTCTCCACCAGCTCATCATGGGTCATGGCCTGGCCGGCTTCCACATCGGCTGCTACATCCGCCAGGGCGGAGACCGCACCGAGAAGCAGCATCAGGGCCAGCAGGACAGCAGTGATCTTCTTCATGAATATACCTCCTTTTGTTTCAGAAAAGGCGGATACTCCGGCCGAGGACGGCGCGGATCAACCTTTCCCTTTACTTTTGCTGTCTTTATTATATCCCGGGCCCGGCAGAAAAACAAGCTTTTTGTTTTTTTAAAATACGGAGAAATGGAATCCCCCCCAATTGCTGCTCAAGGGCTGATGGTGTCATGAAGGTTTACGGAATACAGGAAAAATGGATGAACTGGGTGCAAACGCGG
>CADBTC010000171.1 GCA_902797445.1 uncultured Eubacteriales bacterium | reverse complement strand
TGCTGGAGCAGGCGCTGATCCGGGCCATGGGCCGGCTGGATCAGCTGCGCAGCCGGATGGGAGATGTGGATCCCGAAGACGAATCTTCCGTGGAAACCATGGTCAGGGAAGTCTCCGATACCCGGGAGGAGCTCCACTCCTTCGAAATGGAGCTGAACCGGATGAACGCCGACGCCGCCGGATACGATAAACAGCTCCGCGCCGTCCGGGTGGAGGCTGCGAAAGCCAAGCAGGCCTTTGACCAGCTGAAGGTGGATTACGAGAACGAAAGCAAGGCCAAAAAGGAAGAGCTGGAGGCGCAGCGGGAACGCGCCAAGGCGCTGGAAGCCTCGGTGGATCCTGATCTTCTGGCCGAATACAACGCCATCAAGAAGCATATCACGCCGCCGGTTTCCCGCCTGCAGTTCGGGCAGTGTTCCGGCTGCAATACGTCCCTTCCCTCCGCAATCCTCAGCAAGATCCGGAACGGGGCTCTGGTGGAATGCGAAACCTGCGGCCGGATGATTATCCAGTAAACATGTTCTGAGCCCGCCCGTCCCGGGCAGGGCTTTTTCGTTTTTCAGGAAGGAGTGATCGTCTTGCGCCGCAGCGGAGTTCTCCTGCATATTACCAGTCTTCCCTCCCCCGGCGGCATCGGGGATCTGGGGCCGGAGGCTTATGCGTTCGCGGATTTTCTGCACAGTGCGGGGTTTTCCCTCTGGCAGGTGCTTCCCCTGGGGCCCGTAGGTTTCGGAGAAAGTCCTTATCAATCCTCCTCCGCCTTCGCCGGCAATCCCCTGCTCATTTCCCTCCCCCTCCTGCGGGAGGAAGGGATCCTGGATTACGCGGACAGTGAAATTCCTGCCCCTTCCGATCCGGTCAGAGCCGACTACGCCGGAGCGCAGAAGGTCAAAATGGCGCTCCTTCGCCGAGCCTTTCGCCAAAGCGGCGAGAAGCTGAAAAAGGAAATCAGGGATTTCCGCTGGGCGCACCCCTGGGTGGATGATTTTGCCCTCTTTTCCGCCGTGAAGGCGCAGCAGGGAGGGCAGATGTGGTCACGCTGGTCCGCCCGATGGATCCGGAACCGCCGCCCCCTGAGCCGTTTCCTGTATCGGAACATGCTCAGGGAGGAGGTCAGCTTCCAGATCTTCTGCCAGATGCTGTTTTTCCGCCAGTGGAAGGCCCTGAAGCGCTACTGCAATGACCGGGGCATCCTGCTGATGGGGGATATGCCCATCTACGTTTCCGAGGATTCAGCGGATACCTGGGCGCATCCGGACATTTTCGAGCTGGATAAAAAGCGTTTTCCCGAGCGGGTGGCCGGGGTGCCTCCGGATTATTTTTCCGAGGACGGACAGATGTGGGGGAATCCCCTGTACCGCTGGGATGTGCTGAAGGAGCGGGAATACAGCTGGTGGGTGGAGCGGATGCGGGCCACCACCCGGCTTTTTGACCTGGTGCGCATCGATCATTTTATCGGTTTCGGGCACTATTACGCCATCCCCTACGGCGCCCCCAACGCCCGGAACGGAAAATGGGAGGACGGCCCCGGCATTCCCTTCTTCGAAACCCTGCGGAAAGAGCTTCCGGATCTGAAAGTCGTGGCCGAGGATCTGGGCGAGGTAAACGACCAGGTGCTGGCCCTCATGGACTGGACCGGATTCCCCGGAATGCGGGTTCTCTCCTATGCCTTCGGCGGGGACGAAACGAATCCCCACCGGCCGGAAAATATTTCAGAGAATCTGGTCTATTATACCGGCACCCACGATAATGATACCGTGCTGGGATGGGTTCGGTCCGCAGCCCCCGACGAGCTGGCCAAAGCCAAAGCCCTGCTGGGCTTTGAAACGCCGGAGGAAGCGCCTGCCGCCTTCGTGCGCGCGGTGCTCGCCTCCCCGGCGGAGACCGCTGTCCTCCCCATGCAGGATCTGCTGGGCCTGGATACGGACGCCCGCATGAATCTGCCCGGCACCGTGGGCGGCAACTGGAGATGGCGCATGCTGCCCGGCGCCGCTTCCCCGGAGCTGGCCGAATCCATGCGGACGCTGAACCGGGAAACGGGCCGGCTGCCGGAAGGCGAAAAGCCGCAAACGCAAACAGAATGAATTGAGGTGAAACGTCATGAATGCCCAGGAATTGATTCAGATGACAGAAACCAATCTGCTGACCCAGTGCCATAAAACCCTTTCAGAGGCGTCCCCTGCCGAGCTGCATAACGCCCTGTCCGCCGCGGCTCTGGAAGTCCTGACCCCCGTATGGGTGGAAAAGGAGGCGGAACGGGCCGGAAAGCGCCAGGCCTACTATCTGTCCATGGAATACCTGACCGGCCGGCTCATCCACAATAACCTGTACTGCATGGGGCTCCTGCCCCAGGTCCGTGCCCTGCTTTCGGAAAAAGGCGTCCGGCCGGAAGCCCTGGAGGATGTGGAGGATAATGCCTTCGGCAACGGGGGCCTCGGGCGGCTGGCCGCCTGCTTTCTGGACAGCGCGGTGACCTGCGGCGTCCCCCTGACCGGCTACGGACTTCGCTTCCGGTTCGGGCTTTTCCGCCAGTCCTTTGTGGACGGGCGCCAGGTTGAATCGCCGGACGACTGGTCCCGCCTGGGGGATCCCTGGTCCATCCGCCGTCTGGATGAGGCGGTGATCGTGCCCATGAAAGGCCATGACGTGCTGGCCGTTCCCTATGACCTGCCGGTGGTGGGCTATGGGATGCAGAACGTGGGGACGCTCCGCCTCTGGCAGACCGAGAGCCTCCACGAGGTGGATTTCCCCCTCTTTAATGCCCAGAAGTATGCCCGGGCCTGCGCCGACAAAAATCAGGCCGAAGACATCGTGAAGTTTCTCTATCCCAACGATACCGCCCGGGCCGGGAAGCTGCTGCGGGTCCGTCAGCAGTACGTCCTGGTTTCCGCCTCCCTGCAGGATCTGCTCAGGAAGTATGAAGCCCGGCACGGCTCGGACTATTCCTTCTTCGCCGCCGAAACCGCGGTGCAGCTGAACGACACCCATCCCGTTCTGGCGATTCCGGAGCTCATCCGCCTGCTGGGCGGGCGGGGCATGGATTTCGAACCCGCCTTCCGCATCGCGCGGGAAATCTTCGCTTATACCAACCATACCGTCATGCAGGAAGCCCTTGAAAAATGGGATCTGAGTCTCCTCAGCGCGGTCTGTCCGGATACGGTGGCCGTCATCCGGAAAATCGACGCCCGCTTCCGGGCGGAGATGAAGGAGCAGAGCCTGCCGGTGCTGCCGGACCGCTGCATCATTGAGGACCGCCGGGTCCATATGGCCCAGCTGGCCGTCTATGCCACCCACGCGGTCAACGGTGTGGCGGAGCTCCATTCCCGGATTCTGCGGGAGGACCTGTTTGCCCGCTGGGCGGAGCTGTATCCGGACCGGTTCCAGAACAAGACCAACGGCATCACTCAGCGCCGCTGGCTGGGGCTGTGCAACCCGGAGCTGTGCCGGATGATCGAGAGCCGGATCGGCGGCGGCTTTGAGACGGATCTGGAAAGGCTGAAGGCCCTGGAGGCATGTATCGACAAATCCCTTTGTGCCGATTTCCGTACCGTGAAGCGGGAGAAAAAAGCCCAGCTGGCAGCGGAAGTGCTGCGCCGGGAAGGCGTTGCGCTGAATCCGGACTGGGTCTTCGACGTGCAGATCAAACGCCTGCATGAATACAAGCGCCAGTTCATGAACGCCCTTTCCATTCTGGTGATCTACAACCGGCTGAAGGCGGGCGAGCTGAAGGATCTGCCCCCCACCGTGTTTCTCTTCGGCGCCAAAGCGGCCCCGGGCTATGTCCGGGCCAAGGCGATCATTTATTGGATCAACCGCATCGCGGAAATGGTAAATGCCGATCCGGAGACCGCCGACCGGCTGAAAGTGGTCTTCGTCCAGAATTACGACTGCTCCTGGGCGGAAAAGATCATTCCCGCGGCGGACATTTCCGAGCAGATCTCTCCCGCCGGCACGGAAGCCTCCGGCACCGGGAACATGAAGCTGATGCTGAACGGAGCCGTCACCCTGGGCACCTTTGACGGCGCCAACGTGGAAATCGTGGAAGAGGCCGGCCGGGAAAACAACTACATTTTCGGCGCTACCGTAGAGGAGCTGAATGCCATCCGGGAAACCTACGACCCGAAGGCGATCTATGACAGCGATCCGGAGCTGCGCCGCGCCCTGGATACCCTCTCGGACGGGACCTTCCCGGATCCGGACGGGTCCCTGGCGGAGCTGCGGGATGCCATCCTCGTGGGTGCTTCCTGGCACAAGCCGGACCATTATTTCGTGCTGAAGGATTTCGCGTCCTATCTGGATACAAAGCTTCAGGCAATCCGGGACGCCGGCTCCGGGTCCGATGCCTTCGCCCGCAAGTGCCTGATGAACGTAGCCCACAGCGGGAAATTCTCCTCCGACCGCACCATTCGCCAGTACGCGAAGGAAATCTGGAATCTCTGATTCCCTGATCCTTTTCAGGGGAGGCGCATACGCTCCTCCCCTGTTTTCGT
>CADBTC010000170.1 GCA_902797445.1 uncultured Eubacteriales bacterium | reverse complement strand
TACGTCCGGGACGGGGAGAACTGTCTGACCTATCCACTGGGGGATGAGGATGCGGCGGTCCGGGCGATTCATCAAATCGTGGAGGATCCGGCACTGCGGGAGCGGCTGAGAGAAGGCGGACTGCGAACCGCACAGGGCCGGGACTGGGAGACGCTGCGGGCGGAGATCGTTGAAACCTATCGCGGTGCCGCGGGGATGGTGGTTGACGAATAAGATGAGCGTGGTTCCGGAAAGGCATTTGAGCGCAGCATTTTGAATGGGATACAGTGAACCAGAGACAAAGGAAGAGTAGAAGACATGGCAGGGATACAGAAAACCATTTCAAAGGGCATCGCCTATCTGAAGAAAAGAGGCATCCGCAAAACCCTGCGGAAAACCGTGCTGCATATCGACCGAAAGCGGCTGGAGCAGGCGTACGTCCGGGATATGATGCCCGATGAGGAGACGCTGAAAGGCCAGCGGGAAACGAAGCTGCCAGGGAACATGCGTTTTAGCGTCATCGTCCCTTTATACAATACTCCCCTGACGCTGCTGCGGGAGACGGTGGATTCTGTGGTAAATCAGAGCTACGAAAACTGGGAGCTGTGCCTGGCGGACGGGAGCGACGCGGCCCACGGAGAGGTGGGAGATTACTGCCGGGAAAGGGCGAGGACGGATCCACGGATCCTGTATCATAAGCTGGAGAAGAACCTGGGGATCTCCGGCAACAGCAACGCGGCGCTGGAGATGGCGGGGGGAGAGTATATCGCCCTCTTCGATCATGACGATCTGCTGCGGGCGGATGCCTTGTTCGAAATGGCAAAGGCCATCCATGAAACCGGGGCGGATTTTCTGTATTCGGATGAGATGATCTTTGAAACCCCGAAGATCCATAAGGTATTGGGGATCCGCTTTAAACCCGACTTTACCCCGGAGGACCTGCTGACAAATAATTTCATCTGTCATCTGACGGTTTTTCGGCGGGAGCTGCTCGAAAAAACGGGCGGCTTCCGGCCGGATTATGACGGCAGCCAGGACCACGATCTGGTGCTGCGGCTTACGGCAGCGGCGCAGCGGATTCAACACATCCCGAAAGTGCTGTATTTCTGGCGCTCGGTTCCGGGATCGGTGGCGGCGGATATTCACATGAAAGAGTACGCCATTGACGCGGGGCGCAGGGCGGTGGAAACCTTCCTGCGGAATAAGGGCCGGGAGGACATCCGGGTGGAAAGCACGAAGGCCTTCCCCACCATGTACCGGCTGCGGATTCCCATCGATGGAGCGCCCTCCGTGCGCGTAGTCATCCGCCCCGGGAAGAATGACCCGGCTGAAGACCGGGAAAAACGTCTGGAGACACTGCGGGCGGGAAGCAGCTGGACAAACTGTGCCTGGCAGGTTCTGAATGATGTAAACAGCCGCTGTGAAGGCTTCCGGGCTGCGGCGGAAGAGGCAGAAGAGGACTATCTGATCTTTCTGGACGGGATTCCGGAAGCGCTGAACCCGGACTGGGTGCAGGAGATGCTCATGTGGGCGCAGCAGGATGCAATCGGCGCAGTGGGGGCGAAGATCCGATTCTCCGACGGCCTGGCGCTGCGCCACGCGGGGATTGTGACCGGCCTGGGGCTGGAAGGCCTGGCGGGACGCCTCTACTTTGACATGGAGGACGATGGGGTGGGCTTTTTCGGCCAGCTGGCGGTGGTCAGAAATGTCAGCGCCGTGACCGACGGATGGATGATCCGGAGGGAGAAATACCGGGCGGCCGGCGGTTTCGACCCGGCCTACGGGGACGCGCTGTTTGACATTGATTTCTGCCTGAAGCTGAAACAGGCGGGCTTCCGGAACCTCTGGACACCGGACGCGCTGCTGGCCGGCGGGACGGTTAAAAACTTCGCTCTGGACGCGGGACGCGAGTTTGAGAGCTATCCTGCGGACAGCGCACGGTTCAAGCAGAAATGGGCTGCAGTGCTGGCGGCGGGAGACCCCTGCTATAATCCCAATCAGAGCCTTCGGTATGAGGACGGGCGGATTGACAGGGAAAAGATCGGTAAAGCTGAATGAACGGCAGGCGGACGCATGCCTGTAAAATGGAAACCGAAGAGGGGCGGATAGCTATCGCAGTCCTCTTTCAGCAAAAAGAGGAAGGGGATTAAAATATGGCGGACCTGATGAATGCCACGGGCAATTACACAGATCGGGGCTGGAACGCAATTTATGATACGGTGGACAATGATTATTTCAAAGAAAAGGACGCAGAGCTGATTTACGAGTCCCTGGAAAAGCAGCTCAAGCCCGTTCCCTTCGGGAAATATCTGAAACGGTATATCCGGGAAAAGACGGGGATTACGGAGGCTGGGCCGGATCCGTTCTCGCTGAAGGATTATCAGACGATCATTATGGACGCTTTCCGGGATCATCAGACTCCGGCTTCGTTTACGCCCACCACTGCCAAGCTCAGTGCTCTGTGCAAGAACTGGCTGACTCAGCAGAATGTCAAGCGGCAGGTGGTGCTGCTGCTGGGCTTTGGATTGGGCATGAGCCCGGATGATGTGAATATGTTACTTGTCAAGGGGCTGCATGAACCGGTGATGAATCAGCAGGATCCCTTTGAAATGATCTGCGCGTACTGCTATGACCACAGATATGGGTACTACAAATTTGAGCAGCTGTGGGCGATGTATGAAAAAATGCAGCCGGAAACCCTGGATATGAAGCTGATCTACGAGGCGCAGCCGGTGGGCCGACAGGAATCCGTATGGGCTGCCCATGATGATGCTCAGCTGATGGCCAGGCTTCTGTCCATGAAGAGCAGCGGGGGCACATCCCGGGCGGCGGATACGGCCTATCAGATGTTCATGACCCTGTATGACCAGGCTCGGGAACTGATTGTAGCCCAGTATAATCAGGAGAGCCGGAACGAGACGGAGATTCAGGTGCGGGAGCTGCGGGAAAGGCTGAACCGGAACGACAGGCTGTATGAGGAGGACCGGCAGGAAAAGCTGCGACAGGCGAAAGCGGGGACGAAGGTATGGACGAAGGAGGATATCACGGAAAGCGATCTGGAGCATATTCTCTGTTCCTCGATTCCGCTGGACCGGCACGGAAACCTGACCCCGGCGAAGATGTCCAGTCTGTTTTCCCAGTTCGAAGGAAAGCGGTTCAGCCGGAAACATCTCAATGATATTCTGCACCGGCGGGTGGATGTGGAGCGATTCGACCTGATCACCGTCAACTTCCTCATTCACGCGGAGACGGTGGACCGGGAACCCAATGCCAACAAACGCTACAACACTTTTATCGAACAGACCAATACAATCCTGCAGGCCTGCGGCATGGGACCGGTGTATGTAGCAAACCCATACGAATGCTTCGTGCTCATGTGCATCCTGTCGGTGTCCCCGCTGGAAACATACGCGGATGTGATGGAAATGAGCTATGAGCAATCCTGCGGGGGCGGAGAGAAATAAGAAAACGGCGGATTAGAAGGTACGGGAGGAGCCAGGGAATCAAACAGGAAAGGGGGGAGGGAAATGATTCAGCTGCCGGCTCAGTGGGAGGACTGGCAGATTATCCGCAGGCTGGGAAGCGGATCCTATTCCGTGGTATACGAAGCACAGCGGAAGGATGATCCCGCCATTCGCTGCGCCATAAAGGTCATTGCCATCCCCCAGGACGATGCGGACTGGGACGAAGTCGGATCTGACGGGGTGAATGCGGAACTGTCCCGCAGCTATTATGAGGAAGCGGTTCGGGAATGCACCCACGAAATCCGGCTGATGGAGCATTTCAAGGGCCTGCAGAACATCGTCAGCATAGAGGATTTCAAGGTGGTGCCGAAAGAGGACGGTATCGGCAGCTATATCTTTATCCGGATGGAGCTGCTGACATCCCTGAATCACTATCTGAGCGACAAGACCCTGACAGACGTGGAAATCGCCCGGCTGGGGATCGATATCTGCACGGCGCTGGAATTCTGCGGGGAGAAGAAGATCATTCACCGGGACATCAAGCCGGAGAATATTTTTGTCAACAATCGGATGACGACCCGCGTGTTCTTCAAACTGGGGGATTTCGGCATTGCCCGGAACATGGAAAACATGACCCGGGGGCTCAGCTCGCGGGGCACGCCGAACTATATGGCGCCGGAGGTGGCTGCTTCCAGGAGCTACGATGAAAAGGCGGATATTTATTCTCTGGGGATGACGCTGTACTGGCTGGCCAACGGACGCCGTCTGCCGTTTTTTCCCCAGACGCAGCTGTATACGCCGGCGATGAAGCGGGAGGCCTGGGAGCGGCGCATGTCCGGAGAAGCGCTTCCCAATCCGGCATACTGTTCGGATGCGCTGGCGGAGGTGATTCTCCGGGCCTGCGCGTTCCGGCCGGAGGACAGATACAAGAATGCCGCAGAGATGAAGGAAGCGCTCAACCGAACGCTGAATCAGCAAACCGCGGAGCCGGAGAAGGATGCGGGAGAGAAAGCGCGGGATCCGGAAGCGGCGCGGCAGGAAAAACAGGAAAAGCAGAAAAATACGGGTATTCGGACCAGAATCCTGAGTGTGGCAGCGGCCGTCGTGCTGGCATTGGGGGCTGGGGCAGGCTATGTGAATCGGGATCGGCTGTTCTCGCCGGAGAAACAAAGCAGCGGCGCGGAAAACCGGGCCGAAAGCGGAGAAACGGATGCCGCGAAAACGATGGTAGCGCAGGAAACCGGGACACCGGAACCTGAGACCGCGGCGCCTACCTCCGCGCCTACCCCGGATCCGGCGCTGTCGAATCGGATCACGGCGGTCTTTAAAGCGTTTGGGAAACAGGAGAGTATGACAGCCCGGTGGCTGAAGCAGAATACGTCCAGCCAGGCAGTGATTCCGGAAAGCTGGAGTGTCATACCCTTTACGATCACCCTGGAACAGGCGCCGGTGGGAAAGGCGACCATGACGGGACAGGAGCTGGAGCTCTTCTTCGAGGATGTCCAGAGCCATGAACGAATGGTGAAGGCAAGTACTGGCGGCATGGAATGGGCATGTGCATGGAACCCGGGAACGAAATCTTTCCGGGCGACGTTGGAGGAGGACATCCTGGCGGAGGAACTGCAGATCCAAGTCTCCTGCAGAGAAGGGGATACGGAGGTCGTATTTACCTACGAGATCAGTGCGGAAAATGCCGATGCCGCTGCAGGCGAAGAGAATCCCGAAACCGCAGAAGGGACGGCGGAGGCTGTTTCAGCCATAAAAGAGGCGGATGCATCTGCTAATGTCTCCGGTATATCCGGAGCTGCTCTGCTGAAATGCGTTTCCGCTCTGACCCGGCTGCCCCTGTCCGACGGAAAAGCGGAAGCGGAGACCAGGGAGGACGGACAGAATCAGTATCGGCTGCAAAGCAGCGGATACAGCATTTACGCTTCTTATTCGGAAGGAAGGCTGAGCCGGTACGATGACCGGAACACAGGCTGCGTCTACAATGCCGAAGGATATGTCATCTCGGGAGAGGTGCCGGAGGGATACCTGTCGCCGGTGGTGCTGGCGGAAGACGGTGCTTATCCCAGGGAACAACGGCAGCGGAGCATGCTTAAACGGCTGCAGGCGATGAAAGCTGGAATGACCCGGGTGCACGCCTATGCGGCCGCGGGGCATGTCTATATCCCGGAACAATGGGAGGAACTGCCGGGATCGGATATTTCCCTGCAATATGCACCGAAAATCGGCATCAAGGATGACGGTACCATGAAGGCCCTGGACATCCCTCTGGATGAAAGAGACTGGAAGGTGGATGTGTCCGCGTCCACAGGCGTCCATCAGAGCGGGGGTATGTATGATCTGTCGCCCTCCTCTGACTGGGAAATTCATCTGTCCCTGGATTCCGAGGTGACAGAGGAGGAAGGTCACACGGGGGTCGAGTGCCAGGCGGTGTTTGTGGGCAACGAAAAGGACGGACTGACCTGTACAGAGGTCAGCTATGTTTACTACGAGCGGAATTTGACGATGAGTTGGCCGGGCGGAGGAACGCGGGGAGGAAAGCTTTATTATCTTCAGATGCGGGATCAGTGGGATGCACTCAACCGGACGGAATGGCTGGATTATTTGTATACGGATCAGATGCATTATGGGAGGATGATCGTCGGCAGCTATGTGAAGGCATTCGGCAGCAAGACTGCGGAGCTGACGGAAAACGCGATCGTAAAAGAGGGAGAGGCCGTAACATGGCCCCGGATTTCGATCGACCGGGGATGGCCTTGCGTCTATCTGCCATACGAGGAAACGCTGGTTCCGGTGGAGCGGACCATGGGGGAGGAAAGCCAGTGGATCCGGTCGCTGGCGGATCTGCAGGGCGAGTCTCTGGATATTCTGGGAGAGTACCCGCTGGAAAGCTGCAATAACAACGGCGGAGACTGGACAGCTGTTGAGGTTCGTAATCGATCCAATGCCATGCTGATGATAGGGGAAATCCAGAATCCGGGAGAAGAGGACATTTCATACTACTGCCTGCCCGGCGTCCTGCAGCCTGGAGCCAGCGGATGGATCATCGTGAACGATTATCAGAAGGAGCGCATCTGGTTTGTCAAGGGCAAGACCAATCAGACCGGCTCCCTGGAAACGGAGATACGGGGGGATGGGTCTGCTCGGATGACCAATTCCTCCGGGAAAGATCTATACAGCCTGGATTGGCTGTATTTTACGAAGGATGAGCAGGGCGAGCGGGAAAGCGCGTATCTGAACGACCGGGAAGAGGAAGCGGATTATGCGCTGCCTTCTGGAGAGACGATGCTGCTGCCGATTGAAGAAGAAGGAGTTGAACGGCTGTATGCGTGGGGCTATCCGAAACCATAAGGCAAAATGGCTGTGCTTCCTTTTCTGCGCAGCTTTGGCGGTCTGCCTTTCTATGGGAGAGAGCATGGCGGAGGAAGGCGTGGAGCTGCGCTTCCGATCTGTTACGGTGCAGCTGGATGCCGAATCCATGGTGGGACTGGAAATTCAGCTGACGAACCATACGGCGGCTCCGGCCGATCCGGCGCGGGTTATGGCCAGAATCCTGGTAAAGGGGGAAGAACAGCCCGGATACATGGATGACATGCCCCATGTGAAGGTATGGCCGGGGCATTCCTTTTGTTTTTTTACCCGATGGTATGGCGAGCCGGGGATCACCGATCCCAAGGTGGAGGTGTACTACGCCGATGGGGAAACGGCAGCGTTCGACTATGAATACACTGAATCGGAAGGAATCATCCGCCGGAAAAACGGGCAGTTTTATGATGTCATTCTGCCCCTGCGAAACGCTTCCTCTGAAGCCATCAAAGGAAAGCCGGTCAGCGTGGCCTTTTTTGACCGATCGGATGAGCTGCTGTATGTGGAAAACCTGAACACGGGAAGCATCCCCATCCCGGCAGGCGGGCAGATTTTCCGATGCTGGACGCCGTATCCCGGGGGCATGTCACCCAGTCTGGAGCTGCTGACGTCGAAGACGGACGTGGCATATGTGAAGGTATATACGATTCGGGAAGCCACGGAATCTGAGGAATGGTTTTGCGGAGATTATGTATACAGTCCGCGGGAGAACGGAAGCGCCGGCATTCTTGTGTATGCCGGGACGGAAACGGAACTGAATCTTCCGGCAAAACTGGACGGCTGGACGGTTTCCGTGATTCATGAGGGTGCTTTTACGGATTGCGACACCATCACGTCGGCTGTGATTCCGGAAGGATACGAGATTATGGAGAAGGACGCGTTCCTTCGCTGCGCGAATCTTCAATCTGTGTCCATTCCGACCAGCATGGTGCGCATGGAGGCCAGCCAGTTCGGCGGATGCGCCAGGCTGACCCGGATTCAGGTGGCCGAAGGAAATCCGGAATACTATGTGACGGAGGATGTGCTGTTTAGCAGGCGGGAACGGGGTTTGCTTAAATATCCCCGGGGTAAAAGTGATGTGACTTTTACCGTGCCGAAGGGGATTCGCAAAGTGGCATACGGCGCTTTCGAGGGAAATGATCGGCTGGAAAAGGTGATCCTGCCGGAGACGTTGTCGGAAATCGGCGAAGCGGCGTTTTATCAGTGCATCCATCTTTCAGGGCTGAATCTGCCGGAGAGCCTGATGCAGATCGGCGACTATGCTTTTTATGAAACCGCCCTTACTTCTGTCGTATGGCCGGCTGCCGTAAAAAGCATGGGGGCGTGGATGTTTCATAAGTGCGGAAGCCTTGGGGAGGTCACGCTGCCGTCGGGACTGCAGTTTATTGGAGATTCAGCGTTTCGGGAAACAGCTATCCATGAGATCCGTCTTCCGGATACGCTGACGGAGATCGACCATATGGCTTTCGCCTTTTGTCCGAATCTGAAGGAACTGACCATTCCGGACAGCGTCCAGAAAATAGGCGGCGCGATCTTTGCGGGCTGTGATGCTTTGACAGAAGTGCGGGTATCGGCAGAGAATCCTGTGTTTCAGATGAAGGGCGGGATTCTTTACGATCTGCCGGGACACCGGGTAATTGGTTCGGTTCCCGGGATCACAGGAGGTAAAGTGACGCTCCCCGATGGAATTCAGGTGATTGATTTTTTGGCGTTCGGTGGACATGACAGAATTCTTTCCCTGGAGATGCCGGATACGGTAACCCGGATTGGCGACTTTGCTTTCGCGGATTGTACCTCTCTCAGAAAAATACATCTCTCCGCCCGACTGACCGAATTGGGCACGCAGACATTCCAGAATTGTTCCGCGCTGAAAACGGTTGATTTGCCAGAGACTCTTGGAGAGATTCCGATGGGCGCTTTTGCGAATTGTACGGCTCTGGAAAGCATCACTATTTCTGAAAACGTGAAAAATATCGGCCCGCAGGCATTCAGAGAGTGCGATTCATTGAAGACGGTTCGTCTTCCGGATCACATGACCGGTGTGGAATATGCGGCTTTTGCCTTGTGTGATGCGCTGGAGGAGGTGTATTTTCCGACGGGCGTGACCCGGATCGGGGAGAAGATATTCTATCATTCACCTCTTGTGACGGCGGTGGTTATGGAGAATTCGCCTGCTATGGCTTATTGTGATCAAAATCGACTGCCCTATCGAATTGAAGGGTCGGATCAGATCGAGAATGAGATGTACCGCTGGGATCCGGCGCAGGATGAGGCAGCACAAGACTATAGGCGGCAGTTCATTCAATTTGATGTGCCTTCGGAAGAGAAAGGAACCTGATGTCCATAAGATAGGCGCTGCCGTGCCAACGGAAAGGGATGAGTTCATACAAATCCGGCTGTGCATATAAGGTAAAATCCATTTCACGGAACGGAAAAGCCCGCTGATATAATCAGGCTGTCAGATGAAACGAGCGGCGGGCGAACGGGGCCCGGCGAGGACAAGAAAGGGGTCAGTGAAAATGGAAGGCAGCCTGAATCGGATGGGATATGACAGGAAGATCTTGCGGGAAGAACTTCGGAAGCCTTTTATGGCGACAGGCAGGGAAAAGACCAGCTGGCGTGAAAAACTGGCCGCTCTGAAAGAGACGGGCAGGGTCGCGCTGGCTGCTGCGGGACTGTTTGACACGACAGATCTGGATCAGGAGCTGGGCAGCAACTGGGATAATCATATCTGCATTTGCTGATTCCTCTGACGCCCGCCGCGAAAAGACATCCGCAAAAAATGATCCGCCGGTTTGGACCGGCGGGATACAGACAGGACAGACAAAAAACGCCGCCAGGGAGTGATTTTCCAGGCGGCGTTTTCTTTTTTAGCTTTCAGCTTTTTCGGCCGAGAATCCCGCTCCCGTTCCGGGAGCAGGGCTCGCTGCCGATGAACATACATGTTATTCTGATCTCTGTCGACGGATCAATGCTCCCGATCTGACATGAGATGGCGACGGCTGACGAATCAGCGGGAGAAGATCACGGAATTGCTCGCGCCGGCCATCTGAACGATCTGTTCACTCCAGGGTTCTCCGGGATAATCGGCGTAGGGGGCATACAAGTTGTCCATATACACCTTATAGTAATGAATTCCGTAATAGGCTTCGGCCAGCGTAAGCTTGCTGTCGCCGTTGGCATCCGCCGGCATATAGCCGCTATAGTTTCCGGACGGATATGCACAGCCCAGAGACCGGACCAGACCGTACGTAAAGACGCTGCCGTAGTAGAACCAGACTTCGCCATCCTCTATATCCAGGTATGCTCCGGAGGACGTCTGGCCGTGCGCGCAGGCGGCCAGGACGGTAAACTTGCTGCCATTGAGCAGCTCGCCTGTATTGGGGAGATTGGTGTCATCTGAGTTATATGCTGAGAAAGCGCTGGTGACCGCCTGAGTGAAGTTTTTGGGGGAAGCATCCTCCGGTTCTTCGCCGTTGGGATAGACATAGGATCCGCTGCCGCAGCTGTCCAGCAGGACGAGAACCCTGCCGGGGCAGTAGGTATTCAGGTAAGAAGCCAGCTGGCTGGGATAGACCAGATCGTCGTACCCGGAACAGTTATAGCCGACCAGGGAACCGGCGCTGTACCCCGTGCTGTTATCCCCGTGGCCGGAATAGTAGAAGAGGAAGACGTCGTAGCTGTTTGTTCCGCTGAAGGTGGACTTAATCGCGTTCAGGATCCCGCTGGCGGTCTGATTTCTAAAAACGGTGATATCCCAGTTCTGCGGGAGAGTCTTCAGTGTGTTTTGCATGGCCTGAAGATCGTAATACACGCCCCTCAGATCGTTCTGATATACGTAGTCATAGTTTCCGATCAGCAGCGCGTGATACTTAGGGGTCGCATACGGGATGTTTTTGTTTTTGCACCAGGTTTCCGCGTAAGTCCCCGTCGGGCCGATACCGGTGAAGGATTTATAGCTGCCGAATGCATCACTTGCGATATATGTGATGCCGGCGGGGAATTCCACATATGTGGGTTTCACCCCGATAAAAGCTTGACTTTCGATCCGGGTAGTACCCTCCGGAATATGCAGTGTGCCCCCGGCGGAAGCAGCGGCGCAACAGAGCAGAAGCAGCGTCATGATCGCTATGGAAAGCACCAGACATCCGTTCAGTTTTCTTTTCATTCCCTTATCCTTCCTTTTCTTTGGGGTTTTGTTAATTATATATCATACTGACAGGCTTTGTCAAATCAGGTTTTGACGGAATGCTGAACCGCAGCTCACGGCAAGGAACTTTTGAACGGCCTATAAGAAACAGCGTTTCGTGCGGGCGCGGCCCAGTGATCTGGAGCCGTGATCTACTCAGAAACCTTTTCCAGGAAGGAGACCATCACGAAGCCTTCGAGATCCCCGACGCGGACATGGGCCCAGGAGGGGTCCTCGCAGATTTCCAGCACGACCAGCCGCTGATGCTTATAGAGGCGCCGGAGGATTTCTCCCGAAGGGGCGGGCTCCGCCCGCAGGTTCAGGGAGCTGTTGTCCTCGATGCCTTCTACGCTGGCCAGCCAGGCGCCTTCCGGCAGATTTTCGACGGAAACGGGAATCAGCGTGGGGCGCGGCGTGGGCGTGGCGGCGGGTCCCGGGGTTTCGGCCAGGATGGGATCCGGGGTTGGGAGCGGGGCCGCAGCGGTTTCGGCCTGGCGCAAAACCATGCCGGGATAATAGAAGGCCAGGATTTCCTGGAAGGATTTGCCGTACTTTTCCGCCATCTGTTGGGCGCCGCGCTGGCTCATGCCGACCCCGTGGCCGTAGCGGCCGGAGGAAAGGATGAAGCGGTCCTTTTCCTCGGACACGGTCACG
>CADBTC010000169.1 GCA_902797445.1 uncultured Eubacteriales bacterium | reverse complement strand
TCCCGCCGGTTTCCGGCAGGGATAAATTGCGAAGCACCGAAGGCATGATCATATCCAGCATGCTCCGGGTCTTCCAGATGCGGGCAATCCGGGTCTGATTCGTCCACAGGGTTTCGTCCCCGTCCCGGACGGACCCGATGAGACAAAGCTTCTGCTGCGCCCGGGTCATGGCCACGTACAGCAGCCGCGTCTCTTCGGAGATATTTCCGCGCAGGGTCCGGATGTCAAAGGCGTCCCTGCCCTGGGAATCCATTTTGCTGTGCCGGCCCCGCCTGACGGCGGGCAGATACAGCCCCAGTGCGCCTTCGGAAGCGGATAGGTTGACGCGCAGCTTCTCGTCAGCGCGCTTTTTGCGCAGATCCTTCTGCAGATCCATGAGGATCACCGCCGGGAACTCCAGCCCCTTGCTCTTATGCATGGTCATGATCCGCACAAAGTTATCCCCGGCCCCCATGGCGGGATGATCATCGCTGTCGCTCACCTTCGTCTCCCGGGCCTGGCGCAGGCTTCCGATGAAATCAGACAGCCGCATATCCCCCGCGGCCTGGCCGTCCAGCGCCCGCTGATACAGCGCGTCCAGATTCGCCTGGCGGGCTTTCCCGTCGGGATAGGCGCCCCGGGCGGCATAGATGCCGGTTTCCCGCATGAGCCACCATACGAAGTCCGGCACGGGCATCCCCTCGCTGACCCTCCGCCAGGCCGCCAGCTGATCCGATACGGCCCGGCATCTCCGGTCGATGGGCTTTTCATTCCGCTGCGCGCACAGCTCAAAGGCCTCATAGAAGGGCACATGCTCCAGCTTTTCCAGCCGGATATCCGCCAGCTCGCATTCCGAAAAGCTGAAGGGCGGCTGGATCAGCGTCCCTGCCAGGGCATCGTCGTGATGCAGGTTGTCGATCACCGTCAAAAGGCTCAGAAAGGCCTTCACCTCCGCCAGCCCGAAGAAGTTCGTCGCGCCTTCATACAGGGCGGGAATGTGCATCTTCTTCAGATAATCCACGACCGTATTCGCGGTGCCCCGGGCGGAGCGCAGCAGGATGACGATGTCCCGGTACTGATAGGGCTGCCGGTCTCCGTTCTCGTCGGAAAGCGCCGTCAGCGCCTGGATATACCGCCCTGCCGCCTCGCACTGGGTCTCCAGCTTATCTGCCGCGGGGGACTCTTCCCCTTCGTCCGCTCCTTTGCGGACCAGAATCACGTCCACAGGACCGAATGCGCCGGGCCGGTTGCACCGGAGGTTGTCCTCCGGAATATAGTCCATGTCGGTGATCCGTTCCTCCATGGCTTCGGTGAAGACCTCGTTCACCGCGTCCACGACGCTCCGGCAGGACCGGTAATTATCCATGAAGAAGATACGCCGCTCCACCGCGTCCGCCTGATCTGAATAGGCGCGCCGCCTGTCGTCAAACAGCTTCGGCTCCGCGTGGCGGAAGGCGTAGATGGACTGCTTGATGTCCCCCACCATGAAGAACTGATGTCCCGGGCCGGTCAGGCTGCCGATGATCGCGTTCTGAATGGCGGAAACATCCTGGCATTCATCCACATAGATATATTTGTATTTGGCCAGCAGCTCATCGCGTTTATCCGGATCGGTCATGATGCGGTAGGCCGTCTGCTCCATGTCCGCATAATCGATCACCCCGGCCTCCAGCTTCTGACGGGTATACTGTTCCGCCGTCTCCTTTGTCAGCAGGGCCAGTCCCCGCAGCTCCTGCCGGATGACGGCGTTGAGCCGCTCGTTTTTCGGGTCCGTGGTCGCGTCCAGTTTCTTGATTGCCTCCGCCAGGATCCCGCCGGAACCCTTCATCTCGTTCCGCAGACTGTCCATCTGCTTTTTCCATTCCTTGGCGGCCTCATCCAGCCTGCTGGCCCGGGGCGCTCCGGCGAAGGCTTCCCGCGCCGCTTCCAGCGCGCGCCGCATATCAGCCGCCCCTTCCGTCGCCGGGAAAGTTGAAAGAAAGTCCTCCACCGCAAGCCGATCCGCCTCGAGCACCTCTCCATAGGCGGGCAGGGCCAGCGGGGATTCCAGCAGCTCCGCTTCCCGGCGCAGGCATTCCTCCAGCGCCAGCACATCCAGCCTCACGGCGCTTACGATCTCCCCGTTCCACCGGTCATAGGGCGGATTATCCACGAAGCGGTCCAGGGTTTCCATGGGATCGGGAATGCCCATCAGCACCTCATAGAGATCCATGACCATCTTCTGAGCCTCCTCCAGGGAGAAGGCGGACAGCAGCGCGGCGATATCCTGCCGATCCCGGAGCGGGCTGGCGCTGTCTTTCCCTATCAGCGCTTCCGCGGCGTCCGTGAAGCTCTGGTCCTGCATGCGCTTTTTTTCCGCGTTTCTGAGCACCCGGGGATTCATGCTGGCACCGGTATTATCGTTGTATTCCTTCAGCAGCTGGGTACAGAAGGAATGAATCGTACTGATCGTCGCCGTTTCGATTTCACTCAGTGCCCGGGAGGCGGATCTTGCCGCGGCTTCGTCCCCCTCCTGTGACACGGTTTCCAGCAGGCTGCGCAGCTTCTCCTTCATGTTCCGGGCGGCATCCTTCGTAAACGTGATGACCAGAAACTGGGAGATGGACGCCTCCTTCTCCCGCAGCAGCGTCTCCTTGATTTTCTCCACCATAACGGTGGTTTTGCCGGATCCCGCGGCCGCGGAAACCAGAATGTTCTGATTCCGGGCGTCGATGGCCTCCTGCTGGGCCGCATTAAAGGTCGTGGCCATGGCATCCTCCTTCAGATAATCAGTTCCGTGCCAGATCAATCCGACGCCTGTGGTTCACCTCCGGGATCCGGCATCCGGGAAGCGAGTCGTCAAAGGGGCACGCGTCCGGATGATCGCACAAGGCACACGGGGACTCCTGCCCGTCCTTCAGCGGCCGGGGCGATGCCTCCCCCGCCAGGATGCGGTTCACCCGCTCCGCCGCGGTTCGCTCCGTACAATCCGAAACCGCGGTCATCTCCTCCGCGGAGACCGCGGAAAGCGTATCGTTTTTATCAGATCTTTTGGAGATTTTCACAGGCCCCATGGCCGCCAGAACGCCCTCATTGTCCAGGACCATCCCGGCGGGGCGCAGCTGCTTGTCAATTCCATCCCGAACTTCCGCCGGCTCCTCGCTTTCCACCAGCACATCGCGGATGGGCTGATACAGCCCTCCTGCCGCCTGGTAGTCCCGCAGCCCCGCCTGCGCCGCCCGGATATACAGTGGCAGCTGGAGCTGCAGCCCGGCCGCCAGGGAATTCTGCTGCACCTCTTTGGCAGACATTTTGTTATCCACGATGAGAAAATACTTCTGCCCGTCCGCGCCTTCCATCGTGTCGATCCGATCGATCCGCCCGGAAAAGGCCACCGTGTCCCCGTCCGCCGTCCGGATCCGAAGAGCAGGAATGCGGACGCGGCCCGATTCGTCCGCGGTGCCGAAGGGAACCTCCGTCGCCAGGGGCAGAAAATGCCCCTTCTGGCGGAAGGACCGCATCATGCTGGAAATCGCCGTCCGCACGCCATGGATGATGCCGGCCCCCTGATAGCGGTGCAGCGTGTCCGAGGTCAGGACACCCCCCTCCCACTGTCGGACCCGCTCCTTCAGGATCCGATTCAGCAGCCGGGTCTGGGTCTCCTCCGAAAGATCCGGCCATTCCGGCCGCTTCATGGCCTCGTTCAGGAACAGCTGGATCACATCGTGGTTGAAGGTCCCCTGCTCGTTCCGCTGAAAGATGAAAGTCCCCGTTGGAAACAGATCCAGCCCATACTGCAGCAGATGCCTGTAGGGGCAGGAGGCGAAGGTTTCGATCCGGGAAATCGTAAAGCCATGGGTAATATACAGCCGCCGGGCCTGCTCCGGAGAAATCCGGGCAGTGGGCGCCGAAACGTGCAGTCCCCGCAGGATACCCTCCACCTTCGGCTTCCATTCCGAAGACTGATACAGGGACCCCAGGGCGTTTTCCCACAGGCCGTTTTCCGTCTCGTCCCCGTCCAGCAGCCGTTCTCCGCCGCCCTGCTCGTCCCGCAGACGCACCGCCAGGGATTCCAGCGCAAAGGCGGGGGCAAATGGCCGGATATCCGGGTCCATCAGCCCGCCGGTATAGTTCCCCGGCTTCTCCTTCTGGAGCAGCTTCGAAAGGCGGGTAAAGGCGGTGGAGGGTGTCATAATCGCCCCGCTGGGCTTGGCGCTGGAGCACGACAGGACCAGCTGCTCCCGGGCCAGGCTCACCGCCTGATACACATCCTGCTTCTGCCGGGCGGCCAGGTCCATGACGGACTGACCGATTTTGCTGTAGGGCCGGCCCTCCATGCTGGGGGATCCGGTTTTCGTCTTCTGTTGTGAATAATATTTCTCGTTGGCCTCGAAAATATATTTTTCCAGCTGGAGCCGCTCCTGCTCGGACAGGACCGCCGCCCCGGCGGACACCTCGTTTTCCTGCAGGCCCATGACGATCATGCATCGGATTCCCGAGGAAAAGAACATCTGGGGCGGCGCCACCATGACCGCCCGGGACAGCTGCGGCAGGGATTTGACAGTCCGGGCTGAAAGCGACGCCTCCAGCATGGCGCAAAGGTCCTTCAGCGGCAGGGGCTCCTCCCCGATAAAGGCGGCCACGGTATCCAGCAGATCATTGACCGCGGTCCAGACCTGGCGGTTCCGGTCGATGCCCAGATCGTCTCCCTGCCGGGCCAGGATCTCCTCCTGCGCCAGCAGCTTTTCATAGACCCCGGCCTCCGTGACGAAAGCAAACAGCGCCGCGGCCGCCTGCTTTCCGGTGCATCCCTTCTGCGACAGCTTTCTTTTCAGCTTTACGATCGGATCGATCACTGCCCGGCGCATCTCTTCCAGATGCTGTACCTTCTCCTTCCGGCTCTCCTTTTCCGGCAGATGGAAGGGCTCCAGCCACCGCCCCCGGTGAATGCCGTTCTCCAGGGCGTAATTTTCCATATCCATCACGTCCGTGTCCGACAGGTCCGTAAAGCCGGTTTTGAGGAGTCGCACCACATCCTCCTGGCAGAAATGCAGCCGCAGGATCCGCAGCAGGGACAGGAAGTACTGGGCGTATCCGCTCATCAGGATGGGCTGATCCTGCTTGGCGTTATACGGGATGCCGGCCGCGGACAGCGTCAGGGGCAGCAGGGACGGCAGCGTCTCCTGCTCGCATACGGCAACGGCCATTTGCTCCCAGGGGATGCCGTCCCGGTGCCACTCGATCAGGGTCTGGCAGGCATGCTGGCATTCGAGATAGGAATTCTTTGCGTAATACAGGCGGACCCGGTCCATGTCCGGCACCCATGTTTCTGCCAGCTCCTGCATGGCCGCGGCTCGGACCGTCCGGGGATCCTTCCGGATGACGATGGTTTCCCGCTTCCGGGTCCGGACCTTTTCTCCGGCAAACGCCCCGGCGGCGTACAGGGTTTTCTCCACATAGGCGATACCCGGGTCGGCGGAATGCGCATACAGCACGCGCTGGGTCTCATGCGGGATCCCGCGGGCCTCCAGGGAATCCTCCAGCGCGCTCACGGAATCGTTCGCGGATTTGAAGATCTCCCTGTCCGGGCCCGCGTCGTCGCTGATCAGTCCGATGACAACTTCTTCCGCCCCGCCTTCCTCCACCCGAACCAGCGCCGCCTCTGCCAGGTTCAGGATGTCGTGGGTGATATAATCGAACCCGTAGATCAGCAGCCGTTTTCCCCGGATGATTCCGCTTTTTCCGATCTGACGGACCGCGGACATCCATTGTCCGACCGTATCCTCAACCCCCCTGTCCAGCACCGCCTGATAGGCGTCCCAGATCAGGGCAAGGTCCTCCAGCTTTTTTCCGGTGCGGCGGCTGGCCGGCTGATAGCTCCGCAGAAGCCCGGTATCCAGCCGGGCCCGGGTGAATTCGTCTATCTGGCGGCCGATCTTCGCCGCCAGCGTGGGCTGGGCCACAGAATCCTTATAATAGGTCAGCTCCTCCCGATAATGGTGGAGAATCTGGGAGAAAACCATATTCTGCCCGTCCCCGGAGATGGGCTTTTTCTCGCCGTATCCGGTCATCTCCCGCACCTCCCGGATCAGGGAGGAGGGCGAAAAAATCTTCAGATCAAAAATGCCGCCCTCCCGGCGGCTGTTTACGATTTCCGTTTCGCATGCCAGCGTGAAGGATTCGGGAATCAGAATCACAGGGTGCCCGGGCTTTTCGATCTCCTGGATCAGGCTGGGGATCAGCCCCGGCGCCCGGGTCGTCACAATGCGAATGCCCATTTCGTCCGCCTCCCGTTTCGTTATTGTTTCCCCGGTCGTATCCCCCAAAGGCGGGAACTCCGGTAGATCATCCGACCCGCGTACGGTATGTTATTCGAAGCGTCGAACTACTGCGAGGACGATTTGCCGCGGCATTGCGCGCACTGGCCGCACGCGTCGCATGGCCCCTGGCAGCATCCCCCTTTTTTCCGGATGCCTCTGACGGCAAGGTACACTGCGGCCGCAATCAGGCCCAGAATGATCCAGTCCCAAAAGTTCATTCGTCTCACCTCATCCCAGTCCCAGCATCATGCCGATCAGCCGCACCAGAAGCGCCGCGGCCCACGCGATCCCGCATTGCCAGAGAACCACATAGAAGGCCCATTTCCAGCCCATTTCCCGCTTGATCGAAGCGATGGCCGCGACGCAGGGCGTATACAGCAGGCTGAAGACCAGCAAGCACGCCGCGGTCAGGCCGCCTATGGCCGTCACGCCGGTGCTGAACAGCATCTGCATGATGGATACGACGCTTTCCTTGGCCATGAAGCCGCTGACCAGGGAGGTCACGATGCGCCAGTCTCCCAGCCCCACGGGCTTCATGATCGGTGCCACCGCTCCGGCGATGGTGGCCAGAATGCTGTCCCGGGAATCCGTAACCAGATTAAAGCGGAAGTCAAAGCTCTGCAGGAACCACACCACGATGGTGGCGATCAGAATGACGGAGAACGCCCGGTGCAGGAAATCCTTCGCCTTTTCCCACAGCAGCTGCATGACATTTCTCGCCCTGGGCAGCCGGTAATTCGGCAGCTCCATCACAAAGGGCACCGCTTCCCCCCTGAACAGGGTTTTTCGGTAAATCACAGCCACCAGCACGCCGGTCAGAATGCCCAGAAAGTACAGTCCCGTAATGATCAGCCAGCTGTGCTGCGGGAAGAAAGCGTTCACAAAGAAGCTGTAGATGGGCAGCTTGGCGGTGCAGGACATGAACGGGGTCAGCAGAATGGTCATCCGCCGGTCCCGGTCGCTGGGCAGCGTACGGGTAGCCATAACGGCCGGCACCGTGCACCCGAAGCCGATCAGCATCGGCACGATGCTCCGGCCCGACAGGCCGATGCGTCGCAGCAGCTTATCCATAAAGAACGCGACCCGGGCGATATAGCCGCTGTCCTCCAGCAGGCTCAGGAAGAAGAACAGGGTCACGATCAGGGGCAGGAAGCTGAGCACGCTGCCGACGCCCTCAAAGATGCCTCCGATCACCAGGCTGCGGATGGCCTCATTCACATGCCCGGCCTCCATCGCCCGTTCCGCCAGCCCGCCCAGGGCTGAGATTCCCTGCGCCAGCAGATCCTGCAGGAAGGGCCCGATCAGAAAAAAGGTCAGATAAAAGACCAGCCCCATAATGGCGATAAACATCAGGATCGCCGTATATTTTCCGGTCAGAACCCGGTCGATCCGCTCACTGCGCAGGTGCTCTTTGCTCACCTGCGGATGGATGACGCAGGCTTCGGAGACCTTGCCGATGTATTCAAACCGCATATCCGCCATGGCCGCGCTGCGGTCCAGGCCCCGCTCCTTCTCCATCTGCAGGATGATGTGCTCCACCATCTCCCTTTCATGCGGATCCAGCTCCAGCTGATCGGCAATCAGGCTGTCCCCCTCGATCAGCTTGCTGGCCGCGAACTGCAGGGGCAGGCCGGCCCGCTCCGCGTGATCCTCAATCAGGTGCCTCACCGCGTGCAGTGCCCGGTGAACCGCCCCTCCGTGATCCTCCGCCCTGCAGAAATCCTGCCGCAGGGGCCTTTCCTGATATTTCGCGATATGGATCGCGTGGTTCACCAGTTCGTCCACGCCCTCATTCTTGGCGGCAGAGATGGGCACCACGGGCACCCCCAGCATGGCCTCCATGGCGTTGATATCCACGGTGCCTCCATTGCCCCGCAGCTCATCCATCATATTCAGCGCCACCACCATCGGCACGTTCATTTCCAGCAGCTGCATCGTCAGATACAGGTTGCGTTCAATATTCGTGGCGTCCACGATATTGATGATGGCCTTCGGTTTTTCCTCCAGCACGAAATTCCGGGACACCAGCTCCTCGCTGGAATAGGGCGACATGGAATAGATGCCGGGCAGGTCCGTGATCCGGGTATTTGCGTATCCCCGGATCACACCGTCCTTTCGGTCCACCGTCACGCCGGGGAAGTTGCCCACGTGCTGGTTGGCCCCGGTCAGCTGATTGAACAGCGTGGTTTTGCCGCTGTTCTGGTTTCCCACCAGTGCGAAGGTCAGCGTCGTTCCCTCCGGCAGCGGATCCCCGCTGCCCTTGGGGTGGAATTTGCCTTCCTCTCCCAGGCCCGGATGCGCCACGCGCTGCCTTTTTCTGTCCTTTCTGGCGCGCTCGGAAGCCTGCCCGAGGGATTCGATGAGGATGTTCTCCGCGTCCGCCACCCGCAGCGTCAGCTCATATCCATGCAGGCGGAACTCCATGGGATCCCCCAGGGGAGCCAGCTTCACCAGCGTAATCTCCGCCCCGGGGATCACCCCCATGTCCAGAAAATGCTGCCGCAGCGATCCTTCGCTGCCCACCGTCTGAATCTTTCCCGATTGTCCTTGCTGAAGCTCGCTCAGTTTCATTAAAAAAAGTCCTTTCAAAGCCGTATTTTCGCTGCCGATCCTGGCCGATCCTAGTCTTCGAGGCCCCGGCGTTTCTCGCTGTTGAGCCATGCCGTGATGCCCGCCTGGGCCGACTCGCTCTCCTTTTTCTCCCGCCAGGCATCTATGTCCGACCGAATGGCCAGCATCTCGTCCACGATCGTTTCCAGGTTTCGGGGCCGCGCCTGGTAAAGATACGCGGTCATGCGCTCAATCGCCCGGGGGCTCTGCAGCTGTTTTGCCAGCACATCCGCCAGTTCCCCGGGATAGCCCAGGGAGACTGCCGCGGCCGCCAGCTCATCCCTTGCACGGGCCCATTTCCGCTGATTGTCCGTCATGCTCACTTCTCCCTCCCCGACCGTTTCCGCTCCTGTCCTGAAGCATTCATTGATTATACCCCGGGAAACCGGTCTCCGCAAGAGCGGGCGTATATGCGCGGCGTTTTCGCGGACAGGTCCTGAACGGTCCTTTGGTTCTTTTTCCGGCTGCGATCCTTTGGGGCCGAGCAAATCCTTTCCCCATACCCATACGATTCGCCCTATTTTTCCTGACCGCGTGATCGATGAAATCAAAAAAGGTTCCGCGCGCCTGCGCGGAACCCCGTGTGTATCAGCCGTTCCGAAAGAGGAAGCCTTGCGTGCCAGGCACGCTTGCTTAAATCAAGAGATTGGATGGAGCCACCGGCTCCGTTACGCTTCCGGCGTGCTTCCTTCGGCAGGCCGGGATACATCCGCTTTGGGGGTTTTCCCGACCAGTCCGCCGGTGGCTACATTTTTAATCGTTTCCGGGATGTCCAGCCCCACGGCCTGCTTCACGGCCTCAAAGGTCTGCAGCATGGTACCGGCCGTATCCTTCGCCATAGAGGTGGCCCCGCCTTCGCCGAAGAGGATAATCTTCTCGGTCTTGCTCAGGGGCTCGGATACCGCCCGGGCGATTTCAGGCAGCTTGTCTGTGATCATTTCCATCATGGCGGCCTGACCATAGAGCTGCATGGCTTCCGCTTTCATCCGCAGGGCTTCTGCCTCCGCTTCGCCCTTCATCCGGATGGCCTCCGCTTCCTTCTGGGCGGCATACAGGGCCGCATCCGCTTCGGCCTGTCTGCGGTATTTCTCCGCCTCGGCTTCCGCGATCGCTTTATCCTTTTCAGCAGCCGCCTTTTCACGGATCTCCACGTTCAGCTTTTCGCGCTCGATCTCAACCGCCTGCCGTTTCAGCTCGGTTTCCTTTTCCAGCCTGGTCATTTCAGCCGCAGCATGCTCCGTGGCAAAGGTTTTGTTGATGCGCTCCTGCTCGATCCGATAGGCCATCTCCGCCTTGGCCCGGGCTTCCTCCGTCTCCTGCTTGAAGGCAGCCTTCTGCACCTCCAGGTCGCGGTTCTGACGGGCAATCTCCGCCTCAGCCTGCATCTCGGCAAACTTGGACTGCTTTTCAGCTTCCGCTTCCGCGATGCGCTTGTCCTGCTCCTTCTCCGCCACGTTCCGCGCCGCCATGGTATCGATGACGTTGCCATCCTTGTCGGAGAAGTTCTGAATCGTCAGGTTGATGATCTCCAGGCCCATGTTGCTCATGTCGCTCATGGCGGCTTTGATGGATTCCTGGGCGAATTTATCCCGGTTCTGAACCAGCTCCGCGATGGTCATCTGGCCGATGATTTCCCGCATGTTGCCTTCCAGCACATCCTTGGCCAGCGCCTTAATCTGATCGGAATCATAGTGCAGCAGCTGTTCGGCGGCTGTAGCGATGGACAGATCATCCGAACCGATCTTGATATTGGCGACCGCGTCCACCAGCACGGAGATGTATTCCTTGGTCGGTACGGGCTGCGCTGTCTTGATGTCTACCTGCGTCAGGCACATATCCAGCTGGTCAATCCGTTCGATGGCCGGGATATAGAAGGTTGCGCCGCCCCGGACAATCCGGTATCCGAATTTTTTGGACGCAATCGTGCCGTCCGCGTTCCGCACTTTGTAGTTCCGGCGCAGCAGGCCGGAGATGATCAGCGCGGTATCCGGCGGCGCCACCTTGTAGCGGGGCAGGAACTTCACCAGCACAATCAGAACCAAAATGCCGATGAGGATCCAGTGCCAGTTGGTCTGAAGAAACATGAGGGCCTGTTCCATGATGCAGTGCTCCTTTCCAACGGTCGTTTGAGTATCAGGGTTCAGGTTCCAGGGTTTCTGATTCATCTCTCCCTGTAAGGAGAGCATATCATCCCAGTGGGAGAAAAAACAGGATCAAAGCGGAAAGATACGTCCGGTTATTTTGTTCGGTCTGTGCATTTTACACGCTCTTCTATAAATGTAACCCTGTCGTCGGCCTGTGTCAACCCCATTTGTAAATTCCATCAAAAAAGCACCCTGCTCCGGGAACCCGGCCCTTCGGCCGCGATTGTCGGAGCAAGGCGCGCTGCTTTTCAATTGCGGATACTCAATTATTCACTCTTTATTCAGGATGCTTCGGATGAAGTTCCGGCTTCTCTCTTCCTTCGGATGGCTGAAGAACGCATCCGTGGGGCCTGCCTCGATGACATGCCCGCCGTCCATGAAAATGATCTGGTTGCTGACGTTCCGGGCGAACTCCATCTCGTGGGTCACCACCAGCATGGTCATCCCGTCCTGAGCCAGCTGCCGCATGACAGCAAGAACCTCCCCGATCAGTTCCGGATCCAGGGCGCTGGTCGGCTCGTCAAAATAGATGATTTCCGGGTTCGTCGCCATCCCCCGGGCAATGGCCACCCGCTGCTGCTGTCCACCGCTCAGGGAAATGGGATAGGCGTCCGCCTTCTCCAGCATCCCAACCTTCTCCAGCGCGTTCCGGGCGATCTTTTCCGCCTCGTGCCTGTTCATCCCCCGGCCGCTGGTCAGCCCCAGGGTCACATTCTGCAGCACTGTCTTGTTCAGGAACAGATTATAGTTCTGGAACACGAAAGCCGTTTTCCGCCGCAGGGCGACGATCTCGTCCTTCCGGGCTCTGTGCATGTCCACCGTCTGCCCATCCAGGGTCAGCGTGCCCTCATCCGCCCGCTCCAGGAAGTTAATGCACCGCAGCAGCGTTGTCTTTCCCGATCCGGAGGGGCCCAGAATCGCGATCACGTCCCCCCGGTTCACCTCCAGGCTGATCCCCTGCAGCACCGGATGGTCGCCGAAGCTTTTCCGTACGTTTTCCACTTTCAGCATGCTCATCTGACCCCTCCGTAGCTGCTCAGCTTCTTCTCGCCCCAGTGCTGCAGCACCGTCAGCAGGCTGCAGAACGCCAGATAAATCAGGGCCACTTCGGTGTAAAGCGCCAGGGTTTCATAGACCCGCCCGTTGATCACGATGGCCTGGCGGAACATCTCCGTCACCGTGATGGTGGACGCCAGGGACGTTTCCTTCACCATGGAAATCAGGCTGTTAAACAGGGAGGGGAACGCCGTGCGGAACGCCTGGGGCAAAACCACATGCCACATAATCTGCATATAATTCATGCCTACGCAGTATCCGGCTTCCATCTGGCCGCTGGGCACCGCCTCCATGGCCGCCCGGATCGTTTCCGCCAGGTAGGCCCCTTCATTGATGCCGAATACCATGACCACCGTCGGGAAAGCTTCCAGATAAATTCCCGCGCTGGGCAGCCCGTAATACACCAGATACAGCTGCACCAGCAGGGGGGTGCAGCGGACGATCCAGATATAAATCCGGCAAAGCTTCTGCAGTCCCCGCACATGGGCGTACTGAATCATGGCGGTAACGACCGCGATCAGCAGCGCCAGCGTGAAGGACAGGATGGTCAGCGGGATCGTCATGGTGAAAAACTTTTCCATCAGCTGTGGAAAAGCGTCCCGCACAATTTGAAGTACTCTTTCGTTCATGCGTTAATCGTATCGATCCGTTTTCTGTCGTTAGTTTGTCTGAAACAAAGGCGCCCCGGCAGGCTGTCCGCCTGTCCGGGCGTCTCCCATGTGAAAAACGCCCGCGCCGAAAACCGCTTTACGGCTCCGGCGCGGGCGGTCTTTTTTATTCTGCCTTGGTCAGGTCCGCCCCGAAATATTTGATGCTCAGCTCCGCCAGCCGGCCGTCGTCCCGCATGGCCTGGAGCGCTTCGTTCACCGCCGCCAGAAGGGTATCCGTGCTGGCATCCTTCCGGACCGGGAAGACGTTGGTATCTCCTTCCAGGTTCTGCACGATCTTGATGGGGGCTTCCGGATGCTCCGCCATATAGTCGTTGATGCTGACCGCCGCATTCAGCGTGGCATCCACCCGGCCCTGAATCACCTGCTGGATGGTATCCGCCAGCGTGTTGACCCCGACGACCTCGGCACCGTATCCCGCCGCGATATCCGCATAGATGCTGGAGATGGTGTTGGCGGTTTTCTTCCCCTTCAGGTCGTCCACAGACTTGATCTCTTCGTTATCGCTCCTGACCGCCAGCACGCTGGGGGTATACAGATAGGGAGTGGAGAAATTGTATTTTTGCGCCCGCTCTTCCGTATAGCTGACCCCGTTGCAGGCGATGTCGAACCGGCCGCCTTCCACGCCAGCCAGGATGGAATCCCAGTCCGTCTCGGCATACCGGGCTTCCACTCCCAGGTAGTCCGCGATGGCCTGCCCGATTTCCACGTCATATCCCACCAGATTGTTGTTCTCGTCATGGTAGGTATAGGGCGCCCAGTCCCCTTCCGTCGCGATGGTGATATAGCCCCGTTCCTTAATCTGCGTCAGCAGATCCGCACTCTCCGCGGAGCCAAAGGACATAACAGCCGTCAGCATCAGTACCGCCGCCAGTAAGCAAAGTCCCTTCTTCATTTTCATTTTCTCCTTTCATCGTCTCCGTTTGCACCGTCTTCACGGTCTTTCCGTCTGCCCTGTAACGCATAAGGCGGCCGACAACCGCATCATACCTGCTTGCCACCTGTTCGTCAAGGTTTTTTTCCGGATGATTCTCTGCTGTTTTTTAACAGAATTTTTCATTGACATCCGGCCCCTGTTTCGACTATTCTTTATCCAACATTTCCCAATCTTTCGGGAAATGCCCCCGCATCATGATAGAGGAGGAAACGATCATGGAAAACAACAAGCGTCCGGAGTCCATGGAACGAATCACGACCCCCGCCCTGGCGGAAGCCTTTATTCAGGAACAGCTTTCCGCCATCCGTGCCCAGGTGGGAGACGGCAAAGTCCTGCTGGCGCTCTCCGGCGGCGTGGACAGTTCTGTGTGCGCGGCGCTGCTGATCCGGGCCATTGGGCAGAATCTGGTGGCGGTGCACGTGAACCACGGCCTGCTGCGCAAAGGCGAGCCGGAACAGGTCATCGAAGTCTTCCGGAACCAGATGAACGCCAATCTGATCTATGTGGACGCTGTGGATCGTTTCCTGGATAAGCTGGCCGGCGTCTCCGATCCCGAGCAGAAGCGTAAGATCATCGGCAAGGAGTTCATCGATGTCTTCGCCGAGGAAGCCGCCAAGCAGGACGGCATTCGCTTCCTGGCCCAGGGGACCATTTATCCCGATATTCTGGAATCCGATGGCGTAAAAAGCCACCATAACGTGGGCGGTCTGCCTCCGGAACTGAATTTCGAACTCGTGGAGCCCGTCAAGTTCCTGTATAAAGATGAAGTCCGGGTCGTGGGCAAAGCCCTGGGCCTGCCGGACGGCATGGTCTACCGTCAGCCCTTCCCCGGCCCCGGCCTGGGTGTCCGCTGCGTCGGTGCCATCACCCGGGACCGTCTGGAGGCCGTCCGGGAATCCGACGCCATCCTGCGGGAGGAATTCGCCGCCGCGGGGCTGGAGGGCAAAGTCTGGCAGTATTTCACCGTCGTGCCGCCCATTCAGTCCACCGGCATCAAGGATAATAAGCGTACCTGGGACTGGCCGGTCGTCCTCCGCGCCGTCAACAGCGTGGATGCCACCTCCGCCACGATCGAGGAGATCCCCTACGCCCTGCTTGGGAAGATCACGAACCGCATCCTCGCGGAGGTCAAGGGCGTCAACCGTGTCCTCTACGATCTCTCCCCCAAGCCCGTCGCCACCATCGAGCCCATCCCCTACGATCTGCTGAACCACATCGTGGCCCGCATCACCTCCGAGGTGAAGGGCGTCAACCGCGTGCTCTACGATGTGACGCCGAAGCCCACGGGAACGATTGAGTGGGAATGATCCACGAAACGCTGCAAACCCGCATAAATACTGGGTTTTTGAGG
>CADBTC010000168.1 GCA_902797445.1 uncultured Eubacteriales bacterium | reverse complement strand
CAGCTATGGAAAGTGCTTTCTCTTCGATCCCGAAGGGTATCATAGCATTTGCCCGGACCGTTTGTCAATTTCGCCGGGCTGCCCGCCAGACCCGTGAAAATGCGCATCCGGAACTGTATATACCGCTCCAGCCTGGGCACAGGGCGCTGTTTCTTCCGCGTTTTCCCATTGCCATGTTCTTCCCATTCATGATATAATTACGAGTAACTCCGCGCTGGCGGATCCTGTGAATTGTGAGGTATCAGCATCATGGAAAAGGCAAAGGTTTTCTTTACGGATTTCAGAACCACCATCGGCGTTTCCCAGTGCGCCAAGCTGCAGAAGCTGATCCGTGCCGCCGGCATCGGGCAGATTGATTTTGCGGGCAAGTACGTGGCCATCAAAATGCATTTCGGCGAGCTGGGCAACATGGCTTTCCTCCGTCCGAACTATGCCCGGGCCGTGGCCGACGTGGTCAAGGAGCTGGGCGGCATCCCCTTCCTGACGGACTGCAACACCCTCTATCCCGGCAGCCGGAAAAACGCGATTGATCATCTGACCAATGCCGAGCTCAACGGCTTCAATTCCGTGACCACCGGATGCCATGTCATCATCGCCGACGGTCTGCGGGGCACGGACGATGTGGAAGTCCCGGTCCCGAACGGCGAATTCTGCAAAACCGCGCTGATCGGCCGGGCCGTCATGGACGCGGACATCCTGATTTCCCTGTCCCACTTCAAGGGGCATGAAGCCACCGGCTTCGGCGGCGCCTGCAAGAACATCGGCATGGGCTGCGGCTCCCGGGCCGGGAAAATGCATCAGCACAACGAGGGCACCCCCCGGGTGGATCCCTCCCTGTGCCGCGGCTGCGGCCGCTGCGCCAAGGAGTGCGGCAGCGATGCCATCTATTACGATGAAAACCACAAGGCCCATATCAGCACCGATCTGTGCAAGGGCTGCGGCCGCTGCATCGGCGCCTGCGCCTTTGACGCCATCGCCAATGTCAATGATTCCGCCAACGAGCATCTGTGCTGCAAGATTGCGGAATATACCGCCGCGGTCTGCCACGGCCGTCCCTGCTTCCACATCAGCCTCATCATGGATGTCTCCCCGAACTGCGACTGCCACGACGAAAACGACGCCCCGATTCTGCCGGACATCGGCATGCTGGCCTCCTTTGATCCGGTGGCGCTGGATCAGGCCTGCGTGGACCTGGCCCAGAAGGCGGAGCCCTTCCGCAACAGCCAGCTGGGGGACAACCTGGCCCGGCCGGACTGGCATCATCATCACGACCACTTCATGGACAGCAATCCCAACGTCCGCTGGAAGGAAACCCTTTCCCACGGCGAAAAGATCGGTCTGGGCACCCGGGAATACGAGTTGCATGTGATCAGATAATCATCGGCGGAGGTGACACCTGCCTCCACATCCATTTTCGCCGGCATCCTCAAAGCCGTTCCGAAGAACCGCGGACGGTACGGGAAGCGCATGGAGAGAATGATATTCGAGCCTCCGTCAGACTGTGCTGACGGAGGTTTTCATCGTATAAGCCGGAGCCTCTGTCCCGGACCGTCCGGCGGGATCCGGGGCGATTAACCCTTGCAAGAACAGGGGTTTTATGCTACGATCATCGTGGACAAAAGCGCCGGAAATGCGCAACGAAAAACCGGCGTGATTCCCCCTGCAAAAGGGGGGGACATATACGGAAAGGAAGAGGCGGACAATGCGTAAATGTGCGATCGTGGGAATTAACTGGGGGGACGAGGGCAAGGGCCGGATGGTGGACCTGCTGACGGAGCAGTTTGATGTGGTGATCCGGTATCAGGGTGGGGGCAACGCCGGGCATACGGTGGTCAACGAGTACGGCAAATTTGCCCTGCACCTGCTGCCCAGCGGGATTTTCCGCAAGGGCGTCCTGAATATTCTGGGCAACGGGGTGGCCCTGGATCTGGAAAACCTGTGGACGGAAATCGAGCAGGTCCGCGCCCAGGGCGTCAGCCTGACGCCGGACAACCTGCGCATCAGCGACAGGGCGTCCCTGCTCCTGCCCTGGCACCGGGCCCTGGACGGCCTGGAGGAAGCCCGGCTGAAGGACAAGGCATACGGCTCCACCAAGCAGGGGATTGCCCCCTTCTATTCCGATAAATACCAGAAGAAGACCCTCTTGGCGGGGGAACTGTTCGATCCGGAGGCCCTGCGGGCGCACGCCGCGCAGCTGACGGAATGGAAGAACCTGGTGCTCTCCGGCGTCTACGGCGCCCAGAAGGTGACTGTGGAGGAGCTGATGGACTGGCTGACCTGCTACGGCGAGAAGCTGAAGCCCTTCATCTGCGACACCACGAAGCTGCTGAAGCAGAAGGAGCGGGAAGGGAAACGCTTCCTGTTCGAGGCCCAGCTGGGCTCCCTGCGAGATCTGGATTACGGCATCGTGCCCTATACCACCTCCTCCAATCCCATCGCGGCCTACGCGCCGGTGGGGTCCGGCATGCCCTGGGCGAAGATCGACGAGGTGATCGGCGTGGTGAAGGCCTATTCCACCTGCGTCGGGGAAGGGCCCTTCGTGTGCGAGATGTTCGGGGAAGAGGCGGAGCGCCTGCGGGAAGCGGGGGCGGAATACGGCGCCAAGACCGGGCGGCCCCGCCGGGTGGGGCCCATCGACCTGGTGGCCACCCGCTACGGTGTGGAAATGCAGGGCGCCACGGGCATCGCGCTGACGAAGCTGGACGTGCTCAGCGGCATGGACGAAATCCCGGTGTGCGAAAGGTATGAACTGGACGGGGAGGAGACGGACGATTTCCCCTTCCCGACGAAGCTGGAGCGCTGCAAACCCGTGCTTCGCACCATGCCCGGATGGAAGACGGATATCTCCGGCATCCGGACCTGGGAGGCGCTGCCGAAGGAAGCCCGGGACTATGTGGAGATGATCGAGAAGGCCATCGGATGCCCCATCACCTATGTGTCCGTGGGGCCTGAGCGGGACGCCTATATTGAAAGGAAATAACAGATCATGTATGACCAGTATGAATCCCCCCTTTCCTCCCGGTATGCCAGCGCCTACATGCTGGAGCTGTTTTCCGCCCGCACCCGGATCCGCACCTGGCGAAAGCTGTGGACGGAGCTGGCCAGGGCGGAGATGGAGATGGGCCTTCCCATCACGGAGAGCCAGGTCCGGGCCCTGGAGGACAATATCGACAACATCGATTTTGAGGCGGCCGCGAAGCGGGAAAAGGAAGTGCGCCACGACGTCATGGCCCATGTATACGCCTACGGGCTGGCGGCGCCGGAAGCGGCGGGCATCATCCACCTGGGCGCCACCAGCTGCTACGTGACGGACAACGCGGACCTGATTCTGTACCGGGACGCGCTGCGCTATCTGCGGGGCGAGCTGCTGAAAGCGATGCGGAACCTGGCCAACTTCGCCGGGGAATACCGGGCGCTGCCCACCCTGGGATACACCCATTATCAGCCGGCCCAGCTGGTGACGGTGGGGAAGCGGGCCTGCTTGTGGCTGCAGGATCTGGCGTCGGACCTGGAGGAAATGGATTTTGTGCTGTCTGCCATCCCGTTCCTGGGATGCCGGGGCGCCACGGGGACCGAGGCCAGCCTGATGGAGCTCTTCGAGGGAAATCAGGAAAAAATCGTCGAAATGAACCGGCGGCTGACGGAGCGCTTCGGCTTCAGCCGGATGTGGGACGTCTGCGGGCAGACCTATCCCCGGAAGCTGGACAGCCGGATTCTGTCCTGCCTGAGCGCCATCGCTCAGAGCTGCTATCGGATGGCGGAGGATCTGCGCCTTCTGCAGCATGACCGGCAGATGGAGGAGACCTTCGAAAAGAACCAGATCGGTTCCTCGGCCATGCCCTATAAGCGCAACCCCATGCGCAGCGAACGGATCTGCTCCCTGAGCCGGTACCTGATGGCGGACAGCATGAACGCCGCCATGACCGCTTCCACCCAGTGGCTGGAGCGGACCCTGGACGATTCCGCCAACCGGCGGATCTCCCTGCCGGAGGGCTTCCTGTGCGCGGACGCGATTCTCCGCCTGGTCCAGAACGTCACCGACGGGCTGCGGGTCAATGAGAAGATCATCGAGCGCACGGTCATGGAATATCTGCCCTTCATCGCGACGGAAAACCTGATGATGGAAGCGGTCAAGAAGGGGGCGGACCGGCAGGAGACCCACGAGGTCATCCGGCGCTGCTCCATGGAAGCGACCGCCCGCATGAAGGACGGAAAGGACTGCAATCTGCCGGAGCTGCTGGCGGCGGACCCGGCCTTCCACCTTTCGGAGGAGGAGATCCGCTCGGGGCTGCGGCCGGAAAACTACATCGGCCGGTGCGCGGAGCAGGTGACGGATTATCTGGCGCGGCTGGAGCCCATTCTTTCCGGGGTCGAAACCGGCAAGGCGGAAATCAGCCTTTAAGGCGGGAAGACACTGGGGCCAGGCGCGCTTCGCGCGGGAGAAAGCCGGCCGGCACATCCGGGTCGGAGGGTTGGCAAGGAGGCGGACGCATGTATCAGCAGGTTCAGGTTCATCGAACCGTATACGGCGCCGGGGAGGATCAGCTCCTCCAGGGAGACGGCTCCCGGCTGCCCCGGGACATCCGGAAAAAAGCCGGGCAGATTCAGTGCGTCTATCTGGATCCCCCCTTCATGACGGGCAAGGTCTTCCGGCGGAAACGGCCCTGGGGGGAAAAGGGATGGCGGAAGGGAAGCCCGGTGCTGGAGCTTCCCGGATACGAGGACCGGTTTGCGGATGAGCAGAGCTATCTGAAAATGATCCGGCGGATGGTCGCCGCCTCCCGGGATCTGCTGCGGCCGGAGGGCGTGTTCTATCTGCACCTGGACTGGCGGATGAACGGCCCAGCCCGGACGATGTGCGACCGGATCTTCGGGAAGGACCGGTTTCTCAACGAGATCATCTGGTCCTACGAGAGCGGGGGCCGGAGCAAGAAAACCTTTTCCCGGAAGCACGACAACATCCTGATGTACGCGAAGGGAAAGGACTATCGCTTTGACATTACCCGGGTGCCCCTTCCCCGGGGCGAAAACCGGCAGAACCATATGGCCCGGAACATGGACGAGAACGGGCGGATGTATTCCAGCATCCGCTCGGGCGGGAAGGAATACCGGTATTATGACGACGAACCGGTTTACCCGGGGGACGTATGGAACGATATCAGCATCCTGCAGCAGCGGGATCCGGAGCGGACCGGGTTTATGACCCAGAAGCCCGTGAAGCTGCTGGAGCGGATGCTGAAGCCCGTGACCGAGCCGGGGGACTGGGTGGCGGATCTTTGCTGCGGCAGCGGTACCACCCTGGTCACGGCGGAGCAGCTGGGCTGCCATTATATCGGGATGGACCGGAATCCGGAAACGGTGGCGCTGAGCCTGGCCAGGCTGGAAGGGAAGAACCTGACGGTGCAGAGCTCCACGGCCATGGACGGGAAGGCGCTTCGTGCCCGGTATGACGCGGTCAGCGGCCGGCTGATGCTGGAGGGGCTGGATTTATCCGGGGAGCCCTGGCCGGAGGCGGCGAAGGGCGCGGATCTGATCGAAAGCTGGGAGACCGGCGCCATCGAGAAGGACGCCTTCATCAGCCAGCGGCGGTTTCAGCGCTCCTTCCAGTATCCGGCGCTGGTGGAAAGCCTGGCGATCGGAGCGGGAAAGATGCCGGATCTGCTGCTGACCGACGCGGCGGGAACCCGCCGGGCCTATCAATGGAGGGACGAATGAGCGCGCTGGAGGAAGCCAGACGCCTTCTCTCGGATATCACACCCCTGAAGACGGACTGCGGGAGGGTCTGCCGCGGGCGCTGCTGCCGAAGCCTGGAGGGGGAAGAGACGGGGATGCTGCTTTTCCCGGGGGAAGAGGATTTCTATGAGGACGCGGAGGGCTGGCGGATATTGCCCGCGGGGCGGGAGCTGCTTCTGATCTGCCCGGGGGAATGCGACCGGGAGGCGCGCCCCCTGAGCTGCCGGATTTTTCCGCTGATGCCCCTGATGGGGGATGCGGGCGGCGTAACGGTCCGGACGGACGAGCGGGCCAGGGCGGTCTGCCCCCTGGTGAAGCAGGGAAAGCGGGGGATGGACCCCGCTTTTGTGCAGGCGGTGCTTCAGGCCGGGGAGCTCCTGATGGAGGAGCCGGCCCAGCGGGCCTTTCTGCAGAGACGGGCGGAGGAGCAGGAGGAGCTGAAAGCCCTGCGGAAAGCGTTAACAGGGTCATAAGAGGCGGCGCGGGCCGGGGCCCGCGGACGCAAGGGATGCGAGGGAAAGACAGAACATGCCAATGGACGGACTGACGGTCGGATTCATGGCCCGGGAGCTGGACCGGATGCTCGCGGGCGGGCGGATCGACCGGATTACCCAGCCGGAGCGGGATACGGTGATCCTGGTGATCCGGGCGGGCAGCGAAAACCGGAACCTGCTGCTCTGCGCCTCGGCGCAGAATGCCCGGTGCCACCTGACGGGCAGCCGGTTTGCCAATCCCCTGGAGCCCCCGGCGCTGTGCATGCTGATGCGAAAGCAGCTGCTGGGCGGACGGGTGCTGGGGGTCCGGCAGGTCGGGGGAGACCGGATTATTCATATCGATATGGATACCATCGGGGAGATGGGGGACCACGAGCCCCGGCGGCTGGTGCTGGAGATCATGGGGCGGCATTCCAACCTGATGCTCCTGAACGGGGAAGGGAAGATTCTGGAATCCGCCCACCACGTGAACGCCGAGATGAGCCGGGTGCGGCAGGTGCAGCCCGGTCTTCAGTATGCGCCGCCCCCCGGACAGGACCGGCTGGATCCGGCGGACATGACCGGGGAGGACCTGCTGGCCAAAATGGAGGCGGCGGGCGTCCAGCCCTTTGAAAAGGCGCTGGCCGGGGCGGTCAGCGGCCTGAGCCAGGTTTCCGCCGGGGAGATTGCCCTGCGGGTCCTAGGCCCGGGCGGTTTCTGGGGGGATACGGAGGAGGAAAAGCGGGCGGTGTGCGAAAAAACCGCGGCTTTTTTCCGGACCCTGCCGGAGCGGGCGGATCCCCGCATCCTGCAAAATGACGAGGGGGAAACGCTGGACTTTTTCGCCTTTCCCTATCTGAGCCAAAGCCCGGAGCGGCAGCTGCCGCGCCAGACCCTGAGCCTGGCGGCGGAAGCCTTTTACGGGGCCCGGGACCAGCGGGACCGGCTCCGGCAGCGCAGCGCCTCCATGGTGCGGCTGCTGAAGACCCAGGTGGAGCGGTGCGAAAAGAAGCTGAGCCTCCAGGAGGAGGAGCTGGCGGGCGCCGCCCGGATGGAGGAGTACCGGATTATGGGGGAGGTGCTCAACGCCAACCTCTATGATCTGAAAAAGGGCATGCGGGAGGCCGTGCTGCCCAACTGGTATGACCCGGCTGGGGGAACGATCACCATTCCGCTGGACGAGCGGCTGACGCCCAGCCAGAACGCCCAGAAGTATTTCAAAAAATACCAGAAAGCCCGGTCCGCCCGGATTTCCGCTCAGGAGCAGCGGGAAAAGACCCTGCAGGAGCTGGATTATCTGGAGGGAATGCTGCTGGACGTGGAAAAATGCGTGGAGGAAAGCGAGCTGGAGGAGATCCGGGGCGAACTGGTGCGAACCGGATACATGAAGCGGATCACCAACCGGCGTCAGCAGCGCAGCCTGCCCCAGAGCCGGCCCTACCGCTATCTTTCCGCGGACGGCATCGAGATCCTCGTGGGGAAGAACAGCCTGCAGAACGACCGGATCACCGGCAGCGCCAGGCCGGAGGAAATGTGGCTGCATGCCAAGGACATGCCCGGCAGCCATGTGATCATCCGCTGCGAAGGGGAGATTCCCCAGGAAACGATGCGGCAGGCGGCCCTGCTGGCGGCCTGGTTCAGCAAGGGGCAGCGGAGCAGCATGGTGCCCATCGACTATACGAGACGGAAATATGTGAAAAAACCCTCCGGGGCCGCCCCGGGAAAGGTGATTTACACCCATCAGAAAACGGCCTACATGACCGTGAAGGAGGCGGACATCCGGAGCATGAAGGAGGAAAACCAGACGGGCCGGAAAGGGCCAAAGAGAAAAGAATGAGCGAACTGGAATCAAAGGAATCAAAGGAACCAATGGAAACAAAGCGGACCGAAAAAGCGCGGCGGAAGGAACAGAAAAAAGCGGAACGGGAAGCGAAGAAGGACGCGCGGGCCGAAAGCGCAGAAGCGAGACCGGCCCGGGGGGCGAATGAACCTCCGAAACGGTCCGTGCTGGAGGAAGTGGGCAACGCCGTGACCCATGGCGTGGGCGTCCTGCTGGCCGTGGCTGGGCTGGTGCTGCTGCTCATGAAATCCGATACCGGGGTGAAGGCGGCTTCCAGCATCATCTACGGGGTGTGCATGATCACCATGTTCCTGATGAGCTGCCTGTATCATTCCTTCCGTCACGGGTCCGGGGTCAAGCGGCTGTGGCGGCGGTTCGACTATATCTCCATCTACCTGCTGATCGGCGGGACGTTTACGCCCATGTGGCTGATCTACTGGGGAGGCCACACGGGAACCCTCCTGTGCATCGCCCAGTGGGTGATCATCCTGGCGGGGCTGACCCTGGTGGGGGTTTTCGGCCCCGGCCGCCCCAAGGCGCTGCACCTGACGCTTTTCATCGTTCTGGGCTGGTGCGGGCTGATTTTCCTGCCGAGGATGCTTCAGCAGGATCTGAAGCTGTTCTGGCTGATCCTGGCCGGCGGCATCATCTATACGCTGGGGATCATCCCCTTCGCGCTGAAAAAGCGGGGCGCCCATTTTCTGTGGCACTTCTTTGTGCTGTTCGGGGCGCTGGTCCACTGGATCGGGATTTACCTGTACGTTTATTGAAGAAAAACGCTTCAAGGAGAAAGAGCATGCGTATCCTGCTGATCCGGCACGGGCAGCCGGACTATACGACGGACAGCCTGACGCCCGCGGGGCGGGTGGAGGCGGAGCTGCTGAGCCTGCGGCTGGCGAAAATGGACATCCGGGATTTCTACGTATCCCCCCTGGGGCGGGCCCGGGAAACCGCGGATTATACCCTGCGGCGGGTGGGAAAGACCGCGGAGGTGCTGCCCTGGCTGCAGGAATTCCGGGCCCGGTATACGGACCGGGAAACCGGCCGGCGGCAGATCGTATGGGATCGGCTGCCCCGGCTCTGGACCCGGTATCCCGAAAGCTTTGATCCGGACCGGTGGACGGAGCTGCCCTTTTATACGGACAGCGACGCGGCGGAGGTCTGGAAGGAAACAAAAGACGGGGTGGACGCCCTCCTGGCCAGATATGGCATGCGGAAGGATGGCCCGGTCTGGAAGGCGGAGCATAACAGCACGGAGACCATCGCCCTGTTCTGCCATTTCGCGATTTCGATGGCGGTGATGGCCTACCTGATGGACCTGTCTCCCATGATCTGGTGGCACCGGATGCTGTGCCCCACGAGCTCCGTGACGGAGGTGGTGACGGAGGAACGGGTTCCCGGAGAGGTGCTGTTCCGGGCGACCCGGGTCGGGGATCTGACGCACCTGGAGATGAACGGGTGTCCACCTTCCTCCTACGGCCTTTTCCCGGAATGCTATAACGGGGTGGACTCCACGGATCCCCGGATCAACGGCATGCCCCAGCGCAGGGGCTACTGAAAAAGTACAAAAATTTTACACTTTTGTAATTGAAAAAACCGTCCCCCGCTGCTATAATAAAGGCAGAAAGGACGGAAACCTCCGGGCCGGAGAGAGAAAGAGAGGATACGAAAATGGCGGCGAAGAAATCGGCAAAGGCTGAAAAAACAGTCGTAACGACGAATGTGCATGAAGAGAAAATGAAGGCGCTGGAGCATGCCCTGACGGAGCTGGACAAGCAGTTCGGCAAGGGGTCCGTGATGAAACTGGGCGCCGATTCGCTGAACCGGGATATTCCGGTGATCTCCACCGGATGCCTGACGCTCGACGCGGCCCTGGGCGTGGGCGGCATTCCCCGGGGGAGGATCGTTGAAATCTACGGGCCGGAATCCTCCGGTAAGACCACGGTGGCGCTGCACGTGGTGGCCGAAGCCCAGAAGGCGGGCGGGATTGCCGCCTTCGTGGACGCGGAACACGCCCTGGATCCTCAATATGCCAAAAAGCTGGGCGTCAATATCGAGGATCTCTATGTCTCCCAGCCGGATACCGGGGAGCAGGCGCTGGAAATCACGGAAGCGCTGGTGCGCTCCGGCGCGCTGGACGTGGTGGTGATCGACTCGGTAGCGGCCCTGGTGCCCAAGGCGGAAATCGACGGCGAGATGGGGGATTCCTTTGTGGGCCTCCAGGCCCGGCTCATGAGCCAGGCCCTGCGGAAGCTGACGGGCGTCATCAACAAGACGGGGTGTGTGGCGATCTTTATTAACCAGCTGCGGGAAAAGGTCGGCGTCATGTACGGGAATCCGGAGACCACCCCCGGCGGCCGGGCGCTGAAGTTCTATTCCTCCGTGCGGCTGGACGTGCGCAAAGGGGAGGCGCTGAAGAACGGCACCGAGGTCATCGGGAACCGCACCAAGGTCAAGGTGGTCAAGAACAAGGTGGCCCCGCCCTTCCGGATCGCGGAGTTCGACATCGTATACGGTGAGGGGATCAGCACGGAAGGGACGCTGCTGGATCTGGCGGTGGAAAAGAATATCATCCAAAAGAGCGGCGCTTTCTTCAGCTATGGGGATCTTCGCCTGGCCCAGGGGCGCGACAATGCCCGCAACTTCCTGAAGCAGAATCCGGAGCTGACGGCCGAAATCGACCGGAAGCTGCGGGAAGAGCTTTTCGCCAAGCCCGACGGCGCGGCCGCGGCAGCTCCGCTTACGGCCCCGACGGCAGAGGAAGAGGACGATCTGGATCTGCTGGAAGAGGAGCTGGAAGACGAGGAGATCTGACGGAAACGCTGCTGCTGCATGACGGAAAACGGAGCAGATTTCCCATTCCGATCCGTACCGGATCACAGAGAGACGAAACGGATTCCCGAAGCTTCGGCTTTGGGGCCGTTTTTTTGTATGCGATGAGGCGGGGCATGTTTGAGATCTTTTTTAAAAAAGGCTTGACAATTTTCTGGATTAGTGTATTATGTATATAGTGCACTAAGCCTTTAAGAGAGGAGGACCGCGAATGGATTTTGATCCGATGAAACCGATCTGGGTGCAGGTCGCCAACCGGCTGAAGCAGCAGATCGTCACCGGAGACCTGCCCCCGGGGAGCAAGCTTCCGGGCGGACGGGATCTGGCGCTGGCATACGGGATCAATCCCAATACGGCCGCCCGGATCTATCAGGAGCTGGAGCGGGAAGGAGTCTGTACAACCCGGCGCGGCATGGGCACGTACGTTACGGAGGACGATGAGCGGATCCGTTCCCTGAAGGAAAGTATGATTCGGGACGCTCTGGAACGTTTCCTGGCAGATCTCGCCGGTCTGGGTATTTCCGGGAAAGAGGCGCTGATCTGGCTGAAAAAGGAGGAGGAAAGCAATGATCACCAGTAAGAACCTGACAAAATTGTTCGGAAGCAAGCGCGCTGTGGATGGGGTCAGCATGACCCTGGAAAAAGGGCATGTGTACGCCATGCTGGGGCCCAACGGCAGCGGCAAGACGACCTGGATGAAGATGGCCGCGGCCTTGATGAAGCCCACCAGCGGGGAGATCCTGTTTAACGGGGAGCCGGTGGGCGTGGAGAGCCGGAAGCACATCGCGTATATGTCCACCGAACCGTATTTCTACAGCTGGATGACGGCGGAAGACGCGGGAAAGTATTACGAGGACTTTTTTGAGGACTTCTCGATGGAGAAATACAGGGACCTGCTCAGCAAAATGGAGCTGAGCGGCGACATGAAGACGAAGTCCCTCTCCTCCGGTATGGCGGCGAAGCTGAAAATCGCAGTCACCATGGCCCGGGACGCTCAGGTCTACATGCTGGACGAGCCCTTTAACGGAATCGATCTGCTGGCCCGGGATGAAATTCGCGGCACCATCCTTCAGGAAGCCACCGAGAACAAAATGATGATTCTCTCCAGCCATCTGGTGGAGGAGATGGAAGCCATTGCGGATCAGGCGATTTTTATCAGGGAAGGCAAGCTGATTGAAATCCGGGATCTGGAGGAGATGCGGATGACGGAGCAGGTCTCCATGGCGGATCGCTACCGTGCCATTTACGGACATATGGAGGGTGTGTAAAAATGGGAAAGCTGCTGAAATATGAAATGAAAAAAACCTGGCCGGCGAAGCTGATCACGCTGGGGCTGGCTGCCGTTGCAGAGCTTGTTTTTTTAGGCGCGCTGTTTCTTCGGAACAGCAGGGGCAGCACGGACGAGATGATCGGCCTGTCGATCCTCCTGCTGACGTTCATCGCCTTCGGCGGCATTCTGCTGATTGGGATCCAGAGTGTATTGACGCTGCACAGGGACATGAATACAAAGCAGGGCTATATGCTGTATATGACGCCCAGAAACAGCTATCAGATTCTTGGCGCGAAGCTGGCTGAAAACGGACTGTCCATTTTTTTGACCGGCGCCTTCTTCTTTCTGCTGGGCATGCTGGATGTCACGCTGCTCTTCAGCCGCCTGGGCCAGCTGGAAGCTTTATGGCAAACGATCCGGAACATGCTTGCCACCATCAATGCGGAAGTCTCCCTGGATACCGGCTCCGTTCTCTGCCTGACGATCAGTTTGCTGAGCTCCTGGCTGGCGACCGTTTCCATCGCCTATCTGGCGGATATTATCTGCGCCGCGCTGCTGAACGGGAAGAAGTTTAACGGCTTTGTGTCCTTCCTGTTCTTTATCGTGCTGTCCATGCTGCTGGGATGGATTCAGGGGCTGTTCCGCCTCGAAGGCGCGAGCGTGCAGGGTGTGCTGCTGATTCAGTCCGGCATCGCCCTGGCTTACGCCGCTGTCATGTACTTCGTTTCTGCGTGGATCATGGACCGTTTCCTCAGCGTGTAAAGGAGACGGGGCTGCTTTCATTCATACAAAAAGCCCGCCGGCACGCAGCCGGCGGGGCGGCAGGGGATGATTCTTTCTGTCCGTCTTTTCAGGCCGAAGGCCGAAAAACGGCAGAGAACCGTCCCCTGTCATTTTTTTGCAATTCAACCACAGGTTTAATGACAGACCGGCTTTCCGGTGTTATTCTATGCGTGTCAACAGGGAAAACCCGGAGCGAAAGGAGCGAACGGAAAACAGAAAGGAAGTGATCCGATGACCCGCTTTATTCCGAGAGAAAAGATGAGCAAAAAAGCCCGCGGAGAGCTGGACCGCCGGCAGCGCCGGAGCTGGCCGGTTCCGCCGGTGACCAAAGCCTTTGCGAGCAAGAAGGATTACAGCCGGAAACGAAAGCCCTGCGATCTCCAGGAGGATGGATCGCAGGGCCTTCGCTTTTGAGAAGAAGAAATGGCTTTTTCGCAGGGAGAAAAGCGGCGGAGTCATCCGTCCAGAGGAGACAGAGACGGTTCTTTGCTGCTTTTTGTTATGCGGAAAACGAGCATATAGGGCCGTGATTGACAAAAGAAATGCATAACTCAAGAGGGGAAGCAGCCATCCAAAATGGTATACGATGGGATTTTCCAGAAGAATGACAAAGAAATCGCACGGGAACGGCGTTTTGAGATATAACAAAAACGAGCCAATGAACAGCTTTTTCTATTGGACGAACCGGCAGCAGTGCCGGTATTCTTTATGCAGCGGGAGGGCGAAAGCCCTCGCAGATAAAAAAGGAGGTTGAATTCCATGAAGAAAATGCTGTCCCTGGTGCTGGCGCTGGCGCTGGCCCTGACCGTGTGCTCCGTTTCCCTGGCGGATACCGAAGGAGCGGATCTGACCGGCAAGAAGGTGGGCTTCTCCGCCCTGATGATGTCCTCTGAGTTCTTTACCGACATGAGCAACCAGATGCAGGCATATTTTGAAGCCCGGGGCATGGAGTATTCCGTGGCTGACGCCAACGGCGATCCACAGACCCAGATCCAGACCATCGAAAACTTCGTGCAGATGGGCATGGATTACATCATCTGCTTCGTGGTGGACCGGGTGTCCATCTCCGACGCGCTGATCCGGGCCCGGCAGGCCGGCGCCTTCGTCATCGTGATCGGTACCGTGCTGGATGACAAGGAAGCGGCCGACGTCTGCATCTCCATCAGCCAGTATGAGTCTGGCGTGGTGGAGGCCCAGCTGGGCGCCGCCTGGATCGAGGAGCACTATCCGGACGCGGCGGACGGAAGTGTAAAGGTGGGCGTGCTGGAAAATAGCGAGAACGAGGACGCGGTGGCCCGCTGCAACGGCCTGAAGACCATCACCGAGCT
>CADBTC010000167.1 GCA_902797445.1 uncultured Eubacteriales bacterium | reverse complement strand
TATGCTTCCAGAACCTTCAGGCTCTTCGTGGCTGTCCTCGTCAGGAAGGCTGTTTTATACCGGGCGGCCAGCCCCGTAAAGGCGGCCCGGGCCCGGACCGGCGTCCGGAAAACCCCGAACACGGCGCTGCCGCTTCCGGTCATGAGGGCGATCTCCGCGCCGGCGTTCCGCATCGCCTCGATGCAGGTCCCGATTTCCGGCCGCATCCGGACGGATACGGGCTGCAGCACGTTCCGCAGGCTGCGCCGCATGAGGCTCAGATTCCCCTCCCGCAGCCCCTGAACGGCGGTTTCCGTATCCGGATGGGCGATCGCCGGATCCTCGTGGAAGGCTGCGAACACATCCCGGGTGGAAAGCCCCCGGCAGGGCTGAATCACGATCACGGGGAAGGTGCGGGCGAAGGGAAGGCTTTCCATGTCCTCGCCGATGCCCCGGGTCCTGGTCAGGCCTCCCCGCAGGCAGAAGGGAATGTCCGCCCCCAGCTCCAGCCCGATGGCTTCCAGCTCCGACAGGGACAGCCCCGTGTCCCATAACTGGTTCAGCCCGTATAAAACGGCGGCCGCGTCGGCGCTGCCCCCGCCCATGCCGGCTCCCACGGGGGTCCGCTTTTCGACGTGAATGGCCGCGGCCTTGCCGCATCCCGTCCGCTCCTGCAGCAGCCGGGCGGCCCGCATGGCCAGATGCCTGTCGTCAGCCTTCAGCAGGGGTTTCCCCCCGGTCGTCAGCCGCATTTTGTCCGACGGCGTCAGCGTCACCGTATCGCCCAGCGCCAGGGGCTGCATCAGCATATCCATCAGGTGATACCCGTCCTCCCGGACGCCCGTGATATCCAGGGACCAGTTGATCTTTGCCCGCGCGATGAGACGCATGCCGCACCTCCGTATCCTCTTCCGGAATCCTTTTCCGAACCGTCTCCTTATTGTACCGCAACGGATCAATTCCTGCAATCCCTCTTGCAAACGGACGGAAAAGAGGGTAAACTTGAAGATGGATTCCAATCCGGAATCGGAAGGAGGACGCGGCCATGAACGGAAACGAAGGCATCCCGATTCTGATCAATCTTTCCGCGCTGACCAGCCATAACGGCATCCCCGGGGACCCCTCCCAGTTTGTGACCACCGGGGCCATTTACCCCACGAAGGACGGCGCGATGCTGACCTATCACGAGGTGCTGGAGGACGATCAGGGCGAAACGGCCGAGGCGAATATCGAGATGGTGCTCCAGAAGGATCAGGTGACCCTGAACCGGGTGGGCGATTACAGCAGCACCATGCATTTCCGAAAAAATAAGCGCTTTGAAACCCTGTACCATACGCCCTTCGGGACGATGAATATGGCCCTGATGACGCGGGACGTCCGCTGGACCCAGAAGCCCGGCGCCGGCTCCGTGCATCTGCATTATGATGTAAGCATGGACGGCAGCTACGCTGCGACCAACGAAATCCATCTGGAATACTGGCAGAAGGATCAGTCGGGGCAGAAAGCCGGCCCGCAGGCTAAGGCCTGAGAAGAGCTTTATTCGGAAGAAAACCCGGAAGGCGGCCTGCACGGCCGTCCCACAGGCGAAACCCTGAGAAAAGATTAATCGGAAGCATACCCGGACTGCGGCTTATTTCTTGATAAGGAGCGAACAGCGATGGCAGACGTGATGATTGTCGGGATCGCCGGGGGAACCGGCAGCGGAAAAACCACCATTACCGATACGCTGGTGGAGCGCTTCGGCGGGCACGTGTCCGTCGTCCACCACGATAATTACTATAAGGCGCACCATGATATGCCCTATGAGGAGCGGTGCCTCCTGAACTACGACCATCCCGACGCCTTCGATACGGACCGGATGGTGGAGGATCTGCGCCGCCTGAAGGCCGGGGAGCGGGTGGCCTGCCCGGTTTATGACTATACGATCCATGACCGCAGCAATGAGATGATCACCATCGAGCCCACCCCGGTCATCATCGTGGAGGGCATCCTGATTTACGCGGATCCCCGCCTCTGCGACCAGATGGACATCAAGATTTTCGTGGATACGGACGCGGATGTCCGGATCCTGCGGCGCATCCGGCGGGACGTGCAGGATCGGGGCCGCAGCCTGGACAGCGTCATCACCCAGTATCTGTCCACAGTGAAGCCCATGCACGAGCAGTTCGTGGAGCCCAGCAAGCGCCGGGCGGACGTCATCATACCCGAGGGCGGCATGAACCTGGTGGCCCTGGAGATGGTGGTCCAGCGGGTCAAAGCCCATCTGGAATCCGTGAAGGAATAAGGGATCGGAAAGGATCGGCAATCCATGAGGAAAAAGGGAAAGGCCGCCTCCGGAAACCGTGAAGGAAAAGGGAAGGGACAAAACAGGGATTATGGCAAAGCTGTATTTTAAATACGGCGTCATGGGCTCGTCGAAATCGGCTCAGGCGCTGATTACGAAATTCAATTACGAAGAGATGGGCATGTCCGTCTGGCTGATTAAGCCCGGCATCGATACCCGGGACGGGGCGGACATCATCCGCAGCCGCATCGGCCTGGAAAAGCACGCGGAGATCATCAATCCGGAGGACAGCATCCGGGCGGCCTACGCCCGGGCCGGGAAGCACGATGTCATCATCGCGGACGAATCCCAGTTCTTCACTCCCGCGCAGATCGACGAGCTGCGGGAGCTGGTGGACGAGGAAAACCTGCCGGTGCTCTGCTTCGGGCTGCGCACCGATTTCCTGACCCACTTTTTCCCCGGCTCCGCCCGTCTCATGGAGCTGGCGGATTCCATCACCGAGATCAAGACGATCTGCGCCTGCGGCAGCAAGGCCACGGTGAACGCCCGCCTGGACGGGGAGGGACGCATCGTCACCTCCGGCGGCCAGGTTCTCCTGGGCGGAAACGACAGCTATATCGGCATGTGCCATAAATGTTGGAAGCGGAAAATCCGCGAGCAGCAGGTTTTCAATGCGGAAAATACTTGAAGAAAAACCCATGTCGCAATATAATAAAGTTAGGAAATCCTACTTTCCTACTATTTGCGAATGGAGGAATGAATGATGTCGGAAGCAGTTCTTGTGAACGACGCGCGTGTAATGGCCAAGGGGCAGGTGACGATTCCTAAAAATATTCGCAGAATCCTCGGAATTAATACTGGAGACCGTGTAACATTTGTTGTTGAAAATGGCACTGTACGAGTCGTAAATTCTGCCATATACGCTCTTCAGCGTTTTCAGAAACAAATGCAGGGCACAGCGGAAGAGGCGGGCCTGATGACGGATGAGGATATAGCGGCATGGATTACTGCTTCCCGCAGGGAGGAAGATGCCGAATGAAAGTGATGATTGATACGAATATCATCATTTCTGCCGCGATTTCACCGAACGGGAATGCTGCCAAGGCTTTCATAAAGGCCGTTATGCCGCCTTATGAGCCTGTAGTCTGTGATTACATTGTTGATGAAGTGCATCGGAAGTTTGAGGAGAAGTTTTCAAAGCATACTACCGAGTTGGAAGCCTTTCTCTTTAATGCATTGCAGGTTATACACATTGTTCCGACTCCAGAGGATGAAGAAACTGAAGAAGTCAAAATACGCGACGTGAAGGATCGGCCTATCCTGAGATCAGCCAGGAGTGCAAAGGTCGATTTGCTGCTTACAGGTGATTGGGATTTTTTGGAATCTGGTATCAAGAAACCTCGAATCATCACCGCAGCAGAATTTCTGACTATGAACTAACCATTCTGTCCGCGGCAAAAACGGATAAACAGCGGAAATGTCCCCCTGAACGATGTTCAGGGGGATTTTGCTTCAGGCCAGGGCCTTCCGGGCGGAGGTGATGCCGTCCAGGGCGGCCGAAACGATGCCACCGGCGAAGCCGGCTCCTTCTCCGACGGGATAGAGGCCGGGGAGGCCTTCCGCCTGGCCGGAGTCGTCCCGGGGCAGCCGGACGGGGGAGGAGGACCGGGTTTCCGGGGCGGTCAGCACCGCGTCCGGCAGGGCGAAGCCTTTTAGCTGACGATCCAGCACCGGCAGGGCCAGCTTCAGGTTCCGGATGATGAATTCCGGCAGCACCCCGCGCAGATCCGCGGGCACGACACCGGGTCGGTAGGAGGGCCGCACGTCCCCGAAGGCTTTGGTCTCCCGGCCAGCCAGGAAATCCTCCACCCGCTGGGCCGGGGCCAGATAGCCGGGCTGCCGAGAACTGCCGTTCGCGGCACGCCAGGCGGCCTGCTCGATGGACCGCTGCAGCCGGAAGCCCGCCAGGGGATCGGCGGGATCGCCGAAATCCTCGGGCCGCACCCCC
>CADBTC010000166.1 GCA_902797445.1 uncultured Eubacteriales bacterium | reverse complement strand
TGGGGGAAGGCGCACCACTGGCTGATCTGGCACGGACGGCGGGTCTGCAAAGCGCAGCGTCCCCTCTGCGCCGAATGCACCCTGCGGGAATGGTGCCCCAGCGCGCGGTGACTTTTTTGCTTTTTCACACAATCTTCATTTGTAGCAGTCCCATCTGTTGTGGTAATATGCAGTGTAATCTTTAAGACGGGAAAGGAACCGGGCGGAGGATGATTAAGAAACTGACTGCCAGCATCCGGCAGTATAAGAAACAGGCCATTGCGACCCCGCTGTTCATGGTGGGGGAGGTGTCCATGGAAACGGTGATTCCCCTGGTCATGAGCTATCTGATCGACCGGGGAATCACGAAGGGGGATATGAGCCAGATCTGGCTCTATGGGGGGATCCTGCTGGTGACGGCTTTCATCTCCCTCTTCAGCGGCGTTATGAGCGGCCGGATGGCGGCTACCTCCTCCGCGGGTTTTGCCAAAAACCTGCGGCAGGATATGTACTACCGGATTCAGCATTACTCCTTTTCCAACATCGACAAATTCAGTACTTCGAGTATCATCACGCGGCTGACCACGGACGTGACCAACGTCCAGAACGCCTTCCAGATGATCCTGCGGATGGCGGTTCGGGCCCCGATGACCCTGATCTTTTCCATGATCATGGCCATGACCATCAACGCCCGGATCAGCATGGTGTTTCTGGCTGTCATGCCGGTGCTGGGCGTGGGCATCTATTTCATTATGACGAAGACACATCCCATTTTCCAGCGGGTGTTCAAGACCTATGACAAGCTGAATAATGTGGTGCAGGAGAACCTGCACGGCGTGCGGGTGGTGAAGAATTTTGTCCGGGAAGACTACGAGGTCGAGAAGTTCAACACCATCTCCTGCAGTATTTATCAGGACTTCACCAAGGCCGAAAAACAGATGGCGCTGATGGGCCCCCTGATGATGACCTGCATTTATACCTGCACGCTGCTGATCTCCTGGTTTGGCGCCCGGGCCATCATCGCCTCCGGGAACAATCCGGACGTGGGAATGACGACCGGGCAGCTGATGAGCCTGATCACCTACGTGATCCAGATCCTGTCCAGCCTGATGATGGTGTCCTTCGTGTTCCTGATGATCACCATGAGCCGAGCTTCCGCCCAGCGCATTGTGGAGATTCTGGACGAAAGCAGCGACATCGAGAGCCCGGAGCAACCTGTGATGACCGTGGCGGACGGATCGGTGGACTTTGACCACGTGACCTTCAGCTATGCGAAACGCAGCGAGAGAGATACCCTCAGCGATATCGACCTGCATATTCCCAGCGGGGCCGTGGTCGGGATCCTCGGCGGCACCGGCACCGGTAAATCCAGCCTTGTGCAGCTGATTCCCCGGCTGTATGAAGCGACGAAGGGCACGGTCCGCGTCGGGGGAAAGGACGTGAAAACCTACGACCTGAAGGTCCTGCGGGACGCGGTGGCCATGGTACTACAGAAAAACGAGCTGTTCAGCGGCACGATTAAGGACAATCTGCGCTGGGGCAACGAGCAGGCCACGGACGCGGAAATCGAGGAGGCCTGCGTGCTGGCCCAGGCGGATCCCTTCATCCGGGAAATGTCGGATGGGTACGATACCTGGATCGAGCAGGGGGGCACCAACGTGTCCGGCGGGCAGAAGCAGCGGCTCTGCATCGCCCGGGCCCTGCTGAAGAAACCGAAAATCCTGATTCTGGACGACAGCACCAGCGCCGTGGATACCAAGACGGACGCGCTGATCCGGGCCGGTTTCCGCAGCTTTATTCCCGAAACGACCAAGATCATCATCGCGCAGCGGGTATCCTCCGTCATGGACGCGGACCTGATCGTCGTGCTGGACGATGGGCACATTGCCGAGATGGGCACCCATGAGGAGCTGCTGGCCCAGGGCGGAATCTATAAAGAAGTGCATGATTCCCAGACGAAGGGAGGGGACGCGGCATGAGCGAGCGGAAAGATAACAGCCGTCAGCAGGCTCCATCAGCCCGTCCCATGGGCGGGCCCGGCAGGCCGAGGGGCATGGTCGGCCCCATGCAGCCCATCAATAAGGAAACGGCGGCCAGGCTGTTCAAATACGTGGTGCCCTACTGGCCCCGGCTGCTTGTTGCGCTGGTCTGCGTCGTGCTCAACGCGGTGGCGACGGCTTCCGCGGCCACGTTCCTGGGGCGGATCATCGATCAGCATATCACCCCGCTGCTGATCGCGGAGGTGCCGGATTTCAGCGGGCTGCTCGCGGCGATTCTGCGCATGGCGGCTCTGTACGCGCTGGCCATTATCGCCACTTACACCCAGGCCCGGGTCATGGCAATCGTGTCCCACAGCGTGCTGCGCACCATCCGGGACCAGATGTTCGCCCATATGCAGACCCTGCCCATCAAATACTTCGATACGCATACCCACGGCGAGGTGATGAGCTACTATACCAACGATACGGACACACTGCGCCAGATGGTGAGCCAGACTCTGCCCCAGACCATTTCCTCGGTGATTACGCTGCTGGTGGTGCTCATCTCCATGCTGCAATGCAGCGTGTGGCTGACGCTGCTGATGTTTGCGGCGACCTTCGTGATGCTGAAGGTGACCATGAAGCTGGGCGGACGGACCGCCAAATATTTCGTTAACCAGCAGACGGCCCTGGCCAGCCTGAACGGATACATCGAGGAGATGATCAACGGCCAGAAGGTGGTCAAGGTCTTTAACCGGGAACAGCAATCCCGGGAGGAGTTTGATCGGCGAAACGAAGAGCTCTGCAAAAACATGACGGAAGGCAACAAGCTTGCCAATATTCTGGGCCCGGTCAACAACAATATGGGCCACATTATTTACGTCGTGCTGGCTATCGTTGGCGGCACCCTGGCCATCGGCGGGGTGACGAATCTGTCCCTGAGCGGAACCGGGACGCTGACGCTCGGCGCCATTGCCTCCTTCCTGACCCTGAGCAGGAACTTCATGCAGCCTGTCAACCAGATGGCCCAGCAGATCAGCTTTATCGCCATGGCCCTGGCCGGCGCGGAGCGGATTTTCAAGCTGATGGATGAGCCGTCCGAAGAGGACCACGGATATGTGACCCTGGTCAACGCGAAGGAGGTCAACGGCGAGCTGACCGAAAGCCGCGAGCGGACCGGCATGTGGGCCTGGAAGCATCCCCATACCGCGGACGGAACCATCACCTATACGCCCCTGCGGGGGGACGTGGAGATGCA
>CADBTC010000165.1 GCA_902797445.1 uncultured Eubacteriales bacterium | reverse complement strand
GAGCACCTATGTGGATACCTACGCCCTTTTCCGGGACATCGGTCCGGAAATGCGTTTCCTGTCCGTCGCGGAGCTGGAGGACGCGGTTAACACCGTGGACGAAGCGGAAGCGCGGGAAACCATGCAGCGGATCGCTTCCAGGTATGAGGTGCTTCCCAATGTGGACAGGGACAAATTCCTGGCCTCCGTCCGGGCCTCCATGGGGATGGAGCGGCTGGCTGCCCAGTACGATCTGGACATGCTGGTTCTCAATGATATTGATACCGTCCTCTTTAAGCATATCGGCCTTCGTCCCGGCTTCTGGCCCACTTCTCCCGATGTGAAAACCATGGTCGTGCCGGAGGGGGATATCGGCAGCGGCATCGCCTTCGCGGTGCTGAAAATGCTGGGTGCGGAGCATGTGAACTATATTGAACCCTTCCACATCGATGTGCCGTCGGATACCTTTGACGCCGGCCACGCGGGGCCCAACGATTATACGGATCCCCGGGGCAAATGCAAGATTTCTTCGGACGTGCGCTTCGCGAAGACCAAATGGAAATATGCCGGTGCGCCTTTTGCCTGGTATGTTTTCCCGGAAGGGCCGAAAACGATGCTCCACTGCTCGCAGCAGACCGGGAAGTTCCAGCTGGTCGGCACCCAGGTGGAAGCGCTGCATACGGATCATTTCCTGGCCACCTATTCCCACAGCCATTTTAAACCCGTGGGCAAAACCTGCCCCGAACTTTTCTCCCGCCTGATGGCGCAGGGGGTAACCCAGCATTACTGTATCGCCGACAACAACCTGCTTCCCGCCATTGCGGACCTGGCCATGATGCTTGGATGCGAATATGTGGAAATCTGACCCCTCCCCCGCCCATCGCGGCGGAAAACGGATCTGAAAAAGGAGGATAAGCCCATGCTGGTCATGGATATCGGCGGCACTTTTATCAAATCAGCCCTTACGGACTCCGACGGAAAGCTGATCCCGGGTACGGTTGTTCAGACCCCCTCTGACGCCAATGGCTCCAGCGAACGCTTTCTGAATACCCTCTCCGGCATTCTGGCATCCGCGCTGGATCGCCAGGCCGTGGAGCGCGTCTGTATCAGCATCGCGGGACCCTTTGATTTCGCCCGCGGCGTCAGCCTGATGCAGCATAAATTCCCTGCTCTCTATCAGCAGTCCCTTCGCCCCCCCTTTGAGCGGGCTGGTATCCCGGTGGATTTTGTGCATGATTCCACCTCTTTTCTCCTGGGTGAGCTCCATGACGGGGTCCTTTCCGGAAAGAAAAACGCAGCCTGCGTGATGCTCGGCACCGGCCTTGGTTTCGCCTTTGCCCGGGATGGCCGGGCCGCCGTTTCTCCCGAACGCGCGCCGGCCTTCGTGCTCTGGAATATGCCCTGGAAGGACGGAACCGCGGAGGACTATGTTTCCACCCGGGCGCTGCAGCGCCTCTACGGGGAGACGCTGCCCATCAAAGCCATCGCGGACAAAGCACGCGCCGGGGAAGCAAAGGCCGCGAACGCCTTCCTGGAAACCGGGCGGGAGCTTTCCGCCATCCTCCGGAAAATCCTGCCGGAGCTGGACTGCGGCAGCTTCGCCCTGGGCGGCCAGATCGCCAAATCCGCGGACCTCTTCCATCTGGATCTCCCCCTGCCCTGGGCCGTCTCCCGGCATCTGGACGACGCAGCCCTCCGCGGCGCCAGCTACTTCGCCCTTCACGGCCCTGAAGCCTGCGAAACGCTTGTCAAGGTCGATTAAAGAAAAGAAACGCTTCCGTCCTGAAAGTGAAGCGTCTGATTGGAACCATCATCAACCGAAAAAGGAGCAACTGAAAAAATGAGCTTTATGTTCCACCCCTACCCCTACATCGATCATGACGCGGTGAATCCGGTCTCCGGCCGCAGCGTCCAGCCCACCCGGGGCATCATTCCCGTCGCGAAGCGCATCGCGGCCCTCCTGAAGGAAGGCAAAAACATCGGCATCGACGCCTATCCCGGCACCGATACCAGGGCATTGCTGAACGTGATCCGACAGGTCAGCACGGGAACCGCCTATGAGGTGGTGGATCCGGCCTCCCTGCTGAAGGATCCCGCGGACATCGCGGAGATGCTGAAGCCCTACCTGCCTGAGGATCGGGATGAAGACCCGGTGCTGCTCTACGGCGTGCGGTATGAAGGAGGCTACGCCGGCCTGCAGCACCCGGAACGGGTGCAGGCCTTAAAGGAGAAACTGGCCGGCAGCAAAGCCGTGCTGGTTCTGGGCCAGGGCGCCCTGGCGCCGGAGCTGCAGGACAGCTATGATCTCCGCGTCTGGATGGACATTACGCCCCGCACGGCCGCCCTGAATTTCAAATACGGCCACGCACGGAACATCGGCGCCGGCGCGGATCTCCCCTATGGACTGCTGATGCGCCGGAACTATTACGTGGATTTCGAAATCGGCATCAATGTCCGCTGGGGGCTGATCCGCAGCGAAAAGCTGGATCTCTACATCACGGCGGACCGGCCGGAAGCCATGCAGATGGTCACCTTCCCGGAGCTGAAAACCCTCTTTGAGGAGCTCAATGAGCGGCCGTTCCGCTGCCGCCCGGTCTATCTGGAAGGCGTCTGGGGCGGATTCTATATTCACCGGCAGCGCCATCTGCCGAAAGAGATGAGGAACTGCGCCTGGGTCTTCGATCTGATTCCCAGTGAGGTCTCCATCGTCGCGAAAATCGGAGAGAATGAGTTCGAAGCGCCTTTCTTCACCTTCATCCAGACCATGGGAGAGCGCCTGCTGGGGCGTCAGGCCTTTGAGCAGTTCGGCGGCTATTTCCCGGTTCGCTTCAATTATGACGATACCTATCATTCCAATGGCAACATGTCCATCCAGTGCCATCCGGACGAAGCCTACGTGGTGAAAAACCATCACGAGCTGGGCCGGCAGGATGAAAGCTACTATGTCTGCGTCGTCGCCCAGGGCGCCAAAACCTTCCTGGGTTTCAAGGAAGAGGGCAGCTGCGAGGCGTTCTTTGACGAGGCCCGCCGGGCGGAGAAAACCCATGAGCTGATCGACTATGAAAAATATATCAACGCGGTGCCCTCCCTCCCCGGCACCCAGGTCATGATCCCGGCCGGCACGGTTCACGCCTCCGGCCGCAATCAGGTGATTCTGGAAATCGGCAGCCTGACCGTCGGCTCCTATACCTATAAGCTGTATGACTATCAGCGGATCGACCCGCAAACCGGCCTGCCGCGCCCCATCCATCTGAAAATGGGCAGCCGGGTCATCCATGGCGAGCGGACGGCCGAGTGGGTCCGCGAGAATCTGGTCAACCACGGCGGCCTGGTCCGGGAGGGCACGGACGCGCAGGGGCATCCCTGGAAGGAAATCATCGTCGGGGAGCACGACCTGCTGTACTTCTCCCTCCGCAATCTGATCTTCTGGGACCGGATCGAGGACGATACGGACGGCCTCTTCCACGTCCTGGCCCTGGTGGACGGGGAACGGGTGCGCATCGCCTCCGTGGAGGATCCCTCCAGGTCCTTTGTGATTAACAGCCTGGAAATCGCCGTCGTGCCCGCGAATTTCGGAAAATACACCATCGAAAACCTTGGCATCGGTTCCGTCACCGTCCACAAGACCCAGCTGAAGCGATAACCGCATCCTGTTTAAAGGGGGCAGCCGCGACCGCGGCCGTCCCCTTTTTCTTTTCCCTCAGATGGGATAGGAAATCGCGCGCACGCGATCTCTGTCCCGGGTATACCTGCTGACCCGCAGCGCCTCGACGGAATCCTCCAGGTCCTTTCGTTCAAACAGCTCCGTGATACCCAGCCTCTTCGCGTCCGTCAGAAAGCAGTCGACCGCCACCGCGTGCCCCGGGGAAGCCGGATCCTCCCTGGCCAGAAGGGTATACCGGACGGACAGCGTTTCCCGTTCCACCCGTTCCCCTTCGGGCCCGCTGCCCGCCGCCTCCAGGGCTTCCCGCAGCAGCGCCCAGGCCCGATGCAGGAGGTCGTCCGTCAGGTAATCCGCGTCCGGCATGTCGTAAATCCCGGCGTGGCATTCACCCGCCGCCCCGCGCCACAGCGTCACATACCGCAGCATGGGACCGGCCGCCGGGCCATAGTATCCCTCCGCAAAGTCCCGGATCAGCTTTTCCGCGTCTTGATCCGGATCCCACAGCAGCTTGGCCAGCAGATAGATTTTCAGCTGGCCCAGCGCGCTGCACCGGCCGAGGGAAAAATTTCCCTGCTCAAAGACGCCTTCCACGCCGCTGTCCCGGAAAAGCCGCAGATTGGGCTGCAGCACATCCAGGTTTGGAAAGGGCATCAGATAATTCGCGTAGTTGGTGGTGTAATCCCAGATATAGAGGTGTCTGCCGATCCGGGACCAGCCCTTCAGGTCCTCCAGGAAGGAGCCTTCAGCCGGCTCCGCCCCCGTGAAATTCGCCGCGGAACCGTTCTGCACGTCAATCCCGCCCCGCTCCCGGCCGCATCGGCCGATGGGGTGGGAAAAGCAGCACTCAATGGAGCAGAGGCGGACGATGACGTTATCCGCCGGCCGCACATGGCGGGGAGGCTTGCGGCAGTACAGGTAAGCAAAGGTATGCAGCATAACCTCCGGATAATCCGCCGCGATGTCCTCCGCGATGGCGTTCACAAACCGGATCACCGATCCGGCCTGGCTGCCTTCCTCCTGATCAATCGCCCGGCAGGAAGGGCATTCGCAGGGATTGTACCAGTCGTTCATGGAAACGGAGAAAATCCGGCATTCCGGGTTTTCCCGGATCCAGCGGCGTACGCCGGCCCTGCAGATCGCCAGCACCTCCGGGTTGCTCAGGCAGAGCTGGGTTTTCTCCCGGATCCGTACGCCCTTCCGCATGGAAAAATACTCCGGATGGGTGTCAAACCATTTGTCCACCGGCACCAGCGCGTCGAAGGAATGGGAGAAATTATAGAACATCAGCTTTCCGCCCTGGCGGGGCGTAATCGTGGAGCGGGCGGAATTCAGCCGCAGTCTGGCCGCGAAGCTTCCCTCCATCGCCTCCCGCCAGAAAAGCTCCCTGGCTTTGAAAGCCGGTCTTTCCTCCCGCGTTCCGGTCTCCGCCTCCAGCGGCCCCTCGGGGATCCGCTCGCAGTCAGGAGCCAGGAATCGGAATCCCAGATGCTCCAGCAGAGCATAGCTCCCATAGACGATTCCGCTGCCCTCCGTCGCTTCCAGCAGGACCTCCGAGTCCGTCACCGTGCGCCGGAACGCGCCGTTTTCCAGCCCCGGAACGCCCTCCTTCAGCCGAATGCGAAACAGCGCCGGATCATCCGCGTCCGGGCGGACGGAAAGGCCCGCCCGCGTCAGGCAGCGGGTCAGCTCCTCTATCGCGTACCGCACGCAGTCCGAAGCGTCGGAGGATACGCGGAAACCGATTTCACGGGGCAGGCGCATGCTTTCCTTTTCCTTTCAGATAATCTTTCCCGGGTTCAGGATGCCGTTTGGATCGAAGGCGGCTTTGATCCCCCGCATCAGGTCCATCTGCCTGTCTCCCACGCTCTCCCGCAGATATTGCTTCTTCGCGTGGCCGATGCCATGCTCGCCGCTGACCTCGCCGTGAAGGGCTCTCGCGCAGGCATACAGTTTCTCCATGACCTCCGCCACTTTTTCCTTCCACGCCGCCTCTTCCAGATCGTCCCGGCAGACATAAATATGCAGGTTCCCGTCCCCCGCGTGGCCAAAGGAACGGATCCGCACGCCGGCGTCCCGGCCGATTTCAATCATTTCCCGCACAAAGGCCGGAATCGCGTCCCGAGGCACCACCACGTCGCACTCATCCATCGTGGGCGTGGACCCCTTAATGGCCTCCAGGAACGCGCCGCGCGCGTTCCAGATGCTTTCCTTTCGCTCATCCGTATCCGCCAGCAGCACATCCCGGGCGCCGATGCGCAGGGCCAGATCCGTCAGCGTGTTCATGGCCGGGCGCAGCCCT
>CADBTC010000164.1 GCA_902797445.1 uncultured Eubacteriales bacterium | reverse complement strand
GGCTGATCCATGCCGGTGGTGTCCACGCCCAGGGCCTCGGCGATGTTCCTGAACTTCTCGCCGGTGTACTCCTGGTTGAACTCCATCCCGATGGGCAGCATCATGGCGCAGGCCACGCCGTGGGGCGTGTCATAGACGGCGCCCAGGGTGTGGGCCATGGAATGGGCGATGCCCAGGCCGACGTTGGAGTAGGCCATGGCGGTCACATACTGCGCCAGCGCCATGCCTTCCCGGCCGTCGGGATCGTTTTCAACCGCCTTCCGGAGATTTTTGGCGATCAGCTTGATCGCTTCCAGATCCAGGCAGTCGGCCAGGGCCCAGGCGGCCTTGGTGGTATAGCCTTCAATGGCGTGCGTCAGCGCGTCCATGCCGGTGGAAGCGGTCAGGCCCCGGGGCATGGAAGCCATCATGTCAGGATCCACCACGGCGACATCGGGAATGTCGTTGGGGTCCACACAGACGAACTTGCGCTTCTTTTCCACGTCGGTGATGACATAGTTGATGGTGGATTCAGCGCCGGTGCCGCCGGTGGTCGGAACGGCAATGGTAAAGACGGTCCGGTTCTTGGTGGGAGCGACGCCCTCCAGGGAGCGCACGTCATAATACTCCGGATTGTTGACGATGATGCCGATGCCCTTGCCCGTATCCATGGAGGATCCGCCGCCGATGGTGATCATGAAATCAGCGCCGGAAGCCCGGTAGGCATCCACGCCCTGCTGAACGTTTTCGATGGTGGGATTCGGCTTGATATTGGAATAGATTTCGTAGGCAATGCCGTTTTTCGCCAGCAGATCCGTGACCTTCGCGGTGACGCCGAATTTGACCAGATCCGGGTCAGAAGCGACGAAAGCCTTTTTAAAGCCCTTGGACGCCACAATACCGGGAATCTCCTGGATGGCGCCGTGGCCGTGGAACGACATACCGTTGAGCACAAAACGATTGACTGCCATAGGAAAACCTCCTTATGAATGATGACGGGAATACCTGATAGAAGTATAACAGATGCCCGGAAAAAGCACAAGCGCATCGGCGCGCAAGGTCAGAAGATCGCAATGAAAAAAGCGACCGCCACTCGGCAAAGTAGCGATCGCTTCGCGATCTTTTGATCGCAAGTTCTGGCTTATTGCTTGAGGAGCAGCCGTTAAGCGTTGCTCTTCATTTCTTATTATACGGGTATGGCGCGGATTGTCAAGCGTGATTCAGCGTCATCTGTTTTGTGAAAACTGGGTTTCGTACAGCTCCTGATACGTTCCGCCGGCATGCACCAGGTCCTTATGGGCGCCCCGCTCCACGATCTGGCCGTCCCGGACGACCAGGATTTCATCCGCGGCGAGAATGGTGGAAAGCCGGTGCGCGATCAGAATGGAGGTCCGCTCTTCAATCAGGGGCTGAATGGCCGCCTGGATGGCCGCTTCGGAAATGGAATCCAGGGCGGAGGTCGCCTCATCAAAGATCAGCAGGGCCGGATCCTTCAGGAGCACCCGGGCGATGGAAATCCGCTGCTTTTCCCCGCCGGAGAGCTTCAGCCCCCGATTGCCGACCATGGTGTCGAGCCCCTCCGGCTGACGTTCGATAAATGCATAGATATTCGCCTTCTTGCAGGCCTCGACCATCTCTTCCTCCGTGGCGTCAGGCTTGGCATACAGCAGATTGTCCCGGATCGTTCCGTTGAACAGATAGGTTTCCTGGGTCACCACGCCGATCTCGTCCCGCAGGGAGTGCAGCGTCCAGTCCTTTACATTCCGGCCGTCGAAAAGGACCTTTCCGCCGCAGGCGTCCCAGAGCCGGGGAATCAGGTTGACGATGGTACTCTTCCCGCTGCCGCTGGGCCCCACGATCGCGATGCAGTCTCCGCTTTTCAGCTCAAAGCTGATGTCCCGGAGGATCTGGCGGTCTCCGTCATAGCTGAAATCCACATGCTCGAACCGGACTTCTCCCTTCGCGTTTTTCAGTTCCCTGGCGCCGGGAGTATCCTCAATTTCGGGCTTCATGTCATAGTATTCGAAGATCCGGCTGAACATGGCCATGGACCGAATCCAGTCCACCTGGATATTCAGCAGGCTGTTCACCGGCATATACATCTTTCCCAGCAGGGCGACCAGCACCGTGATATCGCCAACGGTCAACGCGCTGTCATAGCGTATCATCAGGATGCCGCCCACCAGATACAGCAGCATCGGGCCGATGGTGGTCAGGGTACTCAGCAGCATGAAGAACCAACGCCCCGCCATCCGCTCCTGGATGTTCAGCCGGATCATCCGGCCGTTGGCTTCCTGATACCGGTCGTATTCCTTCTGCTCCCGCCCGAAAAGCTTGACCAGCAGCTGCCCGCTGACCGACAGGGTTTCATTCAGAATCCCGTTGATTTCATCGTTGCAGGCCTGCGCTTCGCCCGCCAGCTTCCATCTTTTCTTTCCGGCCAGACGGGTGGGCAGGGTAAAGAGCGGAACCACGACCATCCCCACCAGCGCCAGGATCCAGTTTTTCCGGAACATGGCGATCACCGCTACCACCAGGGTAATCACGTTGGAGAGGATCGACGTGAAGGTCCCGGAAACCACGGTTTCCACCCCGGAGATGTCGCTGGTCATGCGGGTGATGATATCCCCCTGATTGGCGGAGGTGAAAAAGCGCTGGGACATCTTCTGCAGATGCGCGTACATCTGGTTCCGCATGTCAAAGGAAATATGCTGCGCGATCCAGGTGTTCAGATAGCTTTCGCCCACCCCGATCAGGTTGGAGAAAAAGTGAAGCGCCAGCGACAGCACGATCAGCTTGACCAGCGCGGAGATCCCCTCGCCAAACCATCCACCCAGGCTTTTGCCGGTCAGCACGTCGATGATGTTCCCGGTCAGGATGGACGGAAACAGGCTGCAGACGGAGGAAACGGCAATGCACCCCAGCACCAGGAGCAGCTGGGGCAGGTAGGGCTTCAGATACGAAAAAATGCGGGCGAGCAGCGCCTTCGTCACCTTCGGTGTCTGCTGCTTTTCCTCCTCCGTCAGGTAATGGCCGCGACCCATGCGGCCTCCAGGTCCGGGCATTCAAAACCACCTCCGCTCGGAGCAGATCATAACATAAAAAACACACGGTACGATACGTGCCGCGGGAAAAAACACAGAAAAAACGCCGCAAAGCCGGCGCACACCTGCGGCTGATCCGGTATGTGATGCTGGGCGTGCTGGCACTGCTGACCGTGACCATGGC
>CADBTC010000163.1 GCA_902797445.1 uncultured Eubacteriales bacterium | reverse complement strand
GCAGTATGAGGGCATCCGAATCATCGATGCTGCCAAGTGGCTGGCAGATGCTGTTCCCCAAAATTGAAAAGATTAGTACTTTGGGGAACAACATGAGGATAATGCTGAACCCGCATAGGACGGAAAGCAGATGATCGTTGCCTGTGGCACCGGGAGCCATTCATACCTGATGGGTGGGCAACAGGAGTTTGGGCGACCTACACCTACAACCACAACGGCCTGCGGATGCTGAAGAACGTGGACGGCACCACCTGGCACTACATCTGGCACGGCGGGATTTGCCTGGAGGGATGGCAAGGCCGTCGTTATTGACATCTTTGCCTACAGCGGCTACTCCGTTTGCGAAGGCTATGGCAGAACTGGAAAAATAGTCGGGCCAACAACAGGGAATCAATCGGAATGAACTTGCAAAATCGATCGGAATGCGGTATCCTCTCTATGCAGGAGGTGATGTAAATGAACAAGATTATTGACAAGGGCAAGTATATCCCCCGGTTGATCAGCGCCCGGATGGTGTTTTTGTAGTACCAATTACAGCATTGAAAAACTGAATGCAAGGACAGTTTTGCTTTTCGATGTAACCATTCCTAAGAATGTCCGTGCAGCCCTCGGTATTGAAACTGGTGACCGTGTAACATTTATCGTTGATGGAAACAGTGTCCGCGTGGTCAATTCCGCCGTCTATGCCATGATGCGCCTGCAAGAACAAATGAAGGGCGAAGCCGATAAAGCAGGCTTCTTTACGGAAGATGACGTTGCTGAGTGGATCACAAAGTCTCGCAGAGAGGAAGCAGAAGAATGAGGATCATGCTTGATACCAATATCATAATTTCTGCTGCCCTCTTTCCAAATGGGCGAGCTTCTTGAATCTCCTGTCACAGATTCATCAGGATTTCCGAATATAATTCCCTTAAACAGCGCATAGTAATACGGGATGTTTACCGTATCCCATTGACTATTCCCTTACTCTGTGATACAATTTAAGGGAATAAAAGCGGAGGTAAGGGCATGAGGGTCTTCAATTATTCTGCAATCCGGGAGCAGAAATGGGATTCCGAAGTTCTCGGACTGATAGCAGCCATATACAGAGAAGCGGGAAAACAGGAGCTGTATTTGAAGCAGCGCCCGGAAGAACTTGAAAAGCTGGTGGAGATCGCCAGGATTCAAAGCACCGAGGCCTCCAACGCCATAGAAGGAATTGTGACGACGAACACACGGATCCGGCAGTTGGTTGAGGAAAAAACGGCTCCGAAGAACAGAAACGAACAGGAAATAGCGGGATACCGGGATGTACTGAATGTCATCCATGAAAACTATGACGCCATCCCCATCACGGAAAACTATATCCTTCAACTTCATAAGATGCTGTACAGCCATATGAACAACCCGCTTGCGGGTCGGACGAAGACTGTGCAGAACTATATCAGCGCTGCGTATCCGGACGGGCGTGTCGAGATCTTGTTTACTCCGCTGACCCCTCATGAAACGCCAGAAGCGCTGGACGCAATCTGCAAGGAATATAACCGCGTGATCGGCAATATGGAATTAGAACCGCTGATTGCGATTCCGGTCTTCATCCACGATTTTCTCTGCATCCACCCATTTAACGATGGAAACGGAAGGATGAGCAGACTGCTGACAACGCTGCTTCTATATCAAAACGGTTTTTATGTGGGAAAGTATATCTCCCTCGAAGCCAAAATCGCAAAGAACAAAGACCTTTATTATGACGCGCTTGCCGCTTCTCAAACAGGATGGCATGAAGGAAGCGAGGATGTGATTCCGTTCATCAAGTATATCCTCGGAACGATTCTTGCCGCATATAAGGACTTTCAGGATCGGGCGGCTCTCGTGGAGAAAAAGCTACCAGCGATTGAAATGGTGCGAATGGCGAGCAAGGGAAAAATCGGCAGGTTCAACAAGCAAGACATCCGGGAGCTATGCCCGACGCTCAGCGATAGTTCTATTGAGGGCGCTTTCCGTAAGCTGGTCGCATGTGGGGAACTCAAGAAAGAGGGCAGCGGGAAAAGCACCTGCTATTTCAGGTTGGAATGAATCTCTTGGCCGCATGATTCTTCGGGAAAGACGAGGGGTGTCTTGTTTTTGGACGAACTGCCTGAGTACCGGCGGGACGTGCTGGAGGCCATGCGCCAGCCCATGGAGGACGGGTTCGTGACCATCACCCGGGCGAACGCCCAGTCCACGTACCCCTCGCAGTTCATGCTGGTCTGCTCCATGAACCCCTGCCCCTGCGGGAACTACGGCTCCCGCACACAGAAGTGCCGCTGCTCCAGCGGGGAGATCCGCAGGTACCTGGGCCGCATCTCGGGGCCGCTGCTGGACCGCATCGACATGCACATCGAGGTGGAAAGCATCCCCGCCGAGCGCATCGCGCAGATGACGCCGGAGGAGCCCTCCTCGGCGATCCGCGCCCGGGTGGAGGCTGCCCGAGGCGTGCAGCGCGCCCGCTACGCCGGCCGGCCCATCGCCTGCAACGCGCGGCTGGACGCCCGCTCCATCGCGGACTTCTGCCGCCTGACGCAGGAGGCCCAGGACCTGCTGACCCAGGCCAGCCAGACCATGGGGCTGAGCAACCGCGCCTTCACCCGCGTGATCAAGGTGGCCCGCACCATCGCGGACCTGGCCGGGGCGGAGGAAATCGCCCTGGATCACATCGCCGAGGCGATCCAGTACCGCGCCCTGGACCGCAAATACTGGGGCTGAAATCCATCCCCGGAGTGTGTTTCTGAGCGATAAGGCACACTTCGGGGATGCCTTTTGAACAGGTATGGATCGCCTGCTTTTGTACCGCGCGTGGTGACGAGGCCGACAGGAATACCGCCTTTTGTTTTTCACGGAAAGATGAGGGATTGACAGAAACGAGGCAGATAAAAGGAGCAAGGCAAGGAATCCATCTGGAACGCCCACGGCGCGTTCCTGGAGGCCATCAAAGGTTCCACCTACACCATGGGCGAGTGCGATGTGGCGGTGCCCAGGGACGTGATCCCGGCCTTCGTGCACAAGACGGTGGAAATCGGGCAGAAGGTGGGCGTGCGAATCCGCTCCTTCGGCCACGCGGGCGACGGAAACCTGCACATCTACGTCTGCCGGGACGAGCTGCCTGAGGAGGAGTGGAAGGAAAAGGTGGCCAGCGTCATGCGCCAACTGTATGACGAGGCCCGCGCCCTCCATGGCGAGGTCAGCGGCGAGCACGGCATCGGCCACGCCAAGAAG
>CADBTC010000162.1 GCA_902797445.1 uncultured Eubacteriales bacterium | reverse complement strand
TGGACGAGAGCTACATCGGCAAGGAAGTCGTCATGGGCATCCGTCCCGAGAACATTCACGACAGCGAAGAGAAGCTGGCTGAGTTCTCCACCGCCACTGTGGATGTGGACGTGGAAGTGACCGAGCAGATGGGTTCCGAGACCTACCTGTATCTGACCACCACCGGCAAGGAAGGCAACATCGTGGCCCGCGTGGATCCGCGGACGAGCAGCCGCGCCGGCAACAAGATCAAGATTGCGCTGGATATCAACCGGCTGCACTTCTTCGACAAGGAAACCGAAAAGACCATCCTGAACCGGTAAGTTCATATTGGGCTTTTGCTCCCGGGGAGAAATCCCCGGGATTTTTTCTGTACCAAAGGAAAAAGTTGTGCTATAATGCCCGGGAAAGGAGGCGGTAACCCTGCTTAATCCGATTATGCTGCCCGGCGAAAGCTGTGTGGTGGTTTTTCAGCGGGAAGACGGCGCCTCCGGAAACCTGGCCGCGCTGCTGCGGGATCTGGCGCCGATGGAGGAGCGGGATCTGCTGGCGGAGGACGGCGCCGGCCGGGTGCTCCTGATCAAGGAAGGGAACGATACGGAGGAGATCGCGGAGTTCGCCCTCGCGCTGATCGGGACGCTGGAGGCCGAAACGGGCCTGCGGGTCAGGGCCGGGATCGGGGACGTGCACGCCCGGCCGGAAGAATGGCCTGCGGGATACAGGGAAGCGGTGGAGGCCCTGGAAACGGGGAAACGACTCCACCGGGTCAATCCGGTTCAGGTCTATGGGCGGCAGACCCTGGAGAGGGTCGCGGAAAGTCTCGATCCGGCCCTGAAGGCACAGCTGTGCCGGCGATATCTGGGGGAGCGGCCGGAAGCTGTTCTGACAGCGGAAACCCGGGAAACGGCGGAACGATTCTTTGAGGCGGATCTGAATCTTTCCGTGGCTGCCCGGCAGATGTTTGTTCATCGCAATACCCTGACTTATCGGCTGGACCGGATTCAGAGGGAGACGGGGCTGGATCTTCGAAAATTCCAGGATGCGGCAATCTTCCGCCTGGTGATGATGCTGCCGGAGGATCCGGTATAAAAAGGGATAGAGGAGAAGACCTATGAAGAAAAAAGGAATGCTGGTTCTGTGTCTGGCGCTCACGGTCTGCCTGCTGAGCGGATGCATGTCCATGCTGGCGGCGGATTCCCTTTTCGGCGCGGGAAAGAATGCGCTGAGCGGCACGGAGAACAGCAGGCCTGCCGTTTCCGCTGACGGAGAGACGGTGACCATCTCCCGGGAGGAGTACGAACGGTATCGGCAGTTTGACGAGCTGCTGGAGCTGATGGATGCCGCGGATCTGTATTTCTATCAGGAGCCGGATCATGCGAAGATGCTGAAGGGGGCCAGCGCCGGCCTTCTGGAGGGACTGGAGGACTATTATACCTTCTATTATGATCCGGAGGCCTGGACCAAGCTTTGGGAGGACGATGAGGGCGAGTACGCCGGAGTCGGCATTCTGATTTCTTCCTATTATTCTACGGGGATATGCAAGATCAGCCGGGTCTTTGAGGGCAGCCCTGCCCAGAAAGCGGGTGTCCGCCGGGGGGATATTCTCTATCGGGTCGGCGAGGATCTGTACGTGGTGCCCGATACCCTGCAGGATGCGGTGGACATTATGCGGGGCACCCCGGGCACGACGGTGGATGTAACCTTCCTGCGCGACGGGGAGGAAATCACCTTTACCCTGGAGAGGGCGATCATCAATGTCAATCAGATCGAAAGCACCATGCTGACGGAAGACGTGGGTCTGATTGCCCTGTATGAGTTTGCCGGCAAGTGCGATGAGGAATTTGAAGCGGCGCTGAACAGCCTGATCGCTCAGGGGGCGAAGGGGCTGATTATTGACCTGCGGGACAACCCCGGCGGATGGGTGGATGCGGCCCAGTCTATCGGGGATCTGTTCCTGGATGCCGGAGACCTGTGCTATCTGGTATACCGGGACGGCAGCGAGCGGCATGACTACCGCACCCATGACGGGAAGGTGGAGATTCCGCTGGTGATGCTGGTCAACGAGAACAGCGCCAGCGCCTCCGAGATACTGACCGCGGCGCTGCGGGAGCGGGCGGATGCCACGGTCGTAGGGGTAAACACCTACGGAAAGGGCGTCGTCCAGATGGTGCAGGGTGTCGGAACGGAGGGCTCCGGCTATCAGATGACGATTGCCGAATACCTGACGCCCGGCGGTAATAAGGTGCATAAGGTGGGCCTGGCCCCGGATGTGGAGATCGCCCTGGAAGAAGGGGATAACGGGGAATATGACTTTGGGGATGCGGAGAAGGATCCGCAGCTGAGAAAGGCCCTGGAAACCATGATGGAAAAAATGGGAGACGGAAAATGATGCAGAAATGGAAGAAATGGCTGGCGGCCCTGTGTGCCGCAGTGCTGCTGATGTCCTGGATGCCAGGCGGAGTACCGGCCCTGGCGGAAGAGGACGGAGAGATGTCCGAAGAGGATTCTCAGGAGCTGGCGGCGGCTGAAGGAGAGGACACGGAGGATGAGGAATCCGCCGTGGCGGATCCCAGCGCCGTATATCATGAAAAAACCCTGGCGGATTTTGATGTCAACTCCCCTGCCCTGTACCGGGGGCGGATTACCGACGTCATCGGCGCCTACAGCATCTACTCGGATAAAAGCATTAATTCCCCGAAGGTGGTCAAAGGCATCAAGAACGTGCCGGTGGATATTCTGTATGTGGGGCTGGTATGGGTCATTGTCCGCTATGAAGGAAAGCTGGGATACGTAAAAAGAGAATACCTGAGCAAGGATTTTGAGGCGGTGGATCCCGTCAATACGGCCCCCTTTCAGGTTCAGAAACACCAGTATATCGCTACGGTGGCGAAGGAATGCTATGTCCGCAAGACCATGACCAAGGAACCGCTGGAGGAAAAGAACCTGAAAAGTTACTGGGTGAAGCTGAACCCGGGGACGCAGATTTCCATCTGGCAGTTCCAGGATGGGTGGGCCATCGTCAACTATATGCGCAGCTACGGTTATATCGATCCCAACGACCTGACGGATCTGATTCCCGTCAGCCCCACGGATCAGCCTATCAGCAAGGAAAGCCCCATCGCAGCCTATACCAGCTATTATACCATGAAGCATTTGAAGCCGGGATGCAGCAAGGAGGATCGGACCAACAACCTGAACCGGATCTGGAACATCGGCCACGGGGCGGAGAAGATCACGGCGACCGGGTATATGGAGCCGGGGGATACCTTTGACGGCAACAAGAAGAACATAGGACCCTACAGGGAATACAAGCTGGCCATTGGGCTGGTGGACGGCAAGGCGGTTCTTTCCAGCGGGGGCGGCACCTGCCAGGTCAGTTCCACCCTGTATAACGCCATCAGCCAGCTGCCCGGGCTGACCATTACGAAACGCCGGCCGCACGGCTACGGCGGGGCCAGTTATCTGCCCATCCACTGCGACGCGGCCGTGGGCAATGACAGCCTGAACCTGAAGTTCCGCAACGATTACGATTTTCCCATTCAGCTGGTGGGAAAGAGCAGCGGCGACGGCGCCCTGCTGATGATGGTTTATCGGGCGGACTGATCCCGCGGTGCGCAAAATAAAGGAGCTGTCTTTTCAGAAGACGGCTCTTTTTTGCGCCGCTGGTCTCGATATTCCGATCCGTCATGCGGGATATCCCCCTTTTCCTTTGGCTTTTGAGAAAACGACTCCTCCAACAGACAGAAAGCCAAACATGGTATCGCAGGGAATGAGCCCTCAGGAAAAAAGTGACAAAACCCATCTGTATAGATAAGGAATGGATGTGGGATCCGGTCTCCGCGGGCTGCCTGTTTCAACAGGGATTCCGGCGCTACGCCGGGCCGCGGGAATCGATGCCTCCCTTGCGTCGGGCAGGGTCCGCATGATATAATTCTGGCCTGGATGCGCGGGCGGATCCCCGCGGCGAGGAGGATAATCATGCAGATGACAGAATTCAGGAACATGCCCTATACCAGGCCGGATCTGGCGGCTTACGGCGGGAAGATGCGGGAGACCGCGAAGACGCTGCGGGAGGCGAAAACCTACGCGGAGGCCCGGAAAGCGTACTTTGACCTGCAGCAGGCGGGGGAAGAGGCGGAGACCCTGTTTTCCATCGCCTATGTGCGGAACACCATCGATACCCGGGACGCCTTTTATGAGGCGGAGGTGAAATATCTGCAGGAGGAATTTGCCCGGATGATTCCCCTGGAGAAGGAATACAACGAAGCGCTGGCCGGCTGCGCGTTCCGGGCGGATTTCGAGAAGGAATTCGGGCCGCAGCTGTTCCGCCAGGTGGACGCCTCCCTGCGGCTGGCGGATGAGCGCATCATCGCCGACCGGATCCGGGAGGGGGAGCTCCGGCAGGAATATTCCAAGGAAACCGCCACGGCGACGATTGCGTTCCGGGGTGAGGAATGCAATTTCTACGCCCTGCTCAAGCACATGGAAAGCCCGGACCGGGCGGAGCGGAAGGAAGCCTTCCAGGCCTGGGCGGCGCTGTACGCCCGGATCAGCCCGAAGCTGGATGCCCAGTATGACGAGCTGGTCGCGCTGCGGAATCGGATGGCCAAAACGCTGGGCTTCGGCTCCTATACGGAGATGGCCTATCTGTCCCGGGGGCATTATGATTATACCCAGGAGGACACCGCGGCTTTCCGCAGGCAGATCCGGGAAATCGTGACCCCGGCGGTCGCGGAAATCCGGGAGCGGCAGCGGCAGCGCCTGGGGGTGGACACCCTTCATTATTATGATGAAGCGCTGCTTTTCCCGGAGGGGAACGCGGATCCGGAAGGAACCATGGAGGAGCTGGTGGCAAAGGCCCGGACCATGTATCGGGAGATGAGCCCGGAGACGGCGGAATTCTTCGATTTCATGGTGCGGTATCAGCTCTTCGATCTGGAGACCCGCCCCGGCAAGCGGATGGGCGGATACATGACCTCCTTCCCGGGATATAAAGCGCCCTTTATCTTCTCCAATTTTAACGGGACCAGCGCGGATGTGGATGTATTGACCCATGAAGCCGGGCACGCCTTCCAGGGCTATCTGGCCATGCGGTCCATTCCCGTCAGCGCCCTGGCGGGCTCCACGGCGGAAATCAACGAAACCCATTCCATGAGCATGGAGCATTTCGCCTATCCGTGGATGCCGCTGTTCTTCGGGGAAAAGAGCGAACAGTATCTGACGGGGCACCTGATCGGCGCGATCAGTGTGCTGCCCTATATGTGCGTGGTGGATGAATTCCAGCACAGGGTATACGAAAAACCGGAGATGACCGCCGGGGAGAGGCGGCGGGTCTGGCGGGAGATTGAAAAGGTTTATATGCCCTGGCGGGATTATGACGGGGAGGCCTTCCTGGAGGAGGGCGGCTTCTGGATGCAGAAGCAGCATATCTTCCTTTATCCCTTCTATTATCTGGAATACGCCCTGGCCCAGATGAACGCCTTCCAGTATTACGGACGCATGAAGGAAAATCGGCCGCAGGCCTGGGAAGATTACCTGACACTGTGCCGGGCCGGGGGCACGAAGGGATACTTCGAGCTGCTGGAGGTGGGCAGGCTGATGAATCCCTTCCATGACGGAACGGTGGAAAAGAGCGTCCGCCATGTGATAGACGAGCTGAAGACCCGGTATTGATTCCGAACGGTGCCGGATTCCCTTGCGCGGCAGGTCAGAATCGGATAGAATGAAAACAGCGGCGGAGCGGAAAACTCCGGGAAAAAGGAGGAACAGAAGATGGAATATATGACCCTGCAGTATGGAAAGACGACCGCGAAGGTACAGACCAAAGGCGCCCAGATCGCGTCCTTTAAGGGGACGGACGGGAAAGAACGGATCTGGCAGGCGGATCCGGCGGTATGGGCCCAGCATGCGCCGGTGCTGTTTCCCGTGTGCGGCTCCACGCGGGACGGGCGGATCCTCATTGACGGGACAGCCTATCCCATGACCAAGCATGGATTTACACGGGAGCCGGATTTCGCGGTGGCCCGGCGGGGGGCGGACTATGTGGACCTGGTGCTGACCGATTCGGAGCAGACCCGGAGCATGTATCCCTTCGCCTTCGCCTTCCACGTGATTTATCAGCTGTTTGAAAACGG
>CADBTC010000161.1 GCA_902797445.1 uncultured Eubacteriales bacterium | reverse complement strand
TTCCGCCTGCTGGAGGAGGAGGATCCCCAGCTGCATGTGGTCTGGAAGGGCGAAAAGCGGGAAATTCACGTTCAGCTCATGGGCGAGGTCCAGCTGGAGATTCTCCGCCGGCTTATGGCGGACCGATTCGGGACCGCGGTCTCCTTCTCTCCGGGCAGCATCCTGTATCGGGAAACCATTGCGGCCCCCGTGGAAGGGGCGGGACACTATGAACCCCTGCGGCACTACGCGGAGGTGCACCTGCTGATGGAACCCGGGGAAGCGGGGAGCGGACTTCGGTTTGCCTCTGCCTGCTCCACGGATCAGCTGGAGCGGAACTGGCAGCGCCTGATCCTGACCCACCTGATGGAAAAAAGACACCTGGGGGTGCTGACCGGCTCCCCCATTACCGACATGAAGATCACCCTCATCGCCGGGCGGGCCCACCTGAAGCATACCGAAGGCGGGGACTTCCGCCAGGCCACGTACCGGGCGGTACGCCAGGGCCTGATGAAGGCGCGGAGCGTGCTGCTGGAGCCCTGGTATGACCTGCGGCTGGAGCTGCCGGCTGACTGCGTGGGCCGGGCCATGAACGATCTGACCCAGATGGGCGGCCGGTTCGGCGCCCCGGAGACGCAGGGGGATCGGGCGGTCCTGACGGGCTGCGCCCCGGTGGCGACCCTGCGGGATTACACCCGGGAGGTGATCGCCTATACCCGGGGACAGGGCCGGCTGGGGCTGAGCCTGCGGGGATATGAACCCTGCGGGCATCCGGAGGACGTGATCGCGGCCATCGGATACGATCCCCTGCGGGATGTGGAAAACAGCCCGGACTCCGTTTTCTGCAGCCACGGGGCCGGGTATCTGGTTCCCTGGGACGAAGCGGATCGATGTATGCATCTTCAGCCGGGATCATCGGCGGGCGCCGGGGGAACAGCCGCGTCCCCATCCGGGGGAAGCGGATCCGTCTACCGGGGCACCGCCGCGGAGGACAAGGAACTGGAAGCCATCTTTGAGCGCACCTACGGCAGGCGGAAGGAGGTTCTCCCCGGCGCCGCGCCGGTCCGGCGGAATGAAACCACGCTCAACGGCCGGGTAGTGACCTTCGAGCCGCCGAAAACCGAATATCTGCTGGTGGACGGATATAACATCATCTTCGCCTGGCCGGATCTGCAGGCCCTGGCCAAAGACAGCCTGGAGGATGCCCGCAAAGCGCTGACCGATATTCTGGCGAATTACCGGGGGTTCCGCCCCTGCGAGCTGATTCTGGTTTTCGATGCCTACCGGGTCCACGGAAGCCTGGGCCATCAGGAGGAAACGCAGGGCATCCATATCGTGTATACAAAAGAAGCGGAAACGGCGGATAATTATATTGAAAAAACCATCCGGCGCATCGCCAATAAGAAGGAGAGCCTGATCCGGGTCGCCACCAGTGACGCGCTGGAGCAGATCATTATCCTGGGAGGAGGCGCGATCCGGGTTTCCGCCAGGGAATTCCGGGCTGAGGTGGAAAATACCCGGGTGGAGATCGCCAGAATTCTGGAGCAGAACAACGTGCGGCCAAAGGGCCCTTCCCCCGTGGCCGAGGCGCTGCGAAAAGCATTGGAAAAGCAATAAGCCTGTTTTCTTTCGGGGCGAAATATGGTAAGATAACCTGTCTTTTCGCCCTTTTTCTTTTGGGCGGACGGGCATGAAAACAGAGATTTGGAGATGAAGGCGGCTTCGCGGCGGCCTGTCGGGAGAATAAATGCGACTTAAGAAACTGGAACTCTACGGCTTTAAATCCTTTGCCCAGCGGACGGAAATCATACTGAACGAAGGGATCACGGCGATTGTGGGCCCCAACGGGTCCGGAAAAAGCAATATCGGCGACGCGGTCCGCTGGGTTCTGGGCGAGCAGAGCGCCAAGCTGCTGCGGGGTTCCAGCATGCAGGACGTGATCTTTAACGGAACCCAGAAGCGCAAGCCCCTGTCCTACTGCGAGGTGTCCCTGGTTTTTGACAACGAGGACCGGGCCCTGCCCCTGGATTACGCGGAGGTCATGGTGACCCGCCGGGTCTACCGCTCCGGAGACAGCGAATACTACCTGAACCGGTCGGCCTGCCGCCTGAAGGATGTAATCGATCTGTTCCGGGATACGGGCGTTGGCAAGGAAGGGTATTCCATCATCGGCCAGGGCCGGATCGACGAGATCCTGTCCCGCAAGGGAGAGGACCGGCGCCTGGTCTTTGAGGAAGCGGCCGGCATCGTCAAGTTCCGGGCGCGCAAGGAGGAAGCGGACAAAAAACTGGCGCATACGCTGGACAACCTGTCCCGGGTGGATGATATCCTGGAGGAACTGAACCGGCGCCTGGCCCCCCTGGAGGAGCAGGCGAAGAATGCCCGCATCTATCTGGATCTCAGCGCAGAGCTGAAGGTGCTGGATCTGAACCTTTTCCTGATCCGCAGCGCCCGATTCGAGGCGAGGCTCCGGGAACTGGACAGCGACCTGCAGGCGATGGCGGCCGTTCTGGCGGAGGCAGAGCGGGCCCTGACGGAGAAAGCGGAGCGGCGGGACGCCCTGCAGGGAGAGATCGGAGAGCTGGAGGAGAAAATCTCCGGCGCGCATGCCGCTGCCATCGCGGGGATGGAAGCGCTGCATCAGGCCCAGGACGCGGTGCGCCGGGTGGAGGAGCGAAAGAGCCGCCGCCAGGAGAACCGGGAGCGGACCGAGGCGGAAACCGCCGAAGCCGCCGCCCGCATGGAGGAGCTGGCCGCCCTGCTTTCGGACAGCGATTCCAGCCGGGAGGAGCGGGAGAGCCGGCTGGCGGAAAAGGAAGAGGCGCTGGGAGAAGCCCGCCGGCGGGAGGAAAACGCCCACCGGGAAGAGGAGGAGCGGGAGGCGGCGCTGGAAACGCAGCAGGCGGCCGTCATGGACGCGATGAACCGGCAGGCGGCCTCCGAGAATCATCAGACCCGGCTGAAAACCATGCTGTCCACCATGGAGGACCGGCTGAAGGAGCTGTCTGCCTCCTGCGAGGAGATGAAGCGGGAAGCCCTCCGGAAGGAGGACGCGGTCCGGGAAGCACGGGATATGCTCCGCGGCGAGGAGACGCTGCAAAAGGAGAAGGCCGCGGCCTGGCAGCAGGCGGTGGACCGGCTGAACCGAAGCGACGCCGCCGTGATTGAGGCCCGGCAGCGCTACGATCAAAAGCTGGCGGAAATGCGGGATATGGAAAGCCGCCAAAGGCTGCTGGCCGAAATGTCCCGGGAGATGGAAGGCTACGCCCATTCCGTCCGGGCCGCCGTCCGTTTTGCCCGGGAGAGGGGCATGGATGGGGTGCACGGGGTGCTGGGTCAGCTTCTTCAGGTGCCCCAGGCGTATGAAACCGCGCTGGATATGGCCCTGGGCGCGCAGCAGCAGAACATCGTCACCGAGGATGAGGAAACCGCGAAGCAGCTGATCGAGCATCTGCGGCAAAATCATCTGGGCCGGGCGACATTTCTGCCCATTTCCGCCATCCGGCCCCGGCTGCTGACGCCGCAGGAGCGGGAAGTGCTGCGGATGCCCGGATGCCTGGGCGTGGCCTCGGAGATGATCTCCTGCGATCCGCGGTATCAGGGCATCGTGGACAACCTGCTCGGCCGGACCGTGATCGCCGAGAACCTGGAAAAAGGGATTGCGATCATGCGAAGGGGCAGGCAGGCCTTCCGGCTGGTCACGCTGCAGGGAGACGTCATGCATTCCGGCGGTTCCATGACCGGCGGGTCCGTCTCCTCCCGGAGCGTCAATCTCTTTTCCCGGGAGCGGGAGCTGAAGGAGCTGACGGAGAGGCTCTCCTCCGGCCAGGCGGAGCTGGAAAAGCTCCTTTCCGCCATGCGGGAGGGGCAGCAGGAAAAGGATGCCTTGAAGCGGGAAACCGCGGAGCGCCTGGAGGAGATGCATCAGCAGGAGATTGCCGTCGCCCGGGAAACGGAACACGTCCAGAACACGGAGGCGGACCGCCTGGGGCATGCCCTGCGGCTGTCGGAGACGGACGCGGCCCGGGAGCAGCTGATGGAATCCATGATGCAGATCGAGGAGCAGCTGTCCATGGTCTCCGGAGACACGGAAAAGAACCAGCTTTCCCGGGAAGAAATGGAGAAGGAAACCGCCCGCCTGCAGGGGCTTGTGCAGGAGGCCCGCAGGGAGGCGGAGGAGGCTGAGACGGAGGTTCTGGAGCTGACGCTGGCGGTTCGGGACCTGAAGCACGAGGCGGAAACCCTTCAGCGGGACCGGGATCGGTATCGCCAGGAGCAGGAGAGGATCGAGAAGGAACAGGACCGCAGAAGGCAGGAGCTGGATCTGATGGCGGAGCAGGACGCGGCGGACGCGGCGGAGCTGACCCGCCTGCGGGGAGAAGCGACCCTCGCGGAAACGGATCAGGCGCGCCGGGAGCAGATCACCCGCTCCCTGGAGGAATCCCGGGCCGCGAGGCAGAAGGACCTGAAGGACGTGCTGTCTGACATGGAGGGCCTGCATCAGTCCCAGTCCCGGGACGCGGACAAAGCCCACCGGCTGGAGCTGAACAGATCCCGCACCGAGGGGGATCTGAAGGTGCTGCGGGACCGGATCTGGAATACCTACGAGGTTACGGAGGCCGGCGCCGAGGAATTCCGTCAGCAGGAGGGCTTCAACGTCACGGAAGCGGACCGCCGGGCGGCCCAGATTTCCACGGAGATCCGGGCCATGGGAAGCGTCAACGTCAAGGCCGTGGAGGAATACGCGGAAACAAAGGCCCGGGCGGACGCGCTGACCGGCCAGCGGCAGGATCTGGAAAAGGCGGAGAAGGACCTGCGGGACCTGATTGCCCGGCTTCTGAGCCAGATGGAAACCACCTTTGTGGAGAATTTCAACCTTCTGAAGGGCTATTTCTCCGAAACCTTCCAGCGGCTCTTCGGCGGCGGGCACGCGGAGCTGATCCTGATGGACGAGTCCGACCCGCTGAACTGCGGCATCGAAATCAACGCCCAGCCCCCGGGAAAGAAACTGCAGCTGCTGACACTGCTTTCCGGCGGGGAGAGAACGCTGACCGCAATTGCCATTCTCTTCGCCACTCTGAAGCTCAAACCCACGCCCTTCTGCATTCTGGACGAGATCGAGGCGGCCCTGGACGACGCGAACATCGGATACTTCGCGGATTACCTGGTGGAATACTCAAAGGAGACGCAATTCGTCGTGGTGACCCACCGAAAGGGCACCATGGAGCGGGCCAACGCGCTTTACGGCGTGGCCATGGAGGAACAGGGTGTCAGTAAGATCGTCTCCGTCTCCCTGCAGGATTACAAGGAATAAGATTCCCATCGATCCCTTCCGGCGCCGCTCGCGCCACGAGAAAAAAGGAGGAATAAGCCGTGCCGAATTTTGCCCTTCCCGACAGCGTTTTCGAAGCCGCAGCCAGGGCCTTTCCCACGCCCTTCCATCTCTACGATGAGGCGACATTGCGGGAGCGGGCCCGCCGGCTGAAAAAGGCCTTTTCCTGGTGCCCGGATTTCCGGGAATATTTCGCCGTCAAGGCGCTGCCCAATCCGGCGGTGCTGCGGATCTTCGGAGAAGAGGGCTGCGGGCTGGACTGCTCCTCCCTGACGGAGCTGATGCTGGCGGAGCGCTGCGGCTTCCGGGGAGAGGAGATCATGTTCTCCGCCAACGCGATGCCGCCGGAGGAATACGATTATGCCCGGGCGCTGGGCGCGTACGTAAACCTGGACGATCTGAGCGATATCGATCTGCTGGCCGCCCACGGGGGTATCCCGGAAACCGTATGCCTGCGGTATAATCCCGGCGGTGATTTTTCCATCGGCAATACCATCATGGGAAACCCCGGAGAGGCGAAATACGGGATGCCGGAAAGCCACCTGCGGGAAGGCCTTTCCCGGCTGAAGGGCATGGGGGCGAAGGCCTTCGGGCTTCATGCCTTCCTTTCCTCCAACACCATGGCCCCCTCCTATTATCCGGAGCTGGCGGGGATTCTGCTGCGGCTGGGGAAAAACCTGGCGGCGGAATCCGGCCTGCGCTTCGCCTTTATCAATCTGTCCGGCGGAATCGGTATTCCCTATCAGCCGGATCAGCCGGAGGTGGACATTGCCGCGGTGGGGGAGGCCGTCCGGGCCGTATACGAGGCAGAATGTCCCCGGGGCGATGTAGCGGTGAAGTCCGAGCTGGGCCGCTGGATGAGCGGGCCCGCGGGATGGCTGGTGACCCGGGCGGTGCACGAAAAAAAGATCCACCGGGACTACATCGGCGTGGATGCCTGCGCGGTGGATCTGATGCGCCCGGCCATGTACGGCGCTTATCATCATATCACGGTCTGCGGGAAACGGGACTGGCCGGCGGATCATGTGTATGACGTGACCGGCTGCCTGTGCGAAAACAACGATAAGTTTGCGGTGGAGCGGGCACTGCCGGAAATCAGAATCGGCGATCTGCTTTTTATCCATGATACCGGCGCCCACGGCTATGCCATGGGCTATAACTACAACGGCCGCCTTCGCAGCGCTGAAATCCTCCGGACGGAGGACGGGGGCTTCCGCATGATCCGCCGGGCGGAAACCCCGGAGGATTACTTTGCCACGCTGAACCTGGAGTAGGATGCTTCACGTATGATATTGATTCCGGGTTAAAACAGACCCATCTTTGAGGTGGCATGTTTTCATAGGCCGCAGGCCGTACGGAATCGTATAAAATACTGCCGCAGAACGAGTCCTGAATGCGGCGGCTGAATAAGCGCAAAACACCCCCGCCGGGAATCCGGCGGGGGCGTTTGGTGTACGTCATTTTTGAGGAAAGCCCGAGAAACGGAACAGGCGTTACAGCATTCGGGCCATGAGGACTTTCCCTTCCGTTTTCAGCCACCGGTCGCACCGGTCATAGTCCGGGAACACCCGATAGACCTCCGCATAGAAACGGTCAGAGTGATTCATCTCCTTCAGGTGGCACAGCTCATGCACCACCACCGAGTCCAGCACCTCCCGGGGGGCCAGCATCAGCAGGCAGTTGAAATTCAGGTTCCCTTTGGCGGAGCAGCTGCCCCAGCGGGTTTTCTGATTCCGGATGGTTATTCCCCGGGGCCGCACGCCGACAAGCGGCGCGTAATGCTTCACCCTTTCGGGAATGACCTTCACGGCTTCCTCCCCCAGCGCCTGCAGCTCCTCATAGGTCAGGTGCCCGGCGCTGTCGGCTTCCCGCTTTCTGGCCTGGCTTTCCGCCAGGTGGCGCTCGATCCAGTCCGCTTTTTCGCGAATCAGCCGCTCCATTTCGCTCTTCGGGGTCCCCCAGGGGGCGCGGACAAAGAGCTGCCCGTCGCTGATGGACAGGCCCAGCGTCTTCCGGCGGCTGAAGATCACCTTATACTGAAACTGCATCCGCTCTCCCTCAGGCGCCGGTGATCAGCGCTTCCAGCACGTCCACCATCTTTTCCATGCTCTGGACGGGGATCAGTTCCTTCCGCCCGTGATAATTGTATCCGCCGGTGGACAGGTTCGGGCAGGGCAGCCCCATGTAGGACAGCCGGGCGCCGTCCGTGCCGCCCCGGATGGGGCAGACGACGGGCTCCACCCCGCAGGCCCGGAAGGCGTCCTTGGCCTTTTCCAGGATCTCCGGATGCTGCTCCACGATCTCCTTCATGTTCCGATAGGAATCCTTCAGCTCCACCGCAACCGTGCCGTCCCCGTACTTCTGATTCAGATAAGTCCCGATGCGCAGGGCAGCGGCTTTTCTCTCCTCAAAAATGCCCGCGTCATGATCCCGGATGATGTAGCGCAGCTCCGCCGATTCCTCGTCCCCCTTCATGGAGGCCAGGTGATAGAAGCCCTCGTAGCCTTCCGTATGCTCCGGCCGCTCCCAGGGAGGCAGCATTCCGGCGAATTCCATGGCGATGAGGCAGGCATTCTTCATCTGGTTTTTGGCGGAGCCGGGATGAATGTTGACGCCCTTTACCGTCACCCTGCAGGAGGCAGCGTTAAAGCATTCGTATTCCAGCTCCCCCAGGGGGCCCCCGTCCACGGTATAGCCATAGCCAGCCCCAAAGCCGGGTACGTCGAAGAGATCCGCTCCCCGGCCGATTTCCTCATCCGGGGTAAAGGCGACGCAGATTTTCCCGTGATCCGGCGCGTCCGGCGCGGTCATCCGCTCACACAGGGTCATGATTTCCGCTACGCCGGCCTTGTCGTCTGCCCCCAGGACGGAATCCCCGGAGGTGACCACCAGGTCCATCCCCTTCAGGTCGGGCAGGAAATCGAATCCGTCAATGACAACCCCGTTTTGCAGGGCAATGGGCCCTCCGTCATAGCCTTTGATAATCCGGGGGGTGGTTTTCCCGATCACACCGTCGGAGGTGTCCATATGGGCGATGAGGCCGATGGCCGGCTTTTTCCCGGCTCCCTTGGCGGGGATGCTGGCATAGACATATCCGTGGGCGTCCATGCGGGCGTCCTGTATGCCCATGGCCCGAAGCTCTTCCGCCAGCAGGGAGCCCAGCTCCAGCTGCCCCGGGGTGGAAGGGCAGGTGTCATTTGCTTCCAGCGAAGTTGTTTCCACCTGCACGTATTTCAGAAACCGATCCAGTACCGTTGCCATGATTTCTTCCTCCCAAACTGATGCAGTTTTGTGAAAAGCGCTGTCCGCGCGGCTAAAACAGCCGCCGCATGGCACATGCGGCGGCACAGATCCAGAGTCTGGAAAAATTACAGATTGCCGTTGATCCACGCGCTGATCGCCGCCTGGGGCTTGAAGCCGATGGACTGAGACACCAGCTGCCCCTTCTTCAGCAGCACCAGGCAGGGCACGCTCTGCACCCGGTATTCCGCCGCCAGCTCAGGACAATCGTCCACATCCACACCATAGAAGGATACCTTGCCGGAGAGCTCCTCGCTGACCGCTTCCAGCACGGGAGCCAGCATCTTGCAGGGGCCGCACCAGGTGGCATTAAAATCCACGACCGCCACGTCCGCCGCCTTGGCTTCGTTTACAAATCCCTGCTCGTCTACTTTCTTTACCATGATTTTCTTCTCCTTTTCTCTCTCCGCCGTTGCGGGGACCGGTTCTATATTCTGTATCATATGCTTTCCGGCCTGCCGGGTCGAAAACATTTGATCAAATATAATATAGCGAAGCGGCTTCGATCTGTCAAGAAGACGCTTTCAAAACGGGGCGCATTTTCCGCGCTGATCCGCATTCCCGGTTTTTTTCCGTTTTTTCCGTTTTTCCGTTAAACAGAAAACCGATCCCCAAACCCGCGGGAGCAAATGCGTTCCGGACTCGTTGACTTTTACCGGAGGCTGTGATAAGATAAAGCGAAATTTGACGACTGAAGGGGGCTTTCCCATGGAACACATTCAGACCCTGAATACCCGGAACCTGTGCGAGAGCGCGAAGAACGGCGGATGCGGCGAATGCCAGACGTCCTGCCAGTCCGCCTGCAAGACCAGTTGCGGCATCGCGAACCAGCAGTGCGAAAACAAGGCTGAGACGAAGTAATACGCCGTCAAAGGGAAATGCCGCCTTCGGGCGGCTTTTTTCGACCGCCCGGAAGACTGTCCTGGAGAAGTGGATGACGGATCCGAGCGGGAGAGAACAAAAAGAAAACCCAAAGAGGCGAAAAACAGTATCCGGCCGGGAAGAAAGGCGTAAGCATGTCCCGGGGAAAGAGGGAAAATGATTCATCAGTATCAGATGGACGGGCTGAACATTGTATTGGATGTGTGCTCCGGAGGGGTGCACCTGGTGGATGAGATCGCCTATGATATGATTGCCCGTTATGAGCGGGAGGATCGGGAGACGGTGCTTTCCGCGATGGCGGAAAAATATGGCGGCCGCGAGGATGTGACGGCGGCGGATCTGGCTCAGTGCTATGATGAAATCACGGCGCTGAAGGATGCGGGCCAGCTGTTTTCCGAGGATACCTTCGAGCCCATGGCGGGGGAGCTGAAGCAGCGGACCAGCGGGGTGGTGAAGGCCCTGTGCCTGCACGTGGCTCATACCTGCAATCTGAACTGCTCCTATTGCTTCGCCAGCCAGGGAAAATATCACGGGGATCGGGCGCTCATGTCCTTCGAGACCGGGAAGCAGGCGCTGGATTTCCTGATGGATCATTCCGGCAGCCGGCATCACCTGGAGGTGGACTTTTTCGGCGGTGAGCCCCTGATGAATTTTCAGGTGGTCAAGGATCTGGTGGCGTATGCCCGCTCCGTGGAGAAGGAGAGAGACAAGCAGTTCCGCTTTACCCTGACGACCAACGGGATGCTGATCGACGACGACGTGATTGACTTTGCCAACCGGGAATGCAGCAATGTGGTGCTGAGCCTGGACGGACGAAAGGAAATCCATGACCGGTTCCGGGTGGACTACGCGGGAAACGGGAGCTGGGAGCGGATCGTGCCGAAATTCCAGAAGCTGGTGAAGGCCCGGGGCGGAAAGAACTACTATATGCGGGGGACGTTTACCCATGCCAACCCGGATTTTCTGCAGGATATCCGGACGATGCTGGATCTGGGGTTCCGGGAACTGAGCATGGAGCCGGTGGTCTGCGCGGAGGGGGATCCGTCCGCGCTGACGGAGGCGGATCTGCCGATCGTCATGCGGCAGTATGAGGAGCTGGCCCGTCTGCTGGTGCAAAAGCGCCGGGAAGGGGATCCTTTTACTTTCTATCACTACATGATCGACCTGAGCGGCGGGCCCTGTGTATACAAGCGGATTTCCGGCTGCGGCTCTGGAACGGAATATATGGCGGTCACCCCCTGGGGGGACCTGTACCCCTGCCACCAGTTTGTAGGGGAGAAAGCCTTCAGGCTGGGGGACGTGTGGAACGGGGTCACAAACACGGCCGTGCGGGAAGACTTTGCGGCCTGCAACGTGTATGCCCGGGAGGAGTGCCGGGAATGCTGGGCGCGCCTGTACTGCTCCGGCGGATGCGCTGCCAACGCTTTTCACGCGACGGGATCGGTCCGGGGCGTGTACCGGACCGGGTGCGAGCTGTTCCGCAAACGGATGGAATGCGCCATCTGGGCGGAGGCCATGCGGACAAAAGAATAAGGAACGCAGCATGGACCGCCCCCGTCATCATGGGGCGGTCTTTTGGCCGGCGCTGAGATCCGCACAGGAAAACGGGGTGTTTTTCCCTGGCGAAACTTCGTGCTATACTTTCAGGGGTGGAAATACGTCGAAAGGGAGGAAAAAGAGAATGCGAAAAAGGTTGATTCTGCTGTGCATGATTCTGCTGCTGCTGCCCCTGCCCGCGCGGGCGGCGGAACCGGAAGTCTTCCCGCCCCTGGAATATGAAAACTTTACGCATAAAGCATACAGATCCTACGATTCGGAGACGCTGAAGTATAAAATCGAAACCTTCAAGGTGAAGGGCTGCCGGTGCTTCCTGGTCAAGCTGTGGATGCAGGACCCGGGAAAGCAGATCAAAAAGGCCACCGCGGACTGGCAAAAGAATATTCAGCTGCCCCTGGCCATGGCGAAAAAGGTGACCGGGGCGGCCCTGGCCATCAACGGCAGCGGCTATGTGAGCCCGACTTACCCCTGGATCCCGGAGAACTATCCCGGAACCAACAGGGATTACTACTATACGCCCCTGGGATCCCTGACCGTGACGGACGGGGCCGTTTTCCGCAATCTGGAGGGCGTCCCCTATTACGGGCTGACTCTGGAGGCGGACGGACTGCATATGTACGTGGGGGAGGATAACGAAAAGGTGCTGGCCGCCAATCCCAGCCAGACCTGGAGCTTTTATGTCCAGTGCCCCATGCAGATAAGCGGGGAGGTATTGACGCCCGCTGACTGGGAGTTCGCAGGCCGCCGGGCCCGCCGAACCGTGATCGGGAAGGTGAACCGGAACAATTATCTGATTCTTTCCGTTACGAATGAGGGAGGCTACGGCCTGACCCTCCACGACGTCAACAACTTCTTCCTGAAGTACTTTGAAACCGAATGGGTCTACAATCTGGACGGCGGCCCCTCCACAGCCCTGCTGGCCAGAAAGAAGGACAAAAAGCGGCTGGTGGAGGTGGCCGGCGGCGCCGCCAAGGACGCCGATGTCATGGCCTTCATCGAGCTGCCCGCGGAGGGCAAGTAAGGGACGGTTTACGGCGAAAGGGATTTGTGCTATAGTGAGCTTAATCCAATGGGTCCTGGAGACAGATGTCTGTTCGGGTGCGGAACGGGGCTGAGCTGCGGCTTGAGGGCGCCGATACGCCTGTGGAGGCGGCCCTGACCGGGCGTGATCCGGGCCGGTGCGATAATATGTGCGGAATCCGGGAAAAATGCGGTGCGGCAAACCCGGCCGAAAGAACCGGAGATCCCCGTTATAAACAGCTGGAGGATGAAAATTGAAGGGTCTGGAGCTTTCCCGGAAATACTGGAACGAATACGGAAGGGAGATGCTGGAGAAAGACTTTCCGGACGTGAAAGGGCTGGTGGCGGCCGGGCTCTGCGGCAGCGGCAGCGAGGTGCTGGGATATGATGACAGCATCTCCCGGGATCATGATTTTGAGCCGGGGTTCTGCCTGTTCCTGCCGGGAGAGGAAACCGTGGACCGGCGGACGGCTTTCCGGCTGGAGCGGGCATACGCGAAGCTTCCAGCGGAATTTGAGGGCTTTTTTCGGGCGAAG
>CADBTC010000160.1 GCA_902797445.1 uncultured Eubacteriales bacterium | reverse complement strand
GTCCTAAAAAGCCAAGAGTCATTCATGAGGAAAAGTAGTTTTTAGTAAAAACCTGCGCAAAATTCACGATTCTATGCTTCGTATGATAGATTCCGAAATTGCATTCAACCAAGTCTGTCCCGGATTGCTGTGCGACATCGACCATCATACGCAGCATGTTTGGGCAATAGGCATCGTCGGAATCCAAAAAGGCAATAAAATCTCCCCTTACAATATCCAAACCTGTATTTCTTGCCCCGCTGAGACCTTTGTTTTTCTGGTGAATGACAGCAATTCGCGCATCCTTTTCTGCATATTCATCACAGATCGCTTCAGACCTGTCGTCAGATCCGTCATCAACCACCAGAATCTCAAGGTTCCGATAGGTCTGAGCCAGCACACTGTCGAGTGCCTCACGCAGATACAGCCGCACATTGTATACAGGGATTATGACACTAACCAGTGCTTCCATCCAAGTAACCTTTCTCTCTGTCAGGTTTTACGTGCAAGCGAATTTCGCTCGCGAATATTTCTCAGAGACTCCAGAATGAGAAATCTTTTATAAATCGTTATAACCGATTTTCCTTGCTCAGCGGCCGCTGTATTCCTCATACCCCGGGTAGTTCGCATAGCTTGGATCCGCTGCAATCAGCTCAATGAAATTATCGATCTCAAGGATATCGGACTTGTGGCACTTCCGGATTTCCAGCTTATAATTCTTCCTCATAATTTTCAGCGGGACCTGTTCCCAGAGGTTTTCCTTCCCGCCCCGGCTGGCGTATACCTTTCGGAGATCAGATTTCAGCTTTTCCGAGTCTTCGCCGTTCCAATACGAGATGCCGAATGCCTGATAGCAATCAGTGCCCCCCAGCTGATATCCCGCCGCATACCCGTTGTGCTTTTTGAAGCACCAGTCATCCGTCTCTGAGACCTTTGCACCAAGATAGTTGGAGGCATATTCATATTTGTTGATAACATCCGGATTGGTAATATACAGATCTGCTTCACAGATATAGCAGCGGTCAATCAAATCTATGGCTTGCACGGCTGAGCTGATATTATTCGCCAGATTAAACTCGGGGTTGTCGATAAAGTGAAGGGTCGGATATTTCTCCAGAAGCTGATCGAACTGCTCCTTCTTATACCCTCGGACTATGGTGATGTTCGTAATTCCTTTCCCATACAGGGCATCCAGCAGCGTATCAATGATTCGAACTCCATTCACCTTCACCAGCGGTTTCGGCGTATCCAGCGTAACCGGCGCCAGTCTCTGGCCGAATCCGGCCGCAAGAATAATCGCTTTTCGGACGCGGTACGGCTCCAGTGCCTTCAGTCCCTTTTCGCTGATTTCCATGCCGTCATCGGCAAGGAGATTGATATAATCCCGGTCTGCCAGATCATGTACCAGCCTTGCCGCATTGCTCAAACTGATCGTCAGATCATCCGCAAGCTTTCTCTGGCTGTACTGTCCCTTTCCATGCTTTTCCAGGTAGGTCAGGAAATCGAATTCGTGTCTTGAAAGTCCGATACCCCCCTCTGCTTCCTTCTCACCCTTTCGGTTGAGAACAGCCATGACGGAGGTGAATATCACCCTCGCGGCAACATTCAGAAACAGAATGATCAGAGAGATAACACTCTGCATCTCATAGTTGCTGTTCTTCTCATAGGTCGTGATGAGGATCGACAGCGGCTGGTTATCATAGGTGCAGAGAAACGCAACCGCAGAGATGGTGATCATGCTGTTCAGGAAGAAATAGGAAAACATCTCAACAAGTGTAGATACCGAACCGGGAATCAGAACGTGCATGATGATCTTGCCTCTCGAAATCCCCAGTGTCTCGCCGATCACCTCATATTCGCTGTTGATCTTGTTCAGGCAGTTCTTGGCCAGCAGGTACGGCGACCCCAAAAAATGGAAGATATTGACAACGATCAAAATCAGAATTGTACCGTAGAATGCCCCCTTCGTGCCCCTGAACAGAAAAATGTATCCGATTCCCAGAACAAGGCCCGGTATCGCGATTGTGGACAGCGCAAGAAGATCGACCGCCTTCCCCATACGTCCCGGCTTCCTGACCGACAGATAGCCCAGCAGATAGGCAAACGCTGTGCCGCATGCCGCTGTCAGAACCGACAGCAGCAAAGAATTGCGGATATAGGCCGTCAGTCCGACGCCATGGGTATTGGAGAAGATACCGACTATGTGGTCAAAGGTAAAGTGCAGGTCGTTCGGAAACGCCTTCGTAAATGAAAGGCTGATAAACGCAAGCTGTGGGAGAAATAAGGCTGCACAGAGAACAATAAGAGCAGCCGCTGCAGCACTGCTGAAGCCTCTCTCCGTTTCAATCAGGCGTTTCTGTTTTTCGCTGACGCTCTGATCCCTGAAAACCAGGTCAAACACGAAGGAGATGACAGAGGGAATCAGCAGAACAAAACCCGCGATGCTCCCTCGCCCGTACTGGAAGGAAGACATGAACTGGTCATAGAGATACATGGGCAGGGTCTTTACCTTGCCGGCAATCTCCATCGGCATCCCATAATCGGAGAAAACCAGCGTAAAGCAGGCAAAAAAAGCCGAGATCAGTGCGATGCGAAGATACGGAATCGTCAGCCGGAAGAACGTGCTGAGCCGGCTGATCCCCATGATGCTCGCCGCATCATAGGGTCCTTTGTCCTCATAATGCAGCGCATCGTACAGAATAAGAAAAGTGGCCGGGAAGGAGGTCATGACCGACCCCAGGATCAGTCCGGGAAAGCCACGCACCTCAATCTCGGCACCAAAAAGCAGGTCTAGAAAGCCGTTTGTGCCGAACAGAATCCGCAGACCCAAGCCGACCGAAATCGTCGGAACCAGCATCCCGAGAGTCAGCAGAATGACATAGAGGTTTTTTCTTTTCAGGTTTGCCGTATGCAGCAGACAGGCGGACACCAGAGCAAGAACTGTCGTGATGAGCGCAGAAGCCGTTGTATAAATCAGGGAATTGCCGACCGCCTCTGCAAAGCTGTCGTCCTTCAGAATGTATCGCCAGTCATCTCCCGTGACATGAAAAGCCAGCGTCAGCAGCGGCAAAATCGCAAAGAGAAGAATGCAGCCGACGGCGATCAACCGCAGAGCCTCGTGCCGCAGGAGCCTGCCTGTTCGAACCATTGCACCGTTCATCCCCTGTCCTCTTTAATGCTGTCCTCGATCGACTTGACCTTCCTGTTCAGATGATCGACAACAAAGTGCCTGACAAAGGCATCCGCCGGATGATGGTAAATGTTGTACGGGGTATCCAACTGCGCAATCTGAAGGTCGTTCAAAACCATGATCCGGTCAGACATTGCAAAGGCTTCTTCCTGATCATGGGTAACATAGATCATTGTGATCTGCAGCTTTTTCTGGATCTCCTTGAGCTGCTGCCGGAGAATCACCTTAATCTCGGCATCCAGCGCAGACATGGGTTCGTCAAACAAAATGATATCGGGGTTCAGAACCAGCGTACGAGCGATGGCAACGCGCTGCTGCTGGCCTCCGGAGAGCTGTTTCGGCTTCTTAAAAATGTGCTCTCCCAAATCGACCGTTTCTACGATTTCCTTCACACGCCTGTCAATTTCGTCCCTGCTCAGCTTCCGGCTCTGCAGGGCATAGGAGATATTGTGGTATACATCCATATTGGGGAAGAGAGAATAATTCTGAAAAACGATGCCGATATTTCGGTCCTTCGGCGCGGTCTCGGTGATCTCTGCACCATCCTTGAATATTTTCCCTGAGGTTGGCTTTTCAATGCCGATCAGCATGCGCAGAATCGTCGTCTTACCGCAGCCGGAAGGCCCAAGCAAGGAAAGAAACTCCCCGCGCCTGACCTCGAAGGAAATATCCTCCAGAACCGTTTTGAACTTAAACTTTTTATGTATATGCTCACAGCGGATGATTACCGCCGGTTTTTCTTCTGCCATCCGTCATCCCTCCCGCATTGCAAAGACATTTTCAAAAGGAAAAGAGGAGAGCCGAAAGCTCTCCTTTTTTCTGTCCATGAAAACTCAGTATTGCCACCGATCCAACAGATCCTGTTTGTACTGGAAATCAAACAGGCCATTCATCGTAATCTCGACATAGCCGGAAGGATAATTTGCTATCCCGGCCGCCGGCATGTCAGCATAAATTCTGTCCGGATTGAACAGCGCGCACTGCGGCTTGTTCAGCTCGTTATAGAGATAATCAAACACCGCTTTCACACTGCCTTTGGTCTCATGCCCGGAGACCATGCCCATGGTAAAGAGATCAAAGGCCAGCCCCTGCTCGGGAATCACAACTTTCAGGCCTTCATTGTCATTGGCATAGTTCACGCACTGCCACAGCAGCCCGTAGGCAATGGCTACATCGCCGCGCACAGCCGCTTTCGCCGGGGCGGAGCCGGAGGTGGTATACTCCTTGATATTGGGATTCAAGCTGTCAAAATACTGCATCCCGTTTTCCTCGCCCAAAAGGGTGATCATGCCATTATAGTAGCTGTACCCCGTGCCGGAGCTCTTCGGAGAGGGCATGGAAATCAGCCCGGCGTATTCGGGCTTCAGCATATCCTCATAAGTTGCGGGAACAGGCAGCCCCTTCTCCTCCAGCATTTTGACGTTGACCAAGAAAGCACCGGCGGTCTTGCCGTTGACCGCATACCGGTGGTGCCGCTCCGTGTAACCGGTAACGGAAGAATCATAGACCGAGAAATCATAGTCGGAAAGATCAACAAACAGCTCGGGATTCTCATTCAGGATAATCTCCGCGTTGACCACTTCCAGGTCATAGAAAATATCGCAGTCGCTGTTCTTCCCCTCGGCCTGAAGCTTTGACAGCAGCTGACCTGTTCCGAGAGACTGAATCACGATCTCCGCATCCGGAAACTTTTTATCCAACTCCTGCTGGAGATAGGCAATCCGTTCATCCTCGGCCGCCGTATAGATGACAACACGGTCCCCCTTTTTCCCGGAACCGGAAGCGGCACCTCCTCCGCAGCCGGCAAGAAGAAAGGCCATGCAGCAGATCAACAACACCATAGCTATACGCTTTTTCATAACAGCTCTCCTTGTTCCATTCTTTGTTCAGAGCTCTTCCTGAGATATCCATCCGATAACGGAAACTTTACCAGGAATTAGCCTACAAATGCTTTTTCTGTTCAAAATCGCACAATTCTTTGCTTAAACTGAACAGATTATAGCGCAGGAGTCTGCTCTTGTCAAGCCCTCTCTTACACATCGTAGGTCCTGTCGATCTCTTTCAGTTCTTTATAGGTGTCAATCTCTACGATATCCTCCTCCCGGCACTCCCGTACCTCCACGGTGTAATGATCCTTTTTGTATACCAAGGGAACCTGTTCCCAGTATCTTTCCTTCCCTCCTGGGGACTGATAGACTTCCTGGATATCCTGAGAGAGCTTATGCCCGTCCACATTATTCCAGTAGGAAACACCGACCATCTGCCAGATATCTTCGCCCTGACCGCCGACCTTCTCCTCAACGATCACACCATCCTTCACCCGGAAGCACCAGTCGTCCGAGCGATCCTTTTTGATTGCAAGGAAGTCGGACATATAATGATATTTCCGGATGATCTTCGGGTTGCTGATCAGCAAATCGGCCTCGAATACATAGGCGTTGGAGAGCAGGTACCGCGCTACCAGGGCAGAACTGATATTGTTCGCCTCGTTGTAAACCGGATTCTCCAGAAATTTGATCATGGGGTACTTATAAAGCAGCTGGTCGAACAATTCTCCGAGATAGCCGCGCACGATGACGATTTCCTGAATACCCGCCTCCAGACAGGCATCAATCAGCCTGTCGATGATCCGGACGCCGTGGACACGGACAAGCGGCTTCGGCGTATTGAAGGTAATCGGCACCAGACGTGTCCCTAATCCTGCGGCGATAAACACCGCACGCTTGCAGCGATACGGCTCCAATGCATCGACCCCACTGTTTGTAATTGCAGAGTTCTCAACAAACCCAGATTCTACAAGTTCCTTCATCACCCGGTTGACAGTGCCCAGACTATACCCGGTCAAAGTCTCAAGCTCTCTCTGGGTCAAAGACGATCTGCTCATCGCCAGAG
>CADBTC010000159.1 GCA_902797445.1 uncultured Eubacteriales bacterium | reverse complement strand
GTGGGATTAGTAGGACTCGAACCTATGACCCCCACGATGTCAACGTGGTGCTCTAACCAGCTGAGCTATAATCCCACGGGGTCAACGCCGTAGAGTATAGCACGGAAGTGAAAGAAAAGCAAGTCCTTTTTTGAGAAAAACATGGGACATCCCAAAGCGGCGGGAAGCAGTCTAAAAAGTGGGAAAATCAGGTTTTAAAAAAGGATTTCAAAAGAACTTTAAACCCCCGGCGCTTCGGATGAGGCGCCGGGGGCTTCTGTTTTCATTCCGCTGGCTTCTCGGGCTTTCCCTGCCCGACTTTCTCCGCTTCCCTTTCCGCGATTTTGCGCTCCCGCTTCCGCTTCGAGTAGACGCATCCGCACCAGTCCTGCCGGTACAGCCCGTATTTCTTCGACAGTTCGATGGAGCGGGCGTATCCGTTCTGCTTCTTAAAATCGCTGTGCACAAAATCGATCCCGTATTCCGCCGCCAGCTGTTCCCCGATTTCGTTGATCCACCGGGCCACCTTGTAGGGGCTGATGGAAAGGGAGGTCGTGAAGCAGTCGTACCCATGCGCCGCGGCGTAAGCCGCGGTTTTCCGCAGCCGCAGCGCGTAGCACAGATAGCATCTCTCCCCCCGCTCCGGCGCGTCCTCCCGCCCCCTTGCGATCTCCTCGAAGGCCTCGTGGTCATATTCGGCCACGAGCACCTTTACGCCTCCGTCCGGCCGGAACGCGCGGACGAACCGCTCCTCTTCCCCCGCCCGCTTCCGGAATTCGGCTTCCGGCTCGATGTTGGGGTTGTAGTAGTAGATATCCGGATCGTACGCTTCCTGCACCCGTTCCAGCGTCGCGGAGGAGCAGGGCGCGCAGCAGCAGTGCAGCAGCATTTTCGGCTTTTTTTCCGTTTCAGCCGCTGTCAGTGTCTCTGCGGCCCCTGCCCCCTCCGGTTTTCCGGTCCGCCCGTTTTTTTCGTCTTCGCTGTTCACGCTGACGCTCCCCTCTTCAAAACATCCCGGAAGGTTGGTTTTCCTTCCGGGATTTCTTGCTTTTCCCTGCTCTGTTCGGAAATGACGGGGACTTCCCGTCTCCTCCGCTTACGGATCGTATTTATAATCCATGGAAACCACCGTTCCGTTTTTATTCGTCCGGTATTCCAGCTGCCACCAGTGGCTTCCGTCCGGCGTATAGGTCCGATACCGGATGATCTTTCCCCCGTCGTCCTGGACCCAGATTTTCCCGGTCCCGTCCTTGCTGGAGTAAAGCCCCCGGTTGCCTGTGGCGCTTTCCACCTGGCCCATATCCCGGAATTTACTGACCACGAAGCTCTCGGAATCCCCCACATTGGTGCCCCGGGGCCCGCTGAAGGGTGTTTTCTCCGTCGTATAGACCTCCGCCAGCAGCCATCCGCTTTGGGTCCGGCTCATGATGGCGTATCCCCAGGGATAGTCGTACCGTCTGCATTCCGTGTCCAGGTTTTCCACCGTCACCTCGCCCGCCAGGGTGCCCTCGCCGAAGGACTGCTGGAATTCGAGCATCTTCGTCCCGTAAAGGGTAAAGCTCTTCGATGCGTCCTGCTCAGCGTTGTAGCCCCGCAGCGGTTCCGGAATCTCGATTTTATACAGGGTTTCCAGCATATTGGAGACCTTCCGGTATTTGTTGACCGCCACGGCCTTCAGCGTGACCCATCCGCCCGGCAGCCAGATGGGTTCCCCGTTGAAAATAGGGCTGTCCGCGTCGGGGGAGGAACCGTCGATGGTATAATAGATAATAATGTCGTCGTCGTTTTCGTTGTCCACGCCCGGCCGCAGCCGGACCCGCTGCCGGCTCTTATACGTAGCCGGCGCCAGGCTCGCACGGGGCGTCTGCGGGGAGGGCATGATAATCCGGTACGTGCCGTGCAGCTCGTCGGAAACCAGCTCCCCGTTCACCGCGACCGCCCGCAGGGTATGGATGCCTTCATCCAGGAACACCCGCTCCGTATATCGGCTGCCCCCGGAGGGCAGCTCCGCGTTCTCGTCGAAGGTGTAATACACGTCGTAGCCCTGATAGGAGGTAATGGCGATATACTTCTTGCTGTCATAGTATCCGGCGGTCAGGTCCACCTCCGGCGGCGCCGGCACCATGTCCGTCCGCTGGGTCAGGAAAGACTCGTCCCCGGTCTTTTCATAGGCCGTCCGCATCAGCTCGCTGGCCTTCGCCTTGGCGCCGGGCGTCGTGCTGCCCATCAGGATCCGGATATGGTTTACATAGGCCTCCGTCCGGCTGGGCGTTTCCGTGTAGATCTCCTCATACAGGGCTGCCGCGTCGTCGATCCGGCCGTCCGCTTCGTAGGCGCTGCCCAGCAGCAGCAGCCCGTCCACGTCCACGGTGCCGTTCTCCTCGTCCTGGACCTTTGCCTTTTCGAACTGCAGAATCGCCCCGCCGATGTCTCCCCGGTCCAGCATGTCCTCGCCCACGGCCCACAGCGCCGTGGAGGAAGCATCCTGCCCCAGCCGGGCCATCAGCTTCTGGCCCGGCTCTGTCCGCTTCAGGAAATAATATCCGCCTGCAGCGGCGAGACCGGTTACGATGAAGGCAACCAGCCAAACCTTGAACCAGTTGACCATTCTCCGGCCCTGTCCCGGCGCGTGCGTGGCCGCGTAAGCCGCCGCCTGGGCTTCCCGGGCGGCTTCGTCCGAGTATACGGTCCTGGAAAAGCGTTCCACTGCGTCCCGCTTCCGCTCCTCGTCCGATCCGTCCCCGACCCCGCTTTCAAAAACCAGCCGCGGGTCATCGAAGCCGATCTCCGATTCCGGTTCCTGCTCCCGCGTATCCCGGATCGGGGTCAGCGGAATGGTCGCCCGGCTCGCGCCGCTTCTCCGGCGCCGGCGGGCCTCCTCCTGTTTCTGGGCCGGCCGGTTCCGGACCTCTTCCCGGGCCCGTTTTCCCTGCCGGATGGCCTCCGCCCCGCCGGATTCCGCCGCGGAGAGAACCAGGTTGGCCCCGCATTCGGGGCATACCAGGGCCCCCTCCTCCGCGTAAAATCCGCATTGTTTACATAGCATGCTTCCGTTCCGATCCTTAATTCATGTCCAGCCCGCGCAGGGCTTCGTATTCGGGATCATCCTCATATTCCCGTTCCGGGCAGGTCCCGCCCAGCTCCTCGATCGCGCTGCGCAGCTCGATGAAGGTCAGGTAATTCACCTTCGGATCCTTCGCCGCCTCGATCAGCTCCGGCACCGCCCGGTCATCCCCGATTTTTGCCAGGTATCCGGCAAACAGCGCCCGCTTCTCCGGCCGTTCCCTGAACAGCCGCAGCCCCAGGCGGAAGATCTGCTCGTGCCCGGGATACTGCGCCAGCACGTCCATCAGCGCTTCCTGCCCCGCGGCGTTGGCGCGGTCGAATTCCTGCAGGATGGGCTGCACCACGCTCTCTCCCATCTCCCGCAGGCTCTCCAGCGCGTAATCCCGCATCTCGTCCTTCTCCGCCCGGTCCATCTGCCACTGAATGTAGAGCATCTTCGGCTGGGTGCTTTCCAGATCCCGCAGCAGGCCGATGGCCAGCATTTTCGCCTCTTCCCCGGCCTCCGGATCCTTCAGCAGGGCCACCAGGCGCTTTTCGCAGGGTTTCCCGACGAACTGAATCTGCTCGGTCAGCAGATCCGGCACGGGGACGCCCGCCTCGCAGTAAGCGTTCATCCAGTCCACCAGCACCTTCGGATCCTCGAACTGGGTGAAATAGGATCCCGGCGTCAGGTTCCCCAGCCATTTGGCCCGGGTATTCAGAAAGGTCATATACACCCGGGGCAGGTCCGCCTCCATGGCGTCATAATTCGCGTATTCGCTCCCGTGGTCCTTCATCCACTGGGAGGTATAGTCCGCGAAGTGCTCATCAAAATTGATAATCGGCATCTTATTCATGCGCTTGATCCTCCCCGCTCTCCTTTTTCACCGCTTTTTCCAGCATATCCTTCAGATCCTCCGTGCTGAAAAAGTGCTTCCGATGGCAGAAATGGCAGCTCAGCTCCGCTCCCTGATTCTCGTCGATCAGGCTTTGCAGTTCCTTCCGGCCCATGGAAATCAGCGCCTTCTCCATCCGCTCCCGGCTGCAGGAGCATTTATACCGAATGGGGGTCCGTTCCAGAATCTGCGGATCCAGCCCCCTGAACCAGTCCCGGGCCAGATTCTCCAGCGTATCGAAGGTCAGCTCCCGGCTGATGTCGGCAAACATGGGGCTGCGCAGCTCCAGCTGATCGATCATCTCCTCCGGGCATCCCGGCAGGGGCTGGATCAGGATGCCGCCCGCCTGCAGCACGGTCCCCTCATGCAGCCGGACCCCCAGCGCCACCAGGCTGGGCGTCTGCTCAGAGACGGTGAAATACTGGGCGAAATCCATGGCGATCTCCCCGCTGACGATCTCGCTCTGCCCCACATACTGCTTTCCGTTCCCCAGATCCCGAATCACGGTCATCCGTCCGCTGTGCCCCACAGCGCCGCCCACATCCAGCTTCCCGTCGGGGCGAAGGGGCAGGACCACCGTGGGATCGTCCGCGTATCCCCGGACATCCCCGTGGTCCGCGACCGCCATCAGGGTCCCCATGGGGCCGTCCCCCTTCAGGGTCACGGTCACGGATTCCTCCTCGCCCTTCATCATGATGCCCATCATGGCGGCGCCCGTCAGCAGCCGGCCCAGGGCCGCGGCGCAGACCGCGCTGGCCCCATGGATGTCGGCGCATTCCTGTACCATATGGGTCGTGGAGCAGAGCAACACCCGCGCCTGTCCGTTTCCCAGATCAATCTGCAATAGTTCGTCTCTTTTCTCTTCCATTTCCCCGTCCATTTTCTGCTTACAGTGCCTCCTCCGCCGGTCTCACGGCGCATATATGCCATCTGGAATCGCTGTCCTTCGCCGGATTCAGGTTCCCGTCCCCGTACAGGCAGATTCCCCGGAAGCCCGTCTGCAGCAGCATGTTCTTCAGCTCCTGGGCCTCCCAGGCCTTCTGCCGCTGGCTCTCCTCCATCCGGCGGTACCGCCCGTCCTTCTCCCGGATAAAGAAGCACAGCTCCATCTCCACCGTCCGGGTCCGCGGGTTCCACGTATTCTGCCAGAAATAGGTCATATCCTCCATATCCTCGCAGATGATCCCCGCGCAGAGCCGGTCCCGCAGCTTATGGGGCGTGGATACGTCGAAGATCAGCGCGCCGCCCGGCCGGATCGCCCGCCAGGCCGCCCGCAGAAAGCTGCGCAGATCCTCGTCGGTGATCAGATAGTTGACCCCGTCGCAGGTGGCGATGACCGCGTCCATGGGCCGGTGCAGGTTCAGGGACCGCATGTCCTGGCGCACAAAGGGGATGGCCATGCCCTGCTTCCGCGCCTTCTGCGCCGCCTGCCACAGCATCTCCTGGCTCAGATCCGCCCCCGTCATCTGGAATCCCGCCCGCTGCAGGGGAATGGTCAGATTCCCCGTCCCGCAGGCGCATTCGCAGACTTTTCCGTCCCGGACCCCATAAATGGACAGCAGGCGAACGTAATAGTCCGCCCAGCTGTCGTAATGCACGTTGTCCATGAGCCGGTCATAGATTTCCGCAAAATCCTGATACATCTTCCTGTCTCATTTCCTCCGGATGTCCGTCTTCCGGCCCGGTCTCAGGCCTGCGCCGGACCGTCTGCGTTTTCTTCGTTTTCTTCGTCCTCGTCATCATCCTCATCGTCCGGCTGACGGAGCCCCTGATTCACCTTCGCGCCTTCGATCCGGCTGTTCAGGTATTTATCGAACACGCCGTTGGTATAGCTGGCGGTCACAAAGCGGCTCAAGCCGAATCCGAAAATGATGTAATACAGCGCGGTGAGCAGGACACCGTAAATCGGATGCCACAGGTAGCAAAGCAGTGCTCCAATCAGAACCGGCACGCAGTGCAGCAGACGGATGCCGATGCTCATGGGCAGCTTCGCCACCCCCAGCAGCAGGCTGTTGCGGATGACATCCCGGTATTTCAGATCATAGGTGACCATCAGGGGGTACATATACGTCACGCACAGCGCCCAGAGCACCCCGATCATCAGGACCAGAATCTGGGGAAGCATCATGATCCATTGATTTTTCGCCATCTCGCCGTAAAACTGCCACCCGATATACATCAGCATCGGCATCACGGAGGTAATGGCGGACGTCAGCAGCGCCTGCTTCCAGTTCGCCTTCACCGCGTCCTTAAAATCACTCCAGATGAAGGCGTGCTCGTCCCGGGCCCAGTTCCGCACCACATAGGTCACCCCCGCGGTGCAGGGGCCGGTGATGGCAATGGCGGGAATCATCAGCAGCAGCAGGGAAAAGACCGAACCGCGCAGGTATTCCGAGGGATCGAGGGCGGCGATTTCGGCGATCTGCTCGTCGGTATAGGTCACTGCATTTTCTTCCCCGGCGGTTGCCTCCACCTGGGCCTTCAGGGAGCCGTCCCGGGCCGCGATCATGGTATTGAGGTTGGAAAAGCCGCTGATCAGGGTCATCGTGATGATGATGATCGCCGGCAGCCAGACCACGACATACATCAGGTTCAGCCGGCAAAGCCCGCTCATCCGGGTCCGCAGCGTATCCCAGAAAAGCTGCCACCGGTTTTCCGGCAGGTCGTCCTTTTTGAAGTCGCCCTTCCCGCTCTTGCCGTAGTAGTAACTGTTCATCAATTTTCCAAACAACGCGCACCCCTCCTGCCCTGCCTGAAGGCGGCAAGGCCCTTTTGATGATCCTGTTCCGGCTCCCGCCCGGAATCACGGTAAATGAGGAAGCGGAAGCCCGCTTCCGCCGGGAATAAGGCCGGAACAGAGGCGATCGCCCGCCCCCCCGGGGAGCGGGCGATCCCTGTTATCGAAAACGCAGAAACACTTTGCGTTTTTCAGCTTTCAGGCGGCGCCGGGCGCGTGCCGCAAAACGGCAGAATAACCTTTCGCGCCCGGCCGCATCCGCCGGAGGCTTATCCGGATTATTTCATCATCGCCTGGCTGGCTTCGCACAGCATCTCGTTCAGCTTCTGCGCTTCCACCCGATCCTTGGCGTTGGTGTTGACGTACAGCTTGATCTTCGGCTCCGTGCCGCTGGGCCGCACGCAGACCCAGCACCCGTTCTCCAGCTCAAAATACAGCACGTCGGAGGCCGGCAGCCCGGTGGGCTCGCTCACGCCGCCCGCGGTCCGGATGCCCTTTTTGTAGTCCCGCACCGCGGTCACCTTCATGCCGCCGATCTCGGCCGGAGGATTCTCCCGCAGGCCCGCCATGATTTCCTTCATCCGGCTCAGGCCGTCCTTGCCGGGCAGGGTGGTGGAAACCACCTTTTCCACATAGTAGCCGTATTCCTGGAAGATCTGCTCCATCCGGTCATACAGCGTGATGCCTTCCTCTTCGCAGGCCGCGGCCACTTCCGTCACCAGCAGGCTGGCGTTGACGCCGTCCTTGTCGCGCACGAAGGTGCTGCTCAGGAAGCCGTAGCTCTCCTCGAAGCCGAACTGGAAGGTATAGTCCCCGGAATCCTGGAACTGCTGAATCTTTTCGCCGATGAACTTGAAGCCCGTCAGCACTTCGAACATCTTCACGCCGTAGTGCTCGCAGATCCGGTTGGCCAGGGAGGTGGACACGATGCTCTTGCAGGCCGCCGCGTTGGCCGGCAGCGTCCCCAGGCGCTGCTTGGTGCTCAGGATATAGTGCAGCAGCACGCAGCCGATCTGGTTCCCGGTCAGCAGGTGCCATTCGCCCTTCCCGTCCTTCACCGCCACGCCCAGCCGGTCGCAGTCGGGGTCCGTGGCGAAAATAACCGTGGCGCCCACCTTCTCCGCCAGCTTGAAGGCCAGGGTGAAGGCTTCCGGATTTTCCGGGTTGGGAGCGCAGGTCAGGGTGGAGAAATGCCCGTCGGGCATTTCCTGCTCGGTCACGACGGCCAGCTTCTCGATGCCCAGTTCCTTCAGCACCCGGCGCACCGGCACGTTGCCGCTTCCATGCAGGGGCGTATAGACGATGCTCAGCTTCTTGCCGACCCGGGCCAGCATTTCGGGCTGCACCACCAGGGTCTTTTCCTCGACCATGTAATCATCGTCGATTTCCTTGTTGCCGATGATCTTCAGCAGCCCCTTGTCCAGGGCTTCCTGCTCGTCCATCAGGACGCAGTCGGTATACTTCGTGGCGCGGATCACCTTCGTGATGCCTTCCGCCGCTTCGGGCCCAACCTGGGCGCCGTCGTCGCCGTATACCTTGTATCCATTATACTGAGGCGGATTATGGCTGGCGGTGATGACGATACCGGCGGCCGCGTTCAGATGCCGGACCGCGTAGCTCAGCAGCGGCACGGGCCGCAGCGCGTCGAACAGATAGGCCGGCACGCCCTCGGCGCACAGCACCAGGGCCGTGTCCTTCGCGAATTCCGCGCTGCACATGCGGCTGTCGTATCCGATGGCCACGCCGCGCTTGGCGTTCTCGGGATCCTGGTTCAGATAGCCCGCCAGGCCCTTGGTTGCCCGACGCACATTGTATTTGTTCATCCGGTTCATGCCGGCGCCGAGCACGCCCCGCATGCCCGCGGTTCCAAAGCTCAGCTCCGTATAAAACCGGTCCTCGATTTCCTTCTCATCGTTCCGGATGCTCTCCAGCTCCGCCACCGTCTCCGCGTCCCCCGCGAAGTCCTTCAGCCAGAGCTCGTAATTTTCCATAACCGTCATTGTGACCGCCGCCTTTCTCGTGAAATATTGGGGTATGGATATTATAAGATGAAACCGGAAAGTTGACAAGGGGGAAATGTGTTCACCTTCCGATCGCGTCACCGCTGTTCCCCGCGGCTGAAAAAACGCCGCAGGCGGCCGCGCCTGCCGGCAGAGGTGCTTTCCCGCTATTGCGAAAAAGCGCGCTTTTCGGTATAATTTGCCGGTATTCTGACCCCGAGGAGGCGTTCTGATTATGTTCAATCCCGGCCGGATGATCTTAACCCTGCAGCAGGCCATCGGGCAGGCCATTGTCGGCAAGGATGAAGCCATCGAGTATGCCCTGATCGCCCTGCTGTGCAAGGGGCATGTGCTGATTGAGGATGTGCCGGGCGTGGGAAAAACCACCCTGGCCAGCGCCCTGGCCCGTTCCCTGGACTGTTCCTTCCGCCGCATCCAGTTCACGCCGGACCTGATGCCGTCGGATATTACGGGCTTTACCCTGGTGAATATGAAAACCGGGGAGATGGAATACCGGGAAGGCGCCGTCATGTCCCAGATCATTCTGGCGGACGAGATTAACCGCACCAGCCCGAAAACCCAGTCCGCCCTTCTGGAGGTGATGGAGGAGCACCAGGTAACCGTGGACGGCGTCACCCATGCCCTGCCCAAGCCCTTTATCGTCCTCGCCACCCAGAATCCCGGCGAGTTCGTCGGCACCTATCCGCTCCCGGAGGCCCAGGTGGACCGCTTCTTCCTGCGGATTTCCATCGGGTACCCCACCGTGGAGCAGGAAATGGATGTGCTGGAACGCTATTCCGGCGTCGTCCGGCCCATGGATACGATTACCCCCATCTGCACGGCCCAGGACATCCTGGCCATGCAGGAGCAGGTCGCGACGATTTACTGTTCCCCCGAGGTCCGGTCCTACGTGGCCCATCTGGCCGCCGCCACCCGGGAAAATCCCGCCTTCCAGCTGGGCGCCTCCACCCGCGCGGCCATCGCCCTGATTCGCGGCGCCCAGGCCTGCGCCCTCCTGGATGACCGGGATTTCATTCTCCCGGAGGATGTGCAGCATATGCTGCTTCCCGTCTTTGCCCACCGCATGGTGCTCTCCCCCGAGGCCCGCATGAAAGGCGTCCGGGCGGAGGATGTGCTCCTGACCATCCTGCGGAACACGGTGGTTCCGCTGAAGCTATGAGCGGTCGGATCTGGCTGCCCCTGGCGGCCTTCGCGACGTTTCTGCTGGCGGCCCTGTCCACGGGCAGTCCCCTGCTTCTCCTGCTGGCGGTCTTTCTGCTGCTGACCCTGCTCTCCGGCGCCCTCAGCGTCCTGTGGGCAGCCAGAACGCTGTCCGTCTCCGGGGAGATGGACAGGGGGACCGTCCACCGGGGCGAGGACGCGCTGCTCTCCCTGCGCGTGCGCCATCGGGGGCTTCTGCCCATCGCGCCGGTGATGCTGGAGATCTCCTCCGGCGCGGGGGAGCCCTCCCGGGAAATCTATCTGCAGGATCGGCCGGGCCGGCTGCAGACGCTTTCCATGCCCTTCCATGCCGATCATGTCGGCTCCTTCTCTCCCGGCGTTCATGCGTGGCAGGTGGAGGATCTCATGGGCTTTTTCCGGATCCGCCGCCCCGTGCCGGACGCGAATTTCCGCCTGCTGGTGCTGCCGAATCTGTTCGATACCGATCCTCTGACGCTCTCTCCCGGCGACCCCGGCAGCGATACCATGGCCCGGGCGACGGAGGATCTGTCCGCCCCTTCTGATATCCGGGCGTATCAGCCGGGGGATCCGATGAAGAAAATCCACTGGAAGCTGTCCTTCCGGAAGCAGGAGCTCCTGGTCCGGAAGTTCGACGAGCCCATCCTGCGGGAGGTCCTGATCCTCATGGACTGCTCCCGTCCCCCCTCCTGGGGGCGGCCGGAGGCGGAAATGGATATCCGGGACGCCCTGGTGGAAACGGCAGCCTCCGTCTTTGCCGATCAGCTGAAAACGGACCTGCTGGTACATTTTCCCCTCTTCGGAAATCATCCCCTGGAGATGGAAAAATCCATGGGGCTGCCCCTCGTGCTGGAAAACCTGGCCCTGCTGGATTTTTCGGAAACGGATCGTTTTGAGCGGGTGCTGACCCTGGAAAGCCGGCGCCTGCGAAAGGTGGGCTGCCTGGTGATTATCTCCGCCCGTCTCACCTCCGCCATGGTGGATGTCATGACCCGTCTGCACCATCTGGGACCAGCTCTGCGGTTCTATCTCGTCACCTGGTCCCCCGACGACCTGAATCTGCAGCCCCTGATCGCCCGCCTGCGGCAGGATGGGGCGGAGGTAGCGTTCGTCACCCCGGACGCGACGCTGCCGGAGTGATTTTGCTTCGGCGGCATCCCGTTCATCCCCCCAGGGTGCGGACATTCACCCGTTCCAAAGGAGGCCGCTGTTTGCGCCGGCCGGCAGGGCATCATCCCCGTCCGGAAAGGATCCATCGGAATCCCATATTGCTTATCGAAAGGAGGTCAGGACCGTGGCATCAAAAATCAAAGCGCATCTGCCCCGTCTGGTGCTGACCCTCCTGCTGTCGGCGGGCCTGCTCCTGACGCTGCTTTTCGCGCTGGATCTGCAGGCCTCCCTGCCCCTCTGCCTCCTGATCTGCCTCGTCCTCTCCGTTGGCCTCGAAGCCATTTCCCTCTCCCGCCGGTCCGCGCTCTGGGGCGGCGCGGCGCTGGCCGCCGGGCTGCTGATCTGGCTGGCCGGAGAGGGTGTCCGGATGCGGGATCTGCTGATGGCTTTCTCGCTTCACCTCTCCGGCGTCCCCGGCGCCCTGCCCCTGGTCGCGGATTTCGCCGCCCGGGTGCTGGCGGTCTTCGTGACGCTCCTTTCCTTTCTGAGCACCCGCCGGGCCGCCGGCTCCATGGGCGGTATCCTGCTGGCCATTGGATCCATGCTGATGCTCTGGCTCGGAAACCGGCCGGATCTGACCCCCTGCCTGCTTCCCGCCTGTGCGGCCGCCCTCGCGCTCTATCTGATGGAGCGTCATGAGGAGGCACTCCCCGCCCGGATCCTGCCCTGGTCCGCCGCACTCGTGCTGCTGGCCTTTTTCCTTTCCCCCTCCTCCGGGCTGGTGGTGCCCGAATGGAAGCAGAAGGCGGATGAATTTCGCCAGACGGTGATGGACCGCCTGTTCTTCACGGAGCCCAGGGATGTCTTCTCCCTCTCCTCCGAGGGCTATTATCCCCAGGGTCTCAGCCAGCTGGGCGGTCCCGCGAACCCGACGAATCATCGGGTGATGCAGGTTTCAACCCCGAAAACAGTTTATCTCCGCGGCGTCATGCTGAACGCCTATGACGGCCGGTCCTGGCGCAATACCCTGGGCGGCCGGCGCTACCTCTGGGATGCCTCAGGCATGGCCGCCAGCCGGAATCTGCTCTTCGATCAGTCCCTGCCGCCTGAAAACCTGGCCTCCTCCCTGATGGCGCCCGTGGATGTGTCCGTCCGGATGCTGGAAAAGAGCGCGTCCACGCTTTTCGCCCCCCAGCGGGTGCGCCAGCTGCGGGCCGGCGGCGATCTGGTACCCTATTTTTCCCTGGCCTCCGAGCTCTTTATTACCCGTAATCTGGTTGCGGGGGATTCCTGGGCGGTGTCCGCGCCCCTGCCCCAGGCCGGCGATCCGGGCGTTTCCACGCTGGTGGAAGCCGCCTCCTCGGCGGAGGATCCCCAGTATGAACAGATCCTGGAAACCTATACCGCGCTCCCGTCCCATCTGGAGGAGCCCGTATGGCAGCTGGCGTCGGACGTCACCCATTCCGCCTCCACCCCTTATGAAAAGGCCTTTTCCCTTCAGACCTGGCTCAGCCGGAATTACCGTTATACCCTGGATGCGGCCTTCCAGCCTGCGGATCTGGATTTTGTCACGAATTTCCTTTTCAATACCCGGGAAGGCTACTGCACGTATTTTGCCTC
>CADBTC010000158.1 GCA_902797445.1 uncultured Eubacteriales bacterium | reverse complement strand
CGCCAGGGGACGGCAGATACGGCCGGCAGGGCACCAGCCTGCTTCACATAGCGGGTGAAAAAACGGGGACATCGGCTCCCTGGGCCAAAAGAAAAAGCTTCCTTTCGGAGGCTTTTTTTCTGCATTCAAAACAGCGCGCGAAACATTCTTTCGCGCGCTGTTTGTTTCGGAACACCGATCCGGGCGCCGGTGGCCGCAGGCAGGAACCGGTACCGGGATCCAATGCACCGCCCCCGTTTGAAAACGGCCTCAGTCGCTGTAGGTCAGGCGCTCTGAGAAAGGAAGGCCGCCCAGATAGTAGGTCAGGGTGATCTCCCGGATGTTGTGCATCGATTTGGATGTCAGGATCGTCGCGGCCGCGGTTCCTCCGGAACGAGGCGCCAGATCGTGGGGGGAAAGATCGCCGATCTGGAGCACATCGCCCTTCATCGGCGTGATCTGGACTTCCAGCAGCTCCGCCTTCAGGAAGGTGGCGTTGCGGATGAACAAGGTGTATTCGAGGAACTGGTAATCCCCGGCGTCTCCCAGGTTCGCGGTATCGAAAGGAGTCCCTGCAAAGGTGTCCGCGGAGATCTGTCTGCGCAGCTCCTGAAAGAGCGCTGCCTGGTCTTCGGCGGCGCAGGCCGTGCACCGGATTTCCGTCACGGTCAGATTGGATGTCAGATACAGGTACGCCGTGCCGGCCGCGCAGGCCAGGCAAAGCACCAGAAGGAGAATGCCCGCTGTTTTCATCCCTGATCCTCCGGTTTCGCGTTCAGATCTCCGTCCAGTCCGCTTTCTTCCAGAATCGTCCGCATTTCCTCGATCATATCCGCGTCCCGCAGGGAGAACTTGAACTCCACCCGACGGGAGGCGTCCGGATCCTCAAGGCCGGCGGCGTCGTATTTCAGATCCGCCCACGAGCGGCCGGTGGCGGTCAGAATCTGCTGCAGCAGACTGACCTGGGCACCGGTCAGGCCGGGCATATCCAGCACATAGAGGGCCACCTGCAGGGCCCGCTGCTGGCTGAGCTTCAGATTGTTGACATAGGAGCCCTTGGAATCCGTATGCCCCTCGATGATGATTTCGCCCAGATAGCCTTTATACTTTTCACTGAGAAGCACATTGAGATAGACGGGAATGAACCGGTTCAGCAGCTCCTGCCCTTCCGGCTTGATCACATAGCTTCCGGTTTCGAAGAAGACGGCGCTGTCCAGGACGATGGATCCGTTGTTTGGATCCACGGTGGCTTTCAGGTCCGCTGAAGAGAGGGAAGCGGACAGGTCCCGGATGATATTGGTCCGCACGCCCACCAGGTCATCGATGCGGGAGGCCTGCAGAGCCAGGGCCTGCTGCTGCTCCTCCAGCTTCGCTGTGGCGGCGTTCAGGGCATCTTCCTGCTCTTTCAGCAGCAGCTGGGCGGCAGCCAGCTCCTGCTCCCGGGTCAGGAGGACGGCGTTGGCATCATCCAGCTCCGTCTGTTTGGTGTTCAGGCTGATCTGCAGGGTCTTCAGCTCGGTTTCCTTGTCATCCAGCAGCGTCTGCTGGGCCAGGAGGAGAACCTGCTGCTCCTCCAGCTCGGCGGTTTTGGTTTCCAGCATGGTAAAATACTGATACAGGCTGTAGGACAGGATCAGCACGAAGATCAGCAGCAGGGCCGCCATCATGTCGGAATAGCTGATCCAGGACGCGCCGCCCCCGGTGGAACCCCGGCCGGCCCGGCGGTTATGAATGATTTGTCGTGCCATGGGATCAGACCTCCTCGGACAGGGCGGTCAGAAGTTCGGAAATGTGCAGAACGTTCTTGTTCAGGTCGGCAGTCACCTGCCGGATGCCGGAAAGGGCTTCGTCAGTCCGCTCCCGGGCCTGGGGATCCGAGAGGAGGTCTACCTTTGCCTGCAGACCGGAAATCAGCCCGCTCAGGGCCTGATTCTGTTTTTCCATGCGCAGCAGCAGCTCCGCGGAGCGCTTTTCAAAGTCCTCATCGCGGGTACGGGTGGCATTCAGGTCCGCCACATATGCGTCGAAACGGGTCAGGATTTCCTCCGTCAGGCCATGCAGCTTCTGCGCATCCTCCACGATGCCGCCCGCGGAGCGGAGGGTATCGGCGGCCTGCTGAGCGGCCTCGGTCTGGTTCCGGTTGATCAGATCCATGGCGGCGCCCAGGGAATCGAAATTCCCGCCCAGGGCCGCGTTCATTTCCTCCAGGAACCGGCTTACGATCCGGTTGACGCCCTCCAGCTGATTGCGGGTGGCGGCGACGATAAACCGATCCATGGACGCAGCCACCGGATTCATGGTGCGGGTGATGGCCAGCCCCACGTTTTCCGCCAGCCGGTCCGCCAGGGTTTCGTTGATGCCCTGGAGCATGTGGTTCCGGTCCTGATTCTGGCAGATGAGCTGCACATCGTTATCCAGGGGCCGGGACATGGCCAGCTGGGTGAAGGAGGAAACGAAATCGTCGATGGCCCGATAGCTGGAACCCTGGGAGATCCGGTTGAGCATATTGAATATCAGCGAGCAGGAAATACCGGCCACGGAGGTGCCGAAGGCAAAGCGCATCCCGGAAAGCAGATTCGGAATCCCGGAGATCAGCTGGGACGCGTCGGCGAAGTTCAGACTGGACAGCCCCCGGGACAGGCCCATGAAGGTGCCCAGAATGCCCAGAGAGGTCAGCAGATTCGGAATCAGCTCCGCCAGACCGGCGTTGCCGTGGGAGTGCGTCACGGTGTCGTCGTTAATATAATCCTCCACGTTGGTGGGGAGGCCCCGCCGGTCCAGCTGCTCCGCGTTCTGCAGAAAGCGGAGCCAGGATCCCCGCATCCGCCGGCCCAGAAAGCCGGATTCCTGCCAGACGGGCTTGCCGGTATCCCCGGCGTGATCCTGCAGCCGACGGATGGACCGGCGCAGGGCCGAGGTGGTCAGCCAGAGAGGAATCAGGCACCGGAAGACTCCGATCAGGGTGACGATGGCAATGGCTCCGTAGACAATATAATCAGCCAGATTCGGCAGAATGGCGGTGACACGGGAAAGATCAGGCAGCTGCATCAAACAAACCTCCTTCAAAAAGAATCCGTTTCATTATATCATCTTCAAATCGAAATGTAAATGAAACAAAAAATTAACATCGCGTAAACATCCTTCGTT
>CADBTC010000157.1 GCA_902797445.1 uncultured Eubacteriales bacterium | reverse complement strand
GGTGCGATGGGCAAAAAGAGCAGCAAGCTCCGCTATCACTGCGACAGTTGTGGATACGAAAAAGCTTATTGACGAAGCCCGGCACGGGAAGGGCTTTGAAGGCCTGCTGAAGCGGTATTTCGTGAAATAAGGAGATATGATCCATGGCGTTGCTCAAAAAGGAACCGCCCAAAGCCTGTCCCAAGTGCGGAAAGGCTGACAGCTGGCATGTTCAGGATAATGAAAGCCAAGCTGTCGAATTTGGTGACCGATTCCGGGAAACCCTTCGCCCCGGCGGTTATTCCAGCAACCAGTTTACGGACATGCGTATTCAGGGCCGAAGGAATGCTGCTGTTTCGTTAACGTACATTTGTGACAGCTGCGGTTACAAAAAAACGTATTGAGCACGTGTGACGAAAACGACAGAAGGCCTGCGATCGAAGAACTTTGGGATGATCACTCGCTGAACACAGAAGAACGGATTTTTTCTTCCGTTCTTCTTTTTTCGGTTTTTTGATTTGAATTTGACAGCGGAATGATGTAAGATATATTCGCGGAGTAAAGCGCGAAATTGCCCGCAACGAGGAGAGTAGCCATGATGTTTGAGCCTAAAATACGCAACAGACAGACGGATATGCTGATGCAGGCGGTGTTGGCGCTGGAAACGGAAGAGGACGCGTACCGTTTCTTCGAGGATCTGTGCACCATTCCGGAAATCCGCAGCATCGCCCAGCGGCTGGAGGTCGCATACCTCCTGCGGAAAAAAGAAACCTATCAGAAAATCGCCGATGAGACCGGCGCATCCAGCGCTACCATTTCCCGGGTGAAGCGGTCGCTGAGCTATGGGGCCGACGGATATGACAGAGTGCTGGATAAAATCCGAATTCCGGAGCAGGAGAAGAAAGCATAAAATGGATTTAAGCGGACTGAACAGAGAACAGCGAATTGCAGTGGAGACACTGGAGGGGCCGGTGCTGATTCTGGCGGGAGCCGGCAGCGGAAAGACTCGGGCGCTGACCTGCCGGGTAGCCAACTTGATTGATCACGGGGTCCAGGCCTGGCATATCCTGGCTCTGACCTTTACCAATAAGGCTGCCAAGGAAATGAAGGAGCGGACCGCCCGCCTGGTGGGAGAACAGGCCGCGGAGGACGCGTGGATCAGCACGTTCCATTCCACCTGCGCCAGGATCCTGCGCCGGGATATTGAAAAGCTTGGATATCAGCGGTCCTTTGCCATCTATGACGACGACGACCAGCAGTCCGTCCTGAAGGAAATTCTGAAAAAATTGAACATTGATGCGGAATTCCTGCCCATTCGGGAAATACAGGGAAAGATAAGCGACGCGAAAAACCGCCTGCTGTCCCCGGACGAGTGGTTTATGCATACCGGGCGCGACTATCGCAGCAGTCGATGCCATGACGTGATGGTCGAATACGAAAAGCGGATGCGGCAGCTGAACGCCCTGGATTTTGATGACCTTCTGGTTAAAACATTGGAGCTGCTGGCAGATCATCCTCCAGTGCTTCAGTATTATCAGGATCGGTTCCAATATGTACTGGTGGACGAATATCAGGATACGAACAAGGCCCAGTATGAGCTGGTCCGGCTGCTGACTGCGAACAGCCGGAATCTCTGCGTGGTCGGGGACGACGATCAGAGCATTTACGGATGGCGCGGCGCGGATATCCAGAATATTCTGGACTTTGAAAAGGATTATCCCGATGCAAAGGTGATCCGGCTGGAGCAGAATTACCGCTCCACCGAGACCATTCTGGATGCCGCCAATCAGGTCATTGCCCACAATATTCACCGGAAGGACAAGCGTCTGTGGACTCAGATCGGCGAAGGAGAGAAAATCCGGATTTATGCCGCCCTCGATGAGCGGGATGAATCAGCCTGGATCGCCGACACGGTCCATAACCTGAATCGCGGTGGGGAAAAGCTGGGCGACATGGCGATCCTTTACCGGACGAACGCTCAGAGCCGCGTACTCGAGGAAACGCTCATGCGGGCCGGGATTCCCTATATGATTTTCGGCGGGCTTCGGTTCTATGAACGGAAGGAGATCCGGGATCTGATCGCCTATCTCCGGGTACTGGTCAATCCATCCGATGATATCAGCCTTCGACGGATCATCAACGTGCCCCGGCGGTCCATCGGGGAGGGTACGGTGGAGCAGCTTGCCGCGCACGCTGCGCAGAATGATATGCCCATTTACAGCGCGATGATCGACCTGCCTCCGGAACTTGGCAGCCGGCCACGGAAATGCGTGCTGGAATTCTTTACCCTGATGACAAAGCTCAGCGCCCTCAAGGAATCCATGGAGCTGGAGGATTTTGTGCAGACGGTGATCCGGGAAACCGGACTCAGGGCGCAGTACGAAAAAGAAGACAGCGATGAAGCCCGCAGCCGGATCGAAAACATGGATGAATTCGTCGGCGCGGTGGCCGAATTTGTCAAAGCGAGCGAAGACGCAACCCTGGAAGGCTTTTTGGAGAATGTGGCGCTGGTCACGGATCTGGATCGGGCGGACAGCCGCAGGGAATATGTGACCCTGATGACCCTGCATTCCGCAAAAGGGCTGGAGTTTCAGAACGTCTTCATCGCCGGACTGGAGGAAAACATTTTCCCCAGCTTCCGCTCTGTCGATAGCGATGACCGGCTGGAGGAGGAGCGTCGCCTCATGTATGTTGGGATTACCCGGGCCCGGAAGCGTCTCTATCTGACCCATGCCAGGAGACGGATGCTGTATAACCAGGAGCGGTTCAATGAGGAAAGCCGCTTTTTAAGGGAAATCCCGGAACGGCTGACGGAGAAAATCGGCAAGGGGATCCGTCCTGCTTCCTTTGATCTGCCGGCGGCCAGACAGGGCTCCTTCCGTTCGCAGAGAGCTCCCCTGACCGGGAGACCGAATCTGCCTGCTGCCGGTGGCGCCATCGGAAAACCCAGACTGACTTTGCGCGGGACCAGCCTGGACGCCATCCCCGGAGTACAGAAAGGGTTTGCCCCCAGCAAGGCCAGAGCGGAATCAGAAGGCGCGATGGACCGCCTTTTTCGGCCCGGAGATCGGGTCCTGCATAAAAAATTCGGCGCCGGCGTCGTACGGGAGATTTCCGGAAGCGGGGCGGCTGCGAGAATCCGCATTCTTTTCACCGCATATGGGGAAAAGGAGTTTGCGCTGAGCATCGCGCCCATCGTCAAACTGGAAGACTGACTACAGGGTAGAAAATCGTTCTACATACGGAAAAAGAAGGAGAGTTTCGAAATATGTTCAGAAACCTCAGTGCCTGGCTGTACAGCTTTCGGGCGAACCCACTGGACACGCTCATCGAAATCGCGATGATGATGGTCGCGCTGCTCATGAGCCTGATTCTGCACGAGATCGGCCACGGCTACGTGGCGCTGAAATGCGGGGATCCCACCGCGAAATGGATGGGCAGGCTGAGCCTGGATCCGCGCAGGCATCTGGATCCCATCGGGACCGTCTGCATGTTCCTGCTGGGGATCGGATGGGCTAAGCCCGTACCGATCAATCCCAACAATTTTCGAAATCGGCACCGGGACATGATCCTGGTATCCATCGCGGGCATCTGTGTGAACCTGATGCTGTTTCTTCTGTCCACGTTCCTGTATGTCCTGAGCTTTAAGGCGTCGGGGACTGTGATTTCCTATGTGCAGCAGTTTCTGGTTATTTTGCTGACCTACAATATCTCTCTGGCGGTTTTTAATCTGGTGCCCGTTCCGCCGCTGGATGGATACAGGCTGGTGAATCAGATCTTCTTCCGCGGAAGCCTGGACAGACAGATGAGCCCCCAGACGATGCAGATCATCCATTTCACCTTCCTGTTTGTCTGCCTGAGCGGTGTGCTGAGCAGCACCTTCAGCAGGATCTGCAGCTTTTGCATGAACGGGGTGGCCGGTCTGTTTTTCCGGATGCTGTACTGATAAATCGGGATAATAAGACATGCATATGAATTTTCGGCTGAAGGATTTTGACGGCCCTCTGGATCTGCTGCTGACTCTGATCGGGAAGGCTCAGATCGATATTCGGGAGATTTTCATCAGCGACATTACGGACCAGTATCTGCAGGTGGTTCGCAACGCACCGGACCTGGACATGGACGAAGCAAGCGACTTTCTCGTTATGGCAGCCACCCTGGTTGAAATCAAAAGCCGTGCCATGCTCCCCAGACCACCGGAACCGGCGGAAGGGGAGGAAGATCCGGAGGCAGAGCTGATTCGACGCCTGGAGGAATACAAACGGTACAAGGAAAGCGCGGAAAGCCTGCGGGATTTTGAGACGGCGGCCAAAAGAATTTTTACCAAACTGCCGGAAGAGTACCCGCTGCCCCCGCCGGAGGTTGAGTTAACCGGGCTGACCCTGGAGGGGCTTGTCCAGGCTTTCGCGCGCATCTGGGCCAGGAAGCCGCAGGCAGCGGAGGAACGGGAAACCAATCATTACGCGCTTCGGGATATTCACCGGGATCAGCATACGGTGCAGGAGTGCATGCTGAATCTGCTGACCCGGATCCGGCAAAAGAAACGGATGCGCTTTGCGGATGCCTTTTCCGATGCGCCGACCCGGGAAGAAGTGACCACCTATTTTCTGGCGCTGCTGGAGCTGCTGAAGCTCGGGCATTTGCATATCCGGCAGGAAGGTGTCTATGGAGAGATCCAATTAATCAGCGGAAGGGCCCCGTTTGAAGTCTTTGAGGAATAGACGCCCCGCAGGATACAGGTCTCCCGGATGAGGAAGAGGGCAAAAAACACGGAGGAGCCGCAGGCCGGCCAACCGGATGAAGATTCCGCGAACTGATATTTACGACAGAGAAAATTCAACGGAGGATGCCTTTTGGAAGGAAACATCAACGGAAGGATTGAAGCGATCCTGTTTGTGGCAGGGGAAGCGGTGGAGATCCGGGAGATGGCCAGAGCACTTGATATGACGGAAGACGCTGTCCAGAAAGCGCTGCAGGACCTGGCCAGCGATTACGATTACAATCAAAGGGGCTTTATCCTGAAACGCTTTGGAAGCAAGGTGCAGCTGGCTACCCGGCCCCTGTACGCGGAGGATGTTGTGCGCCTGCTGCAGCCCGTACAGAAACAAAGCCTTTCGCAGGCAGCTATGGAGACCCTGGCGGTGGTGGCCTATCGGCAGCCCGTGACACGGGCGGATGTGGAGCAGATCCGCGGCGTCAAATGTGATTACAGCATCCAGAGCCTGACGAACCGCGGATTGATCCGCGAGGTAGGGCGGAAAGAGACGGTTGGGCGGCCAACCCTCTTTGGAACCACCGACGAGTTCCTGAGCCGCTTCGGACTGGAAAGCCTGGAGGATTTGCCCGCGCTGCCGGAGGCGGATACAGAGACGGATCCGGAGCCCCGGGAGGAACTGATTCCCTGAAAACAAGAGGACACCGAGCAGAACAAAAGGGAGAATGGCGATGACAGATTATAACGACCGGATCGAAGAGATGCTGGAAAAGGTGCAGAAAGCACCCAGATATACCGGCGGGGAAATGAACGCACAGGTTAAATCCTGGGAGGAAGCCCCGCTGCACTTTGCCTTCTGCTTTCCGGATACCTATGAAATTGGTATGAGCCATCTGGGCATGAAGATTCTCACGGGGATTATCAACGACCAGGACTGGAGCCTGGCGGAGCGGTGCTTCATGCCCTGGATCGACATGATGGAACTGATGAAGGAAAATCAGGTTCCTCTCTTTTCGTTGGAAAGCCGCCGACCGCTGAAGGAGTTCGATGTGGTCGGCTTTACCCTGATGTATGAAATGAGCTACAGCAATGTGCTGGCGATGCTGGAAATGGGCGGTATTCCGATCATGCGCGATGAGCGGGGGGAGGAGGATCCCATCGTTGTGGCCGGCGGAGGATGCGCATCCAATCCGGAGCCCATGTCGCCCTTCATTGACGCCTTCATGATCGGCGCCGGAGAAGAGGTGATCCTGGAGGTGAACCGGGTGATCCTGGATCGGAAAACCCAGGGTCTGAGCAGGGAAGAATGCCTGAAGCGGCTGGCTCATCTCCATGGCGTATATGTGCCCGCCTTTTACCGAGCGGAATACAATGAAGATGGGACCCTGAAGTCATTTGAACCGGTGAGCCCGGAGTTCCCGGCCCGAATTGAAAAAAGATACGTATATGACTTTGACCACACCTATTTCCCCACCAAATTCCCGGTTCCTTATACGGATGTGGTGTTCGACCGGATTACGCTGGAAATCATGCGGGGCTGCACTCGGGGATGCCGGTTCTGCCAGGCGGGGATGCTCTATCGCCCGGTTCGGGAGCGCAGCCTGGAAACCCTGGTGAAGCAGGCAGAGGATCTGGTAGCCTCTACGGGTTATGAGGAAATCTCCCTGTCCAGCCTGTCGAGCGGGGATTATTCCTGCCTGCCGGAGCTGATCCGGGAGCTGATGCGCCGGATGAAGGATAAGCGTGTTTCCATTTCCCTGCCGAGCCTGCGGATCGACAGCGTGCTGAAGGAAAGCCTGGAGGAAACGCAGCAGGTCAAAAAGAGCAGCCTCACCTTTGCGCCGGAGGCGGGTACTCAGCGGCTGCGGGACGTGATCAACAAAGGGGTCACGGAAGAAGACCTGATTGAAAAGGTGCGGGATGCCTTCGAGGGAGGCTGGAGCAGCGTCAAGCTTTACTTCATGGACGGGCTGCCGACGGAAACGGAGGCGGATCTGGACGGCATTGCGGATCTGGCTCGGAAGGTGGTGGCGGAGTATTTCCACGTGCCGAAGGAGAAGCGGGCAAAGGGTCTGCGGGTGACGGTCAGCGCCAGCACCTTTGTCCCTAAGCCCTTTACCCCGTTCCAGTGGGCGGCGCAGGATACCATTCCGGTGATCAATCAGAAACAGGAACATCTGCGGGAGGTTCTGAAGATCAAAGGGGTCAACTTCAACTGGCATGCCCCGAACCTGAGCTTCCTGGAAGCCTGCTTTTCCCGGGGAGACCGGCGGATGGGAGAGGTCCTGAAAAGGGCCTATGAACGGGGATGCAAGCTGGACGGATGGAACGACCAGTTTAAATTCGATGAATGGATGCAGGCTTTCGCGGACTGCGAAATTGATCCGGCATTCTACGCCAACCGGGAGCGGAAAAAGGACGAGCTTTTGCCCTGGGATTTCATTGACTGCGGGATTACGAAGGAATTCCTGTGGCGGGAAAAGGAAAAGAGTGATCGGGCGGAAGTGACACGGGACTGCCGCCAGGGATGCAACGGATGCGGCATTCAGCGGTACAAAGGCCTTTGTTCCTATGCGGAGGGAAAGGGGAAGCAGCATGCGGATACAGGCAGTATTTGAAAAGAATGAGCGGGTCCGGCATATCGGGCATCTGGATATCCAGCGGGCGGTGCAGCGGGGTCTGCGGCGCAGCGGTCTGCCCGTCGGCTATTCCAACGGGTTCAATCCCCATATTCTGGTATCGTTTGCCTCCGCCCTGAGCACTGGCGCCTGCGGGCAGCGGGAAATCATGGACGTGACGATGGCGGAGGAGGTCTCGACGGAGGAATTCCTGCTGAAGATGAACCAGGCGATGCCCCCTGAGATGCAGCTGCTGGAAGCCCGGCAGGTGGATGACCGGCACCCGGCGCTGACGGCACTGCTGAAAGCCGCTTCCTACGATCTGCTTATCCGGGATCCTGAGCTGAGCCGGCGGCTTGTGCCGGCTATCGGTCCCATGATGGAACAGCAGACCATCATGACCCTTCGAAAATCAAAGAGCGGGCTGAAGGAATGCGATATTAAACCCATGATTTACGCCCTCCAGGGGAAAGACCAGCATCTGTATGCTACCATGGCGCTGACGGAGCGGGAAACCTGCAAGCCGGGTATGCTGCTGGATGCCCTGAAAAAGACCGCTGGGATCCCCGAGGAAGAAAATGTCCGCATGCTGGTGGTGCGGACCAGGCTGCTGGGCGAAGACGGGGAGGGCCGTCTGGTTCCCCTGGAAAAACTGTAATATATTACTGGTATGAATATCCCCAAAGAGGAAATATGGAACGAACGCTGTATTTGAATGAGGATTTCTGCGCGGTGGCGGAAGATCAGCGCCTGGTGGAGTACATTCCTGTAGATCGGAACGATCAGACAGGTCAGATTCTGCGGGGGCGGGTACAGAGAATGATGCCGGGGCTGGAGGCGGCCTTCGTGGACATCGGGCGGAAGCGGGCCGGCTTTTTGCCTCTGAAGGAAAACAGCAGCAGCTTTCAGAGCGGGGCCGTGCATTCCGGAGACGAGGTGCTGGTGCAGATCCGCAAGGAGGAAAAAGGCGAAAAAGGAGCCTTTCTGACACGGGATCTGAGCATTGCCGGATCGTTTCTGATCCTGATGCCCATGAACAGGCATATCGGGGTCAGCGCCCGGATCACGGACGAAGCGGACCGGAAGCGGCTGACGGAAACGGGCAGGAAACTGTCCGGCGGTGCGTTTGGGCTGGTGATGCGGGAGGCGGCCCTTGGCGAGGAAGAAGATGCGCTCAGAGCGGAAGTGGTGACCCTGCAGGAACGTTGGGAGCGGATCGCGCGGGGAGAAGCAGAAAGTGTCGAACCCGCGGAAGAGCTGATGCGGGATTATCAGCCCCGGGGATTAGATGCCATCGTTCGGAATCAGCCGCTGTCCGCGGACCTGGCCCGGCAGCTGTCGGAGGCGGAAAACCGGCGGATCCGCCTGCCCCATGGCGGAAACATCGTCATCGATCAGTGCGAGGCCATGACGGTCATTGATGTAAACAGTTCCTCTGACGCCGGAGGCGGAAACCGGCGGGGGACTGTGATGGAAACGAATCTGGAAGCCTGCCGGGAAATTATGATCCAGACACGGCTTCGCAATCTGTCCGGCATTCTGATCCTGGATATGATTGATATGGAAACAGATGAAGAGCGGAGGCAAATCCTGGAAGCATTGGGAAACGCATTTCGGCAGGACCGAATCAAAACCGTGATTCACGGATTCACCCATCTGGGCCTGATCGAAATGACCCGGAAAAGAAGCCGCCCCGCCCTGTCGGAAAAAGTGAAGGAATAAGGAACGGCAATCGGAAAAACACAGGGAAGCAGGAAAAAACAGATGGAAAGAACAGCAGTCCATGTAAGCAGGGATGAGATGGAGCGGCAGGAACGGCTGATTTCGGAGATCCGGGATCTGCCCCAGCGTCCGGAAAGTTACCATGTCGTCACCTACGGGTGCCAGATGAATGCCCATGATTCTGAAAAAATCGCCGGCATGCTGGAGCAGATGGGAATGCATCCCGCTCCCACCAGGGAGGACGCGGATTTTGTCATTTTCAACACCTGCTGCGTGCGGGAAAACGCGGAGCGGCGGGCCCTCGGGAACGTCACCTGGCTGAAGGAGGTTCGGAAGACCCATCCCCATATGGTGATTGCCGTATGCGGATGCATGATTCAGGAGCCAGGTATGGCGGAAAAGATCCTGAAGCAGTATAAATTTATCGATCTGGCCTTTGGGACAGCAAATCTGCATCAGTTTCCGGAATTGCTGCTGAATACGCTGAACCGACGGGATGGGCTGGTTCAGGTCACCGATGAGGACGTCATTGCGGAAGGGCTTCCCATCCGCCGGCTTCGGCAGGATGCCGCATACCTGACCATTATGTATGGATGCGATAATTTCTGCTCTTTCTGCATCGTGCCGTATGTCCGGGGGCGGGAACGCAGCCGGGAGGTCTCGGATATTTTACGGGAAGCGGAAGGGCTGATGCAGTCCGGGGTTCAGGAAATCATGCTTCTCGGCCAAAATGTGAACAGCTACGGAAAGGGGCTGGCTGATCCCGTTTCCTTTGCGGAGCTGCTGCGCCGGCTGGATGAAATGGGCATTCCCAGGATCCGCTTTATGACCAGCCATCCCAAAGACCTGAGCGATGAGCTGATCGACGTCATGGCCGGCAGCCAGCATATCCTTCCCCAGTTTCACCTGCCGGTTCAAAGCGGAAATGACGAAATTCTGAAGCGCATGAACCGACACTATACACGGGAGCAGTATCTGGATCGGGTAAGGAAGCTGCGGTCAGCCGTACCGGGGATTGGATTGAGCACGGATATCATTGTCAGCTTCCCCGGAGAGACGGAAGAGCAGTTCAGGGATACCTTAAGCCTGGTGGAGGAAGTACGCTACGACAGCGCTTTTACCTTTATCTACTCCCCACGCACCGGAACCCGGGCCGCGGCCATGGAGGGCCAGGTGCCGGAAGCGGTTTCGAAGGAGCGGATTCAGCGGCTGATCGCGCTGCAGGAATCCCTGCAGCAGGATACGCTGCGCCGCTTCGTGGGAACGGAGGAAGAGGTGCTGATCGAAGGGCTGAGCCGGCGGAGCGGTCAGGCCATCTCTGGCAAGGGACGGCATGCCGTGTCCGTAACCATGCCTGGATCAGATGCGGATATCGGAAAAATCGTTCGCTGCCGGATTACGGAAGTGAAAAACAATACGCTGATGGCGGAAAGGCTGGATGAAGCATGAAGAACGTACTGGAAAAGGCGCAGGAACTGGCGGAAGCGGTCTCCCAAAGCGATGTGTACCTGCGGATGAAGGAAAAAGAAGCAGAGGTGGAGCGGGATGAAGCTGCCTCCGCCGCGGTGCAGCGGATGATCGCCAAACGGCAGCGGGTGGAAGAACTGCTGACCAAAAAAGGAATGGATCCCGCGGAGCTGCGGGCGGCTAACGGAGAAATGATCCTGGCGGAGCGGGAAATGAACGCCAACGGGAAGGTCATGGCCCTGAAGACTGCCCGGAAAGAATTTACCGATATGATGGATAACGTCAACCGTATCCTGCGCGTGGTCATTACCGGGGAGATCCGGGAAGAGGACCTTGGGCAGGGCTGAGACGGTAATCTGCCGAGGAAGAACAACCCGGGACGCGGCACAGGATCGCGTTCCGAAAAGAACAGAGAGGGAAAAAATGGCACTTTCTCCGATGATGCAGCAATACCTGCGGATCCATGAACAGTATCCGGACTGCCTGCTGCTTTTTCGCCTGGGAGATTTTTACGAGCTCTTCTTTGACGACGCAAAGACAGCCAGCCGGGAGCTGGAGCTGACCCTGACGGGGCGGGATTGCGGGCTGGAGGAACGGGCTCCCATGTGCGGCGTACCTTATCACGCCCTGAATACCTATGTGGAGCGGCTGATCGAAAAGGGCTTCCGGGTGGCGATCTGCGAGCAGCTGGAGGATCCTGCACTGGCCAAAGGACTGGTGGACCGGGATGTGGTGCGGGTCATTTCGGCCGGTACCGTCACGGACCCGGGCATGCTGGAGGAGAAGGCAAACAACTTTCTGCTTTGCGTCTATTTAAGCGGGCAGGAGACCGGCCTGGCCTGGGCGGATGTCAGCACGGGAGAGTTCTACGTTTCGGAGCCCGCAAAAGGGACGCTGCAGCAGGAAATGAACCGAATCGGGGCCGGTGAGGTCCTGACAAATGATCCGGTCAGTCTGCGGGAAAAGACGGGGGTAGAGCTTCAGTCAGCCAGCCAGCAGCCGCTCAGAAGGTTTCAGTTCAAAAACGCGGAAGAAACCCTGAAAAAACAGTTTCATCTTGCTGCCCTGACGCCTCTTGGGCTGGAAAGCCACCGGGCAGCGGCGTGCGCAGCAGGCGCGCTGCTGGGATATCTGCAGGATACGCAGAAGAATACGCTGGATCATATGCGTCCGCCGCAGCTCGCGGATAACGGGGAGAGCATGCTGCTGGATCCGGGAACCAGACGCAACCTGGAGTTGATGGAATCCCTGCGGGGAAAAGGCAAAAAAGGAACCCTGCTGGGGCTGCTGGATCAGACCCAGACGGCCATGGGCGGAAGGCTTCTGCGCAGCTGGATCGAATCCCCGCTGCTGAAGAGAGAGGCAATCCTCCGCCGGCTGGATGCGGTCGAGGAGCTGACCGGAGACCCCCTGCTGCGGGCGGCTGTCCGGGAGGAACTGACCGGGGTTTATGACATGGAAAGGCTGCTGAGCAAGGTTGCCTATCGCAGCCTGAATGCCCGGGATTGCCTGTCTCTTTGTGCCAGCCTGAAAAGAATACCCGCATTGCGGGAACAGCTGTCGTCCGTCAGATCGAACGCCATGAAGGAGATTCTGGAGGGAATGGATCCGCTGGACGATCTGACCGGAATGCTGGAAAGCGCCATCCATCCGGATGCGCCGGCCGTCATTACCGAAGGGGGCATCATTCGGGACGGATTTAATCCGCTGCTGGATGATTATCGCGCCGCACAGACCAGCGGCAAGCAGTGGATACTGGATCTGGAACGGAAGGAACGAGAGGAAACGGGGATCAAAAACCTGCGGATCCAGTATAACCGTGTCTTCGGGTACTACATTGAAGTAACCAAAAGCTACCTTTCCCTTGTCCCGGAGCGCTATACCCGCAAACAAACCCTGGCGAATGCGGAGCGGTACATGACCCCGGAGCTGAAGGAAACGGAGCAGAAAATCATTGGAGCCCAGGAACAGAGCGTACGCCTGGAACTGCAGCTCTTCAATGAAATCCGGGATCGAATCGGAGAGCAGATCAGCCGAATCCAGCGAACCTGCGCTGCCGTGAAGGCTCTGGACGTGTATCAGAGCCTGGCCAGCGTAGCCGTAGAAAACCGATATGTCCGGCCGGAGATGAACGAGGACGGAAGCCTGAAAATTATCGAGGGACGGCATCCGGTGGTAGAGCAGAGTCTCGCCTCCGGCGAATTCGTTCCAAACGATACGGAAATGAACCTGGACGATGAGCGGATGATGATTATTACCGGTCCCAACATGGCCGGTAAAAGCACTTATATGCGCCAGGTTGCCCTGATCTGCCTGATGGCGCAGATGGGCTCCTTCGTACCCGCCCGAGAAGCAAATCTGCCTGTCTGCGACCGGGTTTTCACCCGGGTAGGTGCATCGGACGATCTGGCCAGCGGACAGAGCACCTTTATGGTGGAGATGAGTGAAACCGCGTACATCCTGCGCAATGCCACTGCCCGTTCCCTGGTGATCCTGGATGAAATCGGCCGGGGAACCAGCACATTTGACGGCCTTGCGATCGCATGGGCCGTGGTGGAATATATCGCGAACAAAGCGAATATCGGGGCCAAAACCCTTTTCGCTACGCATTACCATGAGCTGTCGGAGCTGGAGGGGCATCTGGACGGAGTTCGAAACTACTGCATTTCTGTCCGGGAGCAGGGAGAAGACGTGCTTTTCCTCCGAAAGATCATCCGGGGCGGAGCGGATAAGAGCTTCGGGGTCCATGTGGCCAGGCTGGCGGGCGTGCCCCATCCGGTGATTGTCCGGGCGCATGAAATACAGGCGAGGCTGGAGGTCAGCAACATCAATCAAAACACCATCGGGCAGAACATCCTGGGAGAGGAAAAGGAAACCCGGAAGAACGAACAGGTCGATCTGTTCGAATACCAGAAAACGGAGATCATCAACGAGCTGCAGCAGATCGACGTCATGGCGCTGACCCCCATGGACGCGATCAATAAGCTCTTTTTGCTGCGGGAAAAAGCCCGGAAACTGTAATAGATCGGAAAAGCGAAGGCCAGTCGGAAGGAGGTCCATTGATGGGAAAGATCAACCTTCTGTCCCAGGAACTGATTGGGAAGATAGCTGCCGGAGAGGTTGTGGAGCGTCCGGCTGCCGCGATCAAGGAGCTGGTGGAAAACAGCCTGGACGCAGGGGCGAAAAGCATTACCGTAGAGATTCAGGAAGGCGGCATCGCCTCCTTTCGGGTAACCGATGACGGCTGCGGGATCGATGAAAGTGATCTGCGCATGGCTTTTGAGCGGCATGCGACCAGCAAAATCCGGTCGCTGAAGGATCTGGAAGAGGTCGGGACGCTGGGCTTCAGGGGAGAGGCGCTGGCCTCCATCGCGGCCGTGGGAAAAGTGACGCTGACGACCCGGACCCGGGATCGGGAAACGGGCATCCGGGTTCAGAACGATGGGGGACAGATCCTGTCCATTCAGGAAATCGCCTGCGCGCCAGGGACCAGCATTCTGGTGAAGGATCTGTTCTTCAATGTTCCCGTCCGCCGGGGATTCCTGAAAAAACCCGCCGCGGAAGGCAATGCGGTGACTGATCTGATGGTCCGCCTGATTCTGAGCCGGCCGGATGTAAGCTTCCGTTACTTTTCGGGCGGGAAAATGATTTATCACTCACCCGGAGACGGACGGACCGAATCCGCGATTCTGACAATTTACGGCGTTTCAGCTGTCAAAAGCATGCGGAAGGTGGACGGCACCGAGCAGGGAGTCCTGATCCAGGGTTATGTGGGCATTGGAGAAAACGCCCGAAATAACCGGAGCGGAGAAAGTTTCTTTATCAATGGCCGGATGCTGCGCAGCCCGCTTTTGTCCGGCAGCGTGGAGGATGCCTGTCGGGAGCGGGTCATGATCGGGAAATATCCGATCTGTGTGCTGTATCTGACCGTTCCCTATACATCCGTCAATGTAAACGTGCATCCCAATAAAATGGAAGTACGCTTCCGGGATGATCAAGCTGTTCGAAGCGCGGTTTTTTCCCTGGTATATGACGCGCTGCAGGATCGGGATGCCTTTCAGCGGCCGGTGGAGATGCCTCTTTTCGAAGAGAAAAGGGATTCAGATGCCCTTCCTGATCTTCCTTCTTTGGGAAATGAACGATCGGCAGCAGTTCCCCGGATACATGTGGATATGGGGGAAGGCGTGCCGGATATCCAGATGGCGGAGAAGCCGGATCCCGTCTATACGCCGGTTGTACCCAGAGTGGAAAGCGCTCAGCCGCCCGCATGGGCTCCGGCTGTGACCCTGCCCGTGCCTGAAACCGGAAGAAAACGGGCTGCGTCAGAAAACCAGGAGGGACAGAACGCAGAAACGGAGACAGAGACGGCAACGCACCGAGAACAAGAGAAGATCAAAGCGGAAAGGACCGAAACAGCATTGCCCGTCCGTGCCCGGGATGAAGTACCCGCATACGCAACGGAAACGGGGATGAACAGCGATTTCACCGGGACAGATGACGAACAGGATAAGAACAATTCCGCATTGGAGGAACAGCTCTCGGCTCTTCCTGAGAATGCGCCTGTGCCCATGAAGATCTTCGGTGCGGTTTTCGATACTTTCATCCTGATTGAATATGCGGACCACCTTCTTCTGGTGGATCAGCACGCGGTCCATGAGCGGCTGCTCTACGAAAAGATGATGCAGGCTTACGCGCACCATGCTGCGGGACAGGAGATGCTGGTGCCGTATGTGGTCAGCGTTACCAAGCGGGAGATGCAGATTCTGGAGGAAAACAGGGATCTGCTGGAAGGACTGGGACTGACGGTGGAATCCTTCGGGGAGCATGAGGCGGCGATCCGAAGCGTACCGGTCATGCTGGGACAGAACGAAACAGCCGCTTTTCTGAGGGAAGCCATCGATGCGCTGGAAAACGGCCGGATCCCCGGAGCGGATAAAAAGCGGGCGGCCATTCTGCAGATGGCCTGCAAGCATGCGGTCAAGGGCGGCGAGCCCCTGCCGGACTCCCTGCTGCGCAGCCTGGTGGAGGAAATGATCGACCGGAAAGTCACCCCCACCTGCCCCCACGGCCGCCCCCTGGTGGTCTCCATCAGCCATACGGAGCTGGATCGGAAATTTAAGAGGATACAGTGAAAAAGCAGATTGTTTGCAGGGCCCTGACGGGCCCAACTGCCAGCGGCAAATCCGCTCTGGGACTCAGCCTGGCTGAAAGACACGGCTGGGATATCTTCTGCATGGACAGCATGCAGGTGTATCGCCGCATGGATATCGGCACCGCCAAGCCCACGCGGGAGGAACAGCGCCGGGTGCATCACGAGCTGCTCGATATCTGTGATCCCACAGAAAGCTTCAGCGTTGCTGCATGGCGGGAACGCGCGGAAAAGCTGATCCTGAAAAGTGCGGACGCGGGAAGGGAAATGCTTTTCGTCGGGGGAACGGGCCTGTACCTGCAGGCACTGATGCAGCCCATGGGGCTGGGCGAGGTGCCGGCTAACGAGGATAGACGGGCAGAGCTGAGGCAGCTGGCCGTTTCGGTAGAGGGAAAGCGGGAACTGCACCGCCTGCTGGAAAAACTGGATCCGGATACAGCCGAGCGGCTTCCGCTGAATGATACCCGGCGGGTTATCCGGGCCATCGAGGTTTCCGAAACCAGCGGCATCCCCTTTTCCCGACAGCCGGACCGTTCGGAGCCCTCTCCTTATACATGGCGGGTCATTTCCTTGAAAATGCCGCGGGAAGAGCTGTACAGCCGGATCAACCGGCGGGTCATCGACATGATTGCCCAGGGGCTGCCCGGGGAGGTGGAAAACCTGCTGAAGGAAGGGGTGCCGCCGGAGGCCGGAAGCATGCAGGGGCTGGGCTACAAGGAATTGATCCCGTATATTCGGGGAGAATGGACGTTGGATCAGGCAGCAGAATCCATCCAGAAAGGGACCCGCCACTACGCGAAGCGTCAGGAGACATTCCTCCGCCGGCTGCCGGCGGTCCGGTTTCTGGATGCGCTTTCACCGAATCTTATGGCGCAGGCGGAGGAAATCCTGTGCGCGGGGCAGGAAGCGAAATAGAAAACACACAACGAGGAGTGTAATCAATCATGCAGCATGCATACAGAGAAAAAATTGAACAGATGATCCGGGAAGCGGAGAGCGGATTGACGGACGCCTTCCGGGAAACGGAAGAGGTGGAGAGAATCCGTACACGGCAGATTCTGGACACATTCCGGGCGCATCAGGTCAGCTACCGGCATTTTGCGCCGACCACCGGATACGGATACGACGATATCGGGCGGGATACGCTGGAAGCCGTATGGGCTGACATTTTCCACACGGAGGCGGCCCTGATGCGTCCGCAGATCGCCAGCGGTACGGCAGCCCTGAGCCTGACCCTTTTTGGCCTGACACGGCCGGGAGAACGTATTCTCAGCGCCACCGGCATGCCCTATGATACCCTGCTGGGGATTCTGGGCGTAGGCAGCGAGACACCGCCTGGCTCCCTGAAGGAAAACGGCAGGACTTTCGATTTGGTGAATCTGCGGGAGGACGGCACCATCGACATAGAAGCGGTGGAACGGAAGATGACGCCTGAAACCACCCTGGTGATCGCTCAGCGCAGCCGGGGATACAGCTGGCGGCCAAGCCTGATGCCGGAGGCCTTTCAGCCCCTTGCGGATATGCTGCATGAAAAGTTTCCGGGAACTCTCCTGATGGTGGACAATTGCTACGGAGAATTCGTCCGGGAAAAAGAGCCAACCGATTTCGGCGCGGATCTTTGTGTCGGCAGTCTGATCAAAAATCCCGGCGGAGGAATCGCGCCTACCGGTGGATATGTAGCAGGGACGAAGGAAGCGGTGGAGAGGGTGGCCTGGCGGCTGACAGCGCCCGGACTGGGACGGGAGCTGGGCTCCTATGCGGGGGATTACCGCCCTTTCTATCAGGGATTGTTCATGGCGCCCCATACGGTCTGCCAGGCGCTGAAAACCGCGATGCTGGCCGCTCGCCTTTTTGAAAACCTGGGGCTGAAATCCACCCCCGGATCGCTGGAGAAGCGGGCGGATATTATTCAGGCAATCCGCCTGGAGACGCCAGAGCGGTTGGTGGCCTTCTGTCAGGGCATTCAGGCAGCCAGCCCGATCGACAGCATGTCGATGCCGGAACCCTGGCCCATGCCCGGATATGATGATCCGGTGGTCATGGCGGCGGGAACCTTTGTAGCCGGGGCCAGCATTGAGCTGAGTGCGGACGGGCCGATGCGCGCTCCGTATACAGCCTATATGCAGGGAGGGCTGACCTATGCTCACGGGCGTCTGGCCATGACGGATGTACTGGAGCGCATGCTGGAAACCGACGCGATCCGGCTGTAAAAAGCGGTTCGCTTATTGACAAATCTTTTTGACTATGGCTATAATAACAAAAGAATCTTGCAACAAATAAGGAGGGACCATCCTATGGAAATCCGAGCGCTGGAAGAAAAGGCCAGGCTGGTACGACAAGATATTATCCGGATGACATCCAAGGCGGGATCCGGGCATCCCGGCGGTTCTTTGTCCTGTACAGACACGCTTGTAGCCCTGTATTTTGAAATCATGAACGTGGATCCGGCGAATGAAAAGAATCCCGACCGGGACCGCTTTGTGCTCAGCAAAGGACATGCCGCTCCCGCCCTGTACGGGACGCTGTGCGAGAGGGGCTTCTTCCCCCGGGAGCACCTGGAAACCTTCCGCCAGTATCACAGCATCCTGCAGGGGCACCCGGACGTGAAAAAATGTCCCGGGGTTGACGCATCCACCGGCAGCCTGGGACAGGGCATTTCCATGGCCGTCGGAATGGCGCTGGCTGCGAAGCATCTTGGCAAATCCAACCGGGTTTATACCGTCATCGGCGACGGCGAGAGCCAGGAAGGCCTGGTCTGGGAAGCCAGCATGGCCGCCGCGCACTACAAGCTGGATAACCTGACGGTGATTCTGGACCACAACGGGCTGCAGATTGACGGCTCGAATGATGAGGTCATGAGCCTGGGGGATATCAAAGCGAAGGCTGTCGCTTTCGGATACGATGTCATCGAAGTGGCCGACGGCAACGATATGCAGCAGGTGCTGGATGCGCTTCGTACACCGCCCTGCCCCGGAAAGCCCCGGTATATCCTGATGAACACTGTCAAGGGCAAGGGTGTCAGCTTTATGGAAAATCAGGTGGCCTGGCATGGAAAAGCTCCGGATGCGGAGCTGGCAGCCCAGGCGCTTAAGGAACTGGAGGGCTGAGCAAAATGGAGAAAAAAGCAACACGGAACGCTTATGGCGAGGCGCTCTGCAAAATCGCCGCGGAGAATGAAAAAGTCGTCGTGCTGGATGCTGACCTGGCCAACGCAACCATGACCCTGACCTTTAAAAAGGCCTATCCCCACCGCTTCTTCGACTGCGGGATTGCCGAGGCCAATATGGTCGATATCGCGGCCGGGATGAGCACCATGGGGCTGATTCCTTTCTGCTCCACCTTTGCGGTCTTCGCCGGACGCAACTATGATCAGATCCGCAACGGGGTCTGCTATTCCCATTTCAATGTAAAATTCGGCTTCAGCCACGCAGGTATCACGGTGGGCGAGGATGGCGGCAGCCATCAGGCCCTGGAAGATCTGGCCCTGATGCGGGTGCTTCCCGGCATGACGGTGCTTGTGCCCAGCGACGCCAATGAATGCATCCAGTGCGTAGAGGCGGCCTCCAAAATCGAAGGCCCCGTATATATCCGTACTTGCCGTCTTCCCACTCCTGTATATGATCCCCAGCCCTTTGAGGTCGGCAAGGGAGTTGTGCTGAAGGACGGGAAGGACGCGGTGCTCTTCACCTGCGGCATTCTGAAAGAACAGGCTCTGCTGGCTGCGGACATTCTGGCTGCGGAGGGCATTGATCTGGCAGTCGTCAACATCCACACGATTAAGCCGTTTGATGTTACGCTGGCCCGCGAATATGCGGCGAAATGCCGGAAAGTATTTACGCTGGAGGAGCATTCCATCATTGGCGGTCTGGGTGACACGGTGGCTTCCGCCGTTATTGGCCATGGCGTTGAAAAATTCCATAAAATCGGCATTAACGATGTCTTTGGCCAGAGCGGAAAAGCGCTGGTGCTGCTGGAGGAATACGGCCTGACGGGGCCGCATATCGCGGAAAACGTGAAAGCGCATCTGTAAGGGATGAAGGACTGGCCGCGCTTTTCTTCCGAAAGGAGTGATCGAGAAATGGCTGAGTTCGGAAGCAATCTGAAAAATATCTGGATGCGGGGCATGGAGGCCATCGGAAATACGGCTTCCAACATTGCCAGCAATACCCGCTTCAAGGTGGACGAGATGAATCTGGTCAACCGGAGAGGGGAAATTCTGAAGGACTTTGGGGCGAAAGCCTACGCCCTTTGGCAAAAAGGCGCTCATTTTCCGGAAGAACTGGAGGAGCAGCTGCAGGAGCTTGGTAAAATCGATGAGCAGCTGAATGACCTGCGGGCGGAACATTTTGCCGGCATCAAACCACAGGGAGAGAAATCGTCTTCCGAAGTCCCTCCGGAGACAGAGGCGGAAGACGAGGAGTGCGTCAACAGAGAGGAGAACGGCGAAGAACCGGAATACGCTTCCGAAACGCCGGAACCAGAGACGCCCGGCGATTCCCGGGAAGATATAGAAGACGCTGATCGGCCGGCGGAGCCTGTTGTTCAAGCAGAACCTACTGAACCGAAAATTCCTGTGATTCACGTGGAGACGTTCGAAGAGGCGGAGCCGGCTGTTTCCCCTGTGAGCAGTGCCATCAATGAACTTTTTGAAAGGATTCCCTCGGCGGATGAAGCTGCGGAGAAGGTGGATCGGGCCATTGACTCCCTGGGGGAGGATCTGAAAAAATACAGCGACAGCCTGGACGAAAAGATGGAAGATCTTTCCCGGAAAATCAATTCGGATCAGGAAACATAAACCAAGGAAGCTTTAGCTCCCCCGTTTTTGCCGGGGGAGTTTTTTTCTGTTTATGCCTTTTCCGAAAAGGAATTTGCTTTTCTAAAAACTTTTTGTCGTTGAATTGTCCGCCTTGATTTGGTATAATGCCGGGAGACACCGGTGAAAGGAGGGCGCGGAGTATGAGGCAGGGAAGAAGGACAGGGCGCTTTCTGGCTTTGCTCTGTATGTGTATGATGATTTGGTCAGCCGCATCGGCGGACTGGCAGATAGAGATGTCTCCGGCGGAATGGACATGGGAGGCAAACGGGGTGGCTGCATTCAGCGGCGTGATCAAGTCCGGAGATGGGGATGTAAACGGCGCATTGCTGACACTTTCCATTGAGACCCGGCTGGAGGATTCCGGAGAGATTGTGTTCACCAATCTGAACGGGAAAAAGGTGAAAATCCGGAAACGGAGCAGCACGGCGGAGATGGATCTCGCCGGAGGCGGCGCGGAAAACACATTCGAAGGGGAATGGTACCTTCCCGCGGAGGTGGAGGAGGGCCTGTCCAGCGCCGTGATTCATTTGTCCTTAACGGACGCCGACGGGAAAGAGCTTGCGAAGCAGAATATGCAGGTCGGCTCCCAGGAGGAGGATGCCGCTTCAGCGGGAGAATCCCCTGCAAATCGGCTGGATCAGCTGTACAGGATTCTTCTGTACGCCGGAATTGCTGCCTGGATCCTTGCGCTGGGGCGGTTCGCGCTTCTCTTGAAAAGACAAACGAAAAACGCCTGACGCGTGCTTTCTCTTTCAGGATTGCAGTTAGGCAGGACGGAGGATAAAAAGTTGCAGATTTATAACAGCATGACCCGCAGGAAGGAAGAACTGAAGCCCGTGCACGAAGGCAAGGTGGGCATTTACGCCTGCGGACCTACCGTATATAATTATTTTCACATTGGCAACGCAAGACCGTTCATCACCTTCGATGTGCTGCGCAGGCAGCTGGAACGGGAAGGCTATGAAGTAACCTTTGTGCAGAACTTTACGGATATTGACGATAAAATGATCCGCCGGGCAAACGAGGAAGGCATTACCGTAAAGGAGCTGGCAGACCGGTTTATCAAGGAATATTATGTGGATGCCCAGGCGCTTGGGATCCGGCCTGCTACTGTGCATCCCAAAGCGACCGAACATATTCCCGAAATCATCAGCCTGATCACGCGGCTGATCGAAAACGGGCGCGCCTACGC
>CADBTC010000156.1 GCA_902797445.1 uncultured Eubacteriales bacterium | reverse complement strand
TTCCATATTGCCGGGGGACCGTCACGGTCCCCCGGCTTTTATGATTTCGTCTGTATCCTTCGACAGAGCGCCGTCCCCTGTGTTCAGATATTTTTTCATTTCCTGAATATACTGTTCTCCAAGCGGCGAGCGGATGCTGTTTTTCCGTTCGATATAGCCGATCTCCATCGCGGCCGTTCCGGTTCCCTCCCCCGTCCGCAGGGGAACGGCCAGGTAGTCCATTCCGCTCAGCTCCTCGCAGATGATGCCGGAGCAAAGGGTATATCCCTCCAGCCCCACCATCAGGTTCAGCACCGTCGCCCGGTCGCAGCAGTGAATCAGTCGTGGATACTGCTCCGTGGACATCAGTTCCTCCGAAAAATAGAAGGGATCGTCCCCCTGTTCGAAGGCCAGGCAGGGATAGGGCTGCAGATCCTCCAGCGTCAGAAACGCCCTTTCCGCCAGCGGGTGCCGCTTCCACAGATAAACGTACGCCCCGCAGGCGATCAGGGGCTGAAAGACCAGCCCCGCCTGATCCAATAGCTTCATCAGGGGCTTTCGGTTGCTGTCGTTCATGTACAGCACGCCAATCTCGCTCCGCAGGCTGGTGACGTCGGAGATGACCTCCCGGGTCCGGGTTTCCCGGATGGCCAGCTCGTATTCCGCCACGTCCACCCGCCGGGCCATTTCCACGAAGGCCTTCACCGCGAAGGAATAATGCTGGGTGGAAACGGCAAAATGCGTCTTCCGCTTTTCGATCTTCCCGAAGGATTCCATCAGGTTCAGATACTGATCCTCCACCTGCCGGGCATAGGGCAGAAACCGCTGCCCCTCCGGGGTCAGGGTCACGCCCTTGCTCCCCCGGTGAAACAGGGTCAGCCCCAGTTCCGTTTCCATTTCCTTAACCGCCCCGCTCAGGGACGGCTGGCTGACAAACAGCTTCTCTGCCGCCTTCCCCAGGGACCCGGTTTCCGCAATGGTGATCATATACCGTATCTGCTGCAGCGTCATCCGCGGTTCCTCCCTTTGATGCGTCTCCCTATTCGCGCCTTTCTGCACAACATATTGAAACAAGAAGCTCGCCCGGCAGCTGTTCCGCCGCCTTATCAATATGCCAGTTGAACAGCCCCAGGATGGGCTCGTACGATTCACGTTTCAGATCTCTGTTGGCATCACTGCCGGTCCTTCCGTCTTCTTAGTGCAGCAATGATATCGTGTACATTATCTTCCGTAATTATACCCGGTTTATCTTCCTGATACTCCAGCAGATTTTCTTTGTTCTCCGCTTCGGCCTGACGGACCCGTCCATATAATTCCGCATAGTCCCCGTCCTGAATCGCCTTTTCGATAAACGCTTTCACATCGCTTGCCAGAACATCATATGAGCCGTAAAGATCTGCAACAGCTTTTTGAATTCGTTCCAGAGAGAGCGGGGAGCCCATTTTCTCCTGTTCCCAGAGAATGCCTATCACGTCAGAGCGGTCATATTTGTATTCCCGGCCGGATCGAAGCTTCATCGCGACCAGATATTCCCCGGTTATCGTACGAAACGTGACAACATTCGAATATGTCCGATAATACTTCGCAAATGCCGCGATTCTCGGCGTATATGATTCCGTCCTCATGAAATCATCATTCATCCAGCCTTTGGGAAGGTTATGTCTGTCTCCAACCGTGTTAATCGCATCCTTCATGGACGAGGCTGCGTGAATGATCGCGTCCATATCGTAGGTCATTTCACGAAAACCATAATTGATGAGCACAGATGCCCCGCCGATCAAGATGATCTCCGCTGTCATGGCCTTTCCGTTGCGTTTCCTGAATTCCTTGGCCAGTTCCTTCAGGTACTGGTCCAGGTTTTCTTTCGTAAAAGGCTGGTCAGACAACGTTCCTCACCTCGTTTTCAATGATGTTAAACCTCCGGAATTCCGGAATGGCTTCCTGTTCTGCTTTGCGAAGGGGGGCCTCTGACTTCAGCACTTTACTTGTTACAAGAACGCCGGCCGGGTAGATCGGCTTGCTTAGTCTCCGTGCACGAATGTCATTATACCGGGTACAAAGCGGAATACTGTTTTCTCTGGACAGGTAGTCCAGCATGGCCAGGAGATACAGTGCTTCCGGGTACCACTTACATTCATAAAGCGTTCTGATCTCATCTGATTCCAGGACTTGAATCATAAAAGCCGCATCGCCCATATCCTTGACCCGATGACACGTATTGCTTTTGAACGTTTCAAAGTCACTGCGATACGCTGTTTGTGCCGATTCAAGAATATCCTCGATCGAAACGCCGAGCACCTTTGCGAGCCGATAAAGCGTCCCCGCCGAGCACTTTTCCAATTCCGCCTTTCCGCTGCATATATCGTTGATCGTAGCCTGCGGCACCCCACTGGCCTTGCTTAGGCGGTATTTGGTCATATGCTGCTTCTCAAGCAGCTCATTAATCAGCATGAAGATCACCTCCCCCCATCCTTCGTTTCTAATTATAACGGTTAACCGAAGTAATTTCAAGCCTGTCTTTGCCCTAAAAAAAGCGGCCCGCCGGGTACGCGGTGCAGGCGGATAAAAATGGGCCGGGGCAGCCGTCAAGGCCGCCCCGGCTTTCATGATTCCGTCAGTATTTTTCGTATGCCAGCCGGGGATCATTGTCCTCCCGGACATAGATGGTGCCGCAGTGGACAAATCCCAGCTTTTGCAGCAGGCGCTGCATGACTTTGTTGTCCCCGTGGGTGTCGATGCGCAGATGGCCGCACTGCTCAAACGCCCAGGAGAGGCAGAAGGCGCCGATGCCCTTCTCCGATCCGTCGCCGGCCAGCCGGTGCACCACCCCATAGGGTCCTTCCCGCAGCCAGGCCCCTTCCGTAATCTCCCGGTAGGTGGGCTCGATGTCCTCTCCCTGGATGAAAAAGAAGGTCCCGATGACCCGGCCGTCCTCCCCGACGCAGACATAGCTGTTTCCGTCCCGGATGTCCTCCCGCAGCAGCTCCTCCGGCGGCCAGTGGGTTGGCCCCCACTGGTTCGGATTCCCGTGGGCGGCCATAAAAGCCCGGGCACAGGCATAGATCTCCCTCAGGCGCGGCAGATCCTCGGGAACGGTCTTCCGGATTTTCATGGGGGAAACCTCCTCATCCATAAGCGTTTAACCACAGGGGCGGTTCTCATCAGGCGTAGATCTTCAGGTCGCCGCTGACGGTTTGCGCCTGCAGGCGGATATCCGCATCCTCAGCCTGCGTCACGCCCCGCATGCGGATCTCGCCGCTGACCGTCTTCAGGGCGGCATCCACCTCCCGCACGGCATGGGGCAGCCGAAGCTCGATGTCTCCGGAAACGGAGGCCACTTTGATCTCCGCCGGATCATCGCCCGTCAGCTCCAGGGACAGATCGCCGCTGGTCGTGCTCAGGGACGCCATGGGCAGAAGGCCGGCGGCGTCCGCGTCCCCGCTGGTGGTGACCATCTCCAGGGAGTTGGCGTTGCCCCTCCAGAACAGATCCCCGCTGACGGAGGAGACCTTCAGATGATCCGCGCTCAGGGTCAGATCCGCGTCCCCGCTCATGGTGGAAATCTCCACCCGGGGAAGGAGATAGCTCCGATCCGTCTGGATTTCGATGTCTCCGCTGGTGGAGCGCAGGATCATCTCCTGCCCGGGCACCAGATCCTTCCAGGTGATATTGCCGCTGGTGGTCCGGATCCGCGTGACCGGATGCAGGTCAGCGGGCAGGCGCAGGATGACGCGGCTTTCCGAAAAATCCTGATTCAATCCCCGGGAGAAGAGGCGGGACAGATTCTGCCCCAGCCGGTTCAGCGTGCCGCCCAGCTGTTCAAAGCTGCTCAGGCTTTCCTCCCAGTTGATGCCGCGGAACAGGCTTTCCGACGCTCTGATCTGCCAGAGCCGCAGGGTCCCGTCCTCTTCCAGGCGCATCCGGACATCGCC
>CADBTC010000155.1 GCA_902797445.1 uncultured Eubacteriales bacterium | reverse complement strand
GACCATGATTTTTGACGCCATCGCCTTTGCGCTGTACGGGAAAACCAGCGGCGGGGAGCGGGATCCGATGCGGATGCACTGCGACCGGGTCAGTCCGGGAATCGACACGCTGGTGAAGCTGGTTTTCCTGCAGAATGAACGGGAATATACGGTGGAGCGAACAATCCATTTCACCAGAAAGCGCGGCACGACGGATGAATACGGGGACGGGAAGCAGGATGCCGTGCTGACGGAGCCGGACGGGATCACCGTCAGGGGGCAGGAAAAGGTCAACGCTCGGTGTGCCGAGCTGCTGGGCATGGATGTGGAGCAGTTTCGGAAGATCGTTATGCTGGCCCAGGGGGAATTCAGGGAATTCCTGAAGGCAGGCAGCGAAAAGAAGAACGAAATTCTGGGCCGGCTGTTTGACAATCGGTCCTTTACCAGGTATCAGAACCTGCTTTCCGGTGCCAGGGCTATCCTGGAAAAGGAGCGCGCCGGCAGCGAAGAGAAGCTGAGGACCCTGATCGCAGAAGGGTTCCCAGAGGAAGAGCGTGCGGCTTATCATCCGGAAAGCCCGGCTTTTCTGGAGAAGCTGGGAGAGCTGGTCCGGTCGGACAGGACGGCCCTGGAAGCCGCCGAGGGACGGAAGGCCGCTGTGCAGGAGAAGGTTTCGAAGTTAAATACCCTCTATGGCGCTGCGGAGGGGGTGAACCGGGACCTGGAGGAGCTGGAAAAGCAGAAAAGGCGGCATGCGGAGCTGACGGCCCGGGAAGGAGAAATCCGGCAGCAGAAGGAGACGGCGGATCGGGCGGCCACGGTGCTGCATACGGTCAAACCCCGGATTGACGCCCGGAAAGCGGCGGAAAGCGCCCTGCAAAGCGCAGAGGAGGACATCCGGAAGCTGACAGCGATGCTTCAGGCCCGGGAGACGGACCTGGAGAAGGCCCGGCTGGTGATCGCCGGAGACGCGGAAGCGAAGGCCCGGGCGGAAACGCTGGGGAACGAGGTGCATGCCCTGCGGGAGCAGATGCCTCGATACCGGGAACTGGAGCGGGCGATACGCGCCGGGGCCGAAGCGGAGCGGGCGGGGCGTAAGGCTCGGACGGACCGGGAAGGAGACGAAAGACGGCTCCAGGATCTGCAGAACACCCTGGAGGGGATCACGCAGCAGCTGGAGCAGCTGAAGGATATTGACCGAGAGACGGAGGAGCGGGCGAAACAGGCGGAAGAAGTCCGCAAGGCCCTGGAATTGCTGACAGGAAAGGGCGGCATCGCTGAAGCGGTGCGGAAGATTAAAGCCGAAGAGGGAGTGCTGGAGAGAGCAGTGTTCCTTTTCCAGGAAATGACTCGGAAAACACTGGTGGCCCGCGAGCAGTATGACGCGTTGTACAGCCGATTTATCGCGGGGCAGGCGGGACTGCTGGCGGATGAGCTGCGGGGGCGGATCGAGCAGGAGGGAGAAGCGCCCTGCCCGGTCTGCGGAAGCTGGCATACCCGATCAAGCCTGCCTCATTTTGCCCGGAAGGAGGAGCATACCCCGAACAAAGAACAGGTAGACACTGCGAAAGAGGCCGCGGATCAGGCGGAGGAGGCCCGGAAAGCGCAGGAAACAACGGTGCAGGAGAAAAGAGCCGCCCTTGAAAAAGAACGCGGCGCGGTGCTGCTGAAAGCGTATCCGCTCATTCCGGGCTGCGCATGGGAGACGATTGCGGCGGAGGGCTTCCTGGAGGATGAAGAGGAGGAGCTTCGCAGGCGGAGCCGTGAGGCGGCCGGTGCGCTGCGGGATGCCAAAGCGAAACAGAAGGAGCGGGATGATCTGGTCCGCATGCAGACGGAGAACCAGCAAACCGGGGAAGGACTGAAATCAAGGATCGAGGCCCTGAAGGCGGAGGAAGGAAATCAGCATGCCGCCCTGGCGGCGGCCCAGAGCAAGTCGGAAGCGCTTCGGCAGACGCTGAAATTCGCCTCGGCGGAGGAGACGGAAAAGCAGATTGGAGACTGGGAACGGGAACAGGCTGAGCTCACTGCGCGGATCCGTATCCATGAGCAGAGTGAAAAGGATGCGCAGGCACGGGTGAACACCGTACGAGGCAGCCTTGAGGGGAAAAAAGCGGAGCTCCCCGGTCTGCGGGAAACCCTTGAAACTGCGGACGGAGAGATGCGGAGAATCCTGCGCGAACACAGATTTGCGGATCCGGATGCGGCCTTGGCAGCTCTTCAGCCCATTGGCCGGGAAGACGGAGAAAAATGGCTGCAGCAGCAGAACCGGATGATTCAGGACTTCGTGACCGAATGGAAACATACGAAGGCACAGATTGAAACACTGACGCAGAGAACCGAAGGGAAGCAGCGGACGGATCTGACGGACCTGACGGAGCAGATCAGGGAAAAACAGGCGGCGCTGAAAGCGGCGGAAGCGGATTACATCGCGGGGGACCGCATATTGAAGAAGCACCAGGACATCCTGGAGCGGGCGCGGGAATGCAAGAAAGCGCTACGTTCCACGGACGGCGCCTGGAAGCGGCTGAACGCGCTGGGCTCCCTGGCAGCAGGATCCGTGGGAGAAGGCGGGAAAATGAGCTTCGACCGATACGTCATGGGCGCTGTTTTCCGGGAGATTCTGGAAATGGCCAACCGCCGCATTCATATCATGAGCGGAGGAAGGTATGAACTGGTGCACAAGAGGGACGCCGACCGGAAAAATGCCAAGGCGGGGCTCGAAATTGAGGTGCTGGATACGGCTACGGGCAAATATCGGCCCTCCTCCCTGCTGTCCGGCGGGGAAGGGTTTTACGCCTCTTTGTCCCTGGCGCTGGGGCTGAGCGATACGGTGGCGAACCACGCGGGTGGCAGGAAACTGGACGCGCTGTTCATCGACGAAGGCTTTGGTACCCTGAGTCCGGATGTGCTGGACAAGGCCATGGAGGTGCTGGGACAGCTGTCCGAGGGAAACCGGCTGGTGGGGATTATCTCCCACGTGGACAAGCTGGACGAGAGCATTCCCCAGAAAATCCGGGTCACATGCGACGAAAAGGGCAGCCATGCCGTGCAGGAGCTGTCATAAGCAAAGCAAAAACCGGGGGCCCCGAAAACCGGAGCCCCCGGTTTTGTTGCCCGGGGTTACAGGAATATATCGCTATGATGCTTTCGTCTGCGCAGCGCATCGGCATGAAGACTGCAATATCAGACCTCCGGGGAAACCCGATCCATCATGAAGGTGGCGGCTTCATCCGCTACGTGGACAATCCAAGCCAGGGGTGAGTAATGGAAGGATTCGCCGATGCTGATGGCGTTGTCCACTCCCCGGGAGAAACCCATATGGCAGTTAATGGCAATGGCTTCCTCGTCACGGATATCCTTCAGGAACTTGGACAGGATGTACACGCTTTTGGAACCGTGTCCGCCGAAGGGCAGCTGTTCATCCACGGCATAGGAGACGCTGCGGCCGCCGGTCTTGACCTTGTAAAAATTGACCTTGCACAGATCGTGGAACAGGGAGGCGATCGCCAGGGACTCCATAAACGCATCCCGGTCATAGGGGCGGTTCAGTACCAGATACTTTGTCCGGATTTCCTCCTGATAGAGGGATTCCAGACGGACGGCCATCCGGTACACATCCAGGGAATGTTCGCACAGGCCGCCCGCATAGCTGCCGTGATACTTGGCGCTGGCAGGGGCGATAAAGAAGTCGCAGTCCTCGCCGGTCAGCCAGTCCCGCAGGGCCTCCTTGCCCTCCCGGTACCCGATCCGGGTATCAAAGATATTCAGAAACTGGTCCCGCTGCATTTCCATTTCGAATGTATTCACCGTCTTACCCCTCTCGCGTATGGCACTGGATCTTCGCCGGAGGCCGGAACCAGATCCGCTTTGACGGCCTTTATCATACCATACTTCCGGCTTTCTGTCGTCCCTTTTTGCGTTTTT
>CADBTC010000154.1 GCA_902797445.1 uncultured Eubacteriales bacterium | reverse complement strand
ATCGCGGAAGCGCTTTTATGATTCCCATGGAGGGCCCGGGACGTTCGCGTCCGGGCCCTCTTTTTTCCGGTTCCGCGGCGCGCGCGCCTGCTCCGGACCGCCGGAAGGGCATGCCGCGGATCCCCGGGAGCAGGCGGAATTTGCCAAAAACCTCTTGCGAAAGGACGATAAAAACGGTATCATAGAGGTAGCGTGATATGCGCTAAAGGATTACAAAAATACGCAGGCGGGAGGATGATACCAATGTCCGTAATCGAACGTATCAAGGCGAAGGCGAAGACGAACGTAAAGCACATCGTGCTGGCGGAGGGCAGCGAGCCCCGGACGGTGCAGGCGGCCGCGAAGATCGTGGCGGAGGGCCTGGCGAAAATTACCCTGGTGGGCAATCCGGAAGAGATCGGCAAGGTTGCCGCGGAAACCGGCACGGATCTGGCGGGCGTGGCCATCGTGGATCCCGCGACCTGTGAAAAGAGCGAAGCCTATGCCCAGAAGCTGTGCGAGCTGCGGCAGAAGAAGGGCATGACCATCGAGCAGGCCCGGGATCTGGTGTATAAGAACACCCTGTACTTTGCCACGATGATGCTGAAGATGGACGACGCGGACGGCATGGTGGCCGGCGCCATCAACTCCACCGGCAACGTGCTGCGGCCGGCGCTGCAGATCATCAAGATGGCTCCCGGCATCTCCACCGCGTCCAGCTGCTTCATCATGGAGCTGCCCACCGGCGAATACGGGGATGACGGCGTGATGCTCTTCGGCGACTGCGCGGTGAACATCGAGCCCAATGCCGACGAGCTGGCGGCCATCGCCCTGGCGACCGCGAATACCTGCCGGAGCCTGCTGCAGGCGGAGCCCCGGGTGGCGATGCTTTCCTTCTCGACCAAGGGAAGCGCGAAGCACGACGTGGTGACCCGGGTGCAGGAAGCCACCGCGAAAGCGAAGGAGCTGGCGCCGGACCTGATGCTGGACGGCGAGCTGCAGGCGGACGCGGCGCTGGTGCCCGAGGTGGCGAACCTGAAGGCCCCTGGATCTCCTGTGGCGGGCAAGAAGCCCAACGTTCTGATCTTCCCGAACCTGGGCGCCGGCAATATCGGATACAAGCTGGTGCAGCGGCTGGCGGGCGCCAAGGCCATCGGCCCGATCATTCAGGGCCTGGCCAAGCCGGTGAACGATCTGAGCCGGGGATGCAACGTGGAAGAGATCGTCAACACCGTTTCTGCGGTGGCGGTGATCGCCCAGGGCTGATGCCGGCGGCGGATACAGCAAAAAAACAGACTGCGCCTTCTCCCGGAAAGGGGAGAAGGCGTTTTTTCTGTCGAATACATATTCGGAATGCCGGACAAAGCGGGCATTCGGGTAAAGGAGACATATTTTGCCCACGGCTGCGTATGCAGGCGTGGCTGCAAAATAGTCATCCGTGGTCAGAAAGTCAGAAACGAAACCCGGTTTAGTGAGGAGGAAAGCGTCATGCCTGATTATCAGCTGGATACGGTCTGCGTGCAGGGGGGCTATCGGCCGGGAAACGGGGAGCCGAGACAGATTCCCATCGTCCAGTCCACCACCTTTAAATACGACACCGGGGAGGACATGGGGAAGCTCTTCGACCTGGAGGCCTCCGGCTATTTTTATACCCGGCTGCAGAACCCCACCAACGACTATGTGGCGGCGAAGATCGCCCGGCTGGAAGGGGGGACCGCGGCCATGCTGACCTCCTCCGGCCAGGCGGCGAACTTTTTCGCCCTGTTCAACCTGGCGGGGTGCGGGAATCACATTGTGGCGTCCTCCAGCATTTACGGCGGGACGTTTAATCTGATCAGCGTGACCATGGCCCGGATGGGCATTCAGGTCACCTTCGTGTCCCCGGACTGCACGGACGCGGAGCTGAACGCGGCCTTCCGGGAGAATACGAAGTGCGTCTTCGGGGAAACCATCGCCAATCCGGCGCTGACCGTCCTGGACATTGAACAGTTCGCCCGGGCCGCCCATGCCCACGGCGTGCCCCTGATTGTGGACAACACCTTCGCCACGCCGGTGAACTGCCGGCCCATCGAATGGGGAGCGGACATCGTGACCCATTCCACGACCAAATACATGGACGGGCACGGCGCGGCGGTGGGCGGCGCCATCGTGGACGGAGGCCGGTTCGACTGGATGGCCCACGCGGAGAAGTTCCCCGGCCTGTGCACGCCGGAT
>CADBTC010000153.1 GCA_902797445.1 uncultured Eubacteriales bacterium | reverse complement strand
GCGCGCGCGCCGCGGAACCGGAAAAAAGAGGGCCCGGACGCGAACGTCCCGGGCCCTCCATGGGAATCATAAAAGCGCTTCCGCGATAGCCGCGGCCGCCTGTTTCCCGGCGCCCATGGCGGAAATGACGGTCGCCGCGCCGGTGACCGCGTCCCCGCCGGCATACACGTTCAGCCGCGAGGTCAGCCCCTTCTCGTCAATGACGATGCCGCCCCGCCGGTTTACCTCCAATCCTTCCGTGGTCTGCTTGATCAGGGGATTGGGGCTGGTGCCGATGGCCATGACCACCACATCCACATCCAGTTCAAATTCGCTGCCGGGAACCTCCACCGGCCGCCTCCGGCCGCTGGCGTCCGGCTCTCCCAGCTCCATCCGGATGCACCGGATGCCGGTCACAAACCCGTTTTTCGGATCCCGGGGATTGTCCGGATTATTGTAGCCCAGAATCTCCACCGGATTGTTCAGCAGCCGGAAGTCGATGCCTTCCTCCCGGGCGTGCTCCACTTCCTCCCGCCGGGCGGGCAGCTCCTCCATGCTCCGGCGGTAGATGATATAGACCTTCTCCGCTCCCAGCCGCAGCGCCGTGCGGGCCGCGTCCATGGCCACGTTGCCGCCGCCCACGACCGCGACCTTTCCGCCCTTCATGATGGGGGTCTTCGGATCGTCCAGATAGGCCTTCATCAGATTGCTGCGGGTCAGGAACTCGTTGGCGGAATAAACGCCCTTCAGCGCTTCGCCCGGAATGTTCATAAAGTTGGGCAGCCCGGCGCCGCTGCCGATAAAGACGGCTTCATAGCCGTCCTCGAACAGCTCATCCACGGTCAGGGTCTTGCCGATGATGACGTTGGTCTGGATTTCCACGCCCAGTTCCCGGAGGGTTTCGACTTCCTTCGCGACGATGGCCTTGGGCAGCCGGAATTCCGGAATGCCGTATACCAGCACGCCCCCGGCGGTATGCAGCGCCTCAAAAATGGTTACCTTGAATCCCTTCCGGGCCAGGTCCCCGGCACAGGTCAGCCCCGAGGGGCCGGCGCCGATGACGGCGACCCGATGTCCGTTGGGCGCGGGCGCCTTCGCCTTTTCCGTGGCGTGGGCGTTATGCCAGTCCGCCGCGAAGCGTTCCAGCCGGCCGATCCCCACGGGCTCCATCTTCGCCCGGGTAAAAAGCGTGCACTGGCTTTCGCACTGGGTCTCCTGCGGGCAGACCCGGCCGCATACCGCCGGCAGGGAGGAGCTCTGGCTGATCACCTGATAGGCTTCCTCGAACTTTCCATCCGCCATCTGGCGGATAAAGTCGGGGATCGCAATGTTGACCGGGCATCCGGTGACGCAGGGGCGGTTCCGGCAGTTCAGGCACCGCCGGGCTTCCTCCACGGCAATTTCCGCCGTATAGCCCAGCGCGACCTCCTGGAAGTTCCGGGCCCGGACCTGCGGGTCCTGGGTGGGCATCTCATGCTTCTTCGGGTTCACTGCCATCTTACTTTCCCTCCTTTTCGAAGAGGTTGCAGGCCTGCTCATAGGCATGGTGCTCAAAATCCGCGTACATTCTGCCGCGGCTCATGGCTTCGTCGAAGTCCACCTGGTAGCCGTCAAAGTCCGGTCCGTCCACGCACGCGAAGCGGGTCACCCGTTTTCCGTCCTCCACCAGCGTAATCCGGCATCCGCCGCACATGCCCGTGCCGTCGATCATGATGGGATTCATGCTCACCGTCACCGGCACGCCGAAGGGCTTCGCCGCCAGGGTCACAAACTTCATCATGATCAGCGGCCCGATCGCCACCACCAGATCGAAATTATCCCCCGCTTCCAGCATTTCCTTCAGCGGAATCGTTACGTTGCCGTGCCGCCCATAGGATCCGTCGTCCGTCATGACGATCAGCCGGTCGGAGCAGGCCCTGAATTCATCCTCCAGGATCAGCAGGTCCTTGTTCCGGAAGCCGATGATGCTGGTCACCTTCGCGCCCCGGGCATGGAAGGCCTCCGCCACCGGCATGGCGATCGCGCAGCCCGCCCCGCCGCCGATGATGCATACGTTCTTTTTCCCTTCCAGCTCCGTAGGCCGCCCCAGCGGGCCCGCAAAATCCTGCAGGAAGTCCCCTTCCATTTTGAACTTCAGCTGTTCCGTGGTGGCGCCCACCACCTGGAAAATGATCTTGACTGTTCCTTCCTCCGGCTTCGTCCCGGCGATGGTCAGAGGGATCCGCTCTCCCTCCTCGTCCACCCGCAGGATGATAAACTGGCCGGGTTTCGCCTTGCGCGCCACCAGGGGCGCTTCCACTTCCAGCTGAATCATGCTCGGATTCAGCTCCCGCCTGCGTACGATGCGATACATGTTTCCCTCCAATCGTCCGTCCTTCCGGGCCCCGGCCAGCTCGCCGGAGCCCGCGTATCCGGTTTCCCGGTTACCGCCTCCTGCTGCCCCTTCACCTGGACGGAAACCCGGGCGTTTTCCCTGCCCGGGTTCAGTGCCGTCCGTCTTTGGTTTTGCTTTACTGAATGGCTGCCTTCAGGGCTTCCGTCCGGTCCTCATGCTCCCAGGGCAGATCCACATCCAGCCGGCCGAAATGCCCGTAGGCAGCGGTCTGCCGATAGATGGGACGCCGCAGATCCAGATCCCGGATGATGGCCGCCGGCCGGAAGTCAAAGACCTTCTTCACCGCTTCGGTCAGCTGATCGTCCGGCACGATGCCGGTGCCGAAGGTATCTACCAGAATGCTGACCGGCTGGGCCACGCCAATGGCGTAGGCCAGCTGCAGCTGGCACTTTTTCGCCAGCCCGGCGCCCACCACGTTCTTCGCCGCGTACCGGGCGGCGTAGGCCGCGCTCCGGTCCACCTTGGTCGGATCCTTGCCGGAGAACGCGCCGCCGCCGTGGGGCGCATATCCGCCGTAGGTATCGACGATAATCTTCCGGCCCGTCAGGCCCGTGTCCCCCGCGGGGCCGCCGATCACGAACCGGCCGGTGGGGTTGATATAGTACTTGGTGTCATCCGTCAGCAGATTTTCGGGAATCTCCGGCCGGATCACGTATTTCATCATCGCTTCCCGGATTTCCTCCTGGGAAACCTCCGGCGCGTGCTGGGTGGAGATGACCACCGTATCCACCGCCACGGGAACATCGTCCTCGTAGACGACGGTCACCTGGGTTTTGCCATCCGGCCGCAGCCAGGGCAGCGTCCCGTCCTTGCGCACCGCCGTCAGCCGCCGGGCCAGGCGATGCGCGAGGGCAATGGCCATGGGCATCCTCTCGGGCGTCTCGTCGCAGGCATATCCGAACATCATACCCTGATCCCCCGCACCGGTCTCCCTGGCTTCCTCCGCCCGGCCTTCCAGCGCCTGGTCCACGCCCTGGGCGATGTCCGGGCTCTGGGCATGGATGGCGGTCATGACCGCGCAGGTGTTCCCGTCAAAATACTTCTCGCTGCTGTCGTATCCGATGTCCAGGATGACCTTCCGCGCCACGTCCGCGAAGTCCACCCAGCCCTCCGTCGTGATTTCCCCCATCAGGGTCACGACCCCGGTGGTGGCAAAGGTTTCGCACGCCACCCGGGACTGCGGGTCCTGGGCCAGCAGCACGTCCAGCACCGCATCGCTGATCTGGTCGCACACCTTGTCGGGATGTCCTTCGGTCACGGATTCAGAGGTAAAAAGTCTGCGCATATTCTGCTCCTTTCGGTTCCGGAAAGCCCTTCCCGCTTTCCCCTGTAAAAAAGTTCCGCCTGAATGAAAACCGCCTGGCTCTGCGCGCGAACCAGGCGGGGATTTCCCTTGGAAAATCTCCTTATCTGTCAGCGCTTCCCTTCTCGGGGCGCGCGCGCTGCGGGATTTGGCACCTTGCGGATTCCGCCGGTTGCCGTGACTTCATCGGGCCCATCCCTCCGTCACTCGTGATAAGGTATTCAGTTGCGATGCTCATGATAAGCGATGCGGCGCAGTCTGTCAAGCCCCGGATCCGCTTCCGAAAG
>CADBTC010000152.1 GCA_902797445.1 uncultured Eubacteriales bacterium | reverse complement strand
ACTTCCGTCGTTTTCGGCCTGTCGCACCTGGGCAATGCCAGGGGAGGCAACGTTATAGGGATCGTACAGGCTGTCGCATCCATAGGCAGTGGCTTGCTTTACGCCGCGGTATTCCTGCGAACCGGCAGTATTATGGTCACCGTTGTCATGCATTTTTTGATCGACTGGATGTATTTTGTCACGAATCCTGCCCTTCAAAACGGTGAGATGGCGAATATGGGCGTCACGACCGCCGTCATCATCTCGTGCATCGTCGACCTCTCGATGATTGCTGTGGGGCTTTGGCTGATCCGCCCGGCTGTCAGGAAGAAGATCGAAGCGGTCTGGCGGAATAAGTGGGATTTTGCTGACAGCGACAACAGCACGGACATCGGCGTAAGGCAATATCAGCCGAAGCATTAAGCAATCTGCAGGCTGCCGCGAACCATATAAGGCGGATGAAAAACGATATGCTGTTCTATAAAGAGCTCTGAATCCGGCCGGTTTTCAAGTGAGATTGACTTATTCCTGTTCCATAAGATTTTTTGCGGCTTTCCTGCCTGCCCGGCGGTCGATCGCGAGAGCCAGAGCAAGGAGAATCAATGCGACAGCAGCGCATCCGGCCAGAATGCTTTTTTCTGCTGCGGGATTATGCAGCGCCGGTGCCAGGGTAAGGACAGCCAGAAAGATTGTGGTCATGATCACGCCGGTCAAAATGGCAACCAGGTTTACCGCACCGAGCTTTCGGGAGAGTTCCGTTTCACTGTCCCAGGTAAAATAAGGCTTAACGGAATTTTTCACGAGCATGAGATCGATAAGGACCAGGTTCAGGAGGAAGCAGACACACGCGCCGGCCGGAACGGTCCAGATGCCTCTGAGGGGAATAACGCCGGCCGCAATACAGCCGATTCCGAGGAGAAGCACATACATCACGCTGCCGAGGGAACAGACCAGCAGGGAGAAGTTGCGTTTGCTCCTGAAATAATCCCCGAGGTCAACCGGCAGGGCCCGGATAGCGGCAAAGCTGGCGCCTTCCCGGGAAAAGGCGGTTCCCGGCAAAATGTTGAACCCGCAAGCAAAGCAGGAGGCAGCCATGCCGAAGGAAACGGAAGCAGCCAGCGCCGGTATGGGCTCCAGAGGAAACACAATCCCGCCAAGCAGGGACGAGTTGCCAAATACAAACGGGAGTGCGAACAGTACCGGCCATAGAAAGCTCATGATAAACCCGTAGATCATATAAGCCGGATTTCTCCGTGAGCTCTTCGCTTCGTAAACAGTCAGCGCCCAAAGCGCGTCATTTTTTCTCCCGCTGCGAAGCGAAGCCTTTGATACGGCCTTTTTGCCGGATCCTGTGGTCTGCATGGAAAGCGCAGTACTGAAGTAGAAAGCCCTTACAGCAAGCATGGTCAGCGCAGCCAAAGCAGCCGTAACAGCCAGACTGAGCAGCAGCGCAGGGATGCTTCCCTCAGACATGAACCGGGTCATAAAGAAAATATTTGGAAATACCGAGGAGACATTGGCTGCCGCGTGAAGAGCTGCCGACGCTTCCGCATCCGCTCCGCCCTGTTGAAGATGGCTGCTGATGATCATATAGGCGATGGAAAGTCCAAACGTGAACAGCCCTCCGAGAGCCACAGTGATATCCCGGTTGCGGATAAAGCCGAACACCCGGAACAGGATCACCACCAGCAGCGCTGCTGCGGAAATCCCGGTGGCAGGGATCAGCACACTTGAGAGCAGCGTTCCGATGATAAACGACGCACCGGCTCCCTGGCGGATGCCGAGTCCCAGACAGACCGCGTTCAAGACTATCAGGCTTACCGTCACCGGAAAAACAGAGGTAACAGCCAGCTTCGCCGCCACGATCTGTCCCGCGGAAAAAGGCATCGGTAATAAGAGTTCCAGATCATCGGCCGTATACAGCACTGTCACGATATCCTTGACTGCCATCACAAAGCTCATAACCAGAAGGATCAGCATCAGCGCCTGTGTCAGGTCCAGGACAGAAATAACCCGGGAAATGTACGGCCCGATAAAAAACATACCAAGAAAAAGCACGCCGGCCAGAGCCAGCACGCCACAGTACACCAGGGCTTTTGCCGCTCCGGGAGACAGCAGCGCGCCGCTGTCCCCGACGACAGCCTTTCCATTACATTTTTGCAGAACGCCGATCAGCTTTCTGACCTTTGAGAAGCTTCCGGCCGGT
>CADBTC010000151.1 GCA_902797445.1 uncultured Eubacteriales bacterium | reverse complement strand
GTGCCGGATGCTGGGCAAGCGGGTCATCACCGCCACGGAAATGCTGGAAAGCATGATCCAGAATCCCCGGCCCACCCGGGCGGAGATTTCCGACGTGGCCAACGCGGTGTATGACGGAAGCTCCGCGATCATGCTCAGCGGGGAAACCGCGGCGGGCAAGTATCCCGTGCAGGCGGTGAAGACCATGGCGGAAACCGCCGAGTTCACAGAGCAGCACATCGATTACGGCGAGTGGTTCCGGACCACCCAGTTCCATATCAAGAACAATCTGGACGCCATTTCCCACGCGACCTGCGCCATGGCGGTGGACGTGAAGGCCAAGGCCATCGTGGTGAACTCCCTCTCCGGCCGGACCGCGCGGATGGTTTCCCGCTTCCGCGGCCCGGTGAACATCATCGGGACCACCACCGACGAGAAGGCCTGGCGGAAGCTGAACCTGAGCTGGGCGGTGACGCCGGTGCTCACCGAGCCCTATACCAGCATGGACGTCATGTTCTGGCAGGATGTGACCTACGCCAAGGACATCCTGCACCTGCAGAAGGGGGACAACGTGGTCCTGACCGGTGGGCAGATCAACGGGGCGCCCGGGAACACCAACACCATCAAGGTGGAGAGCATCCGGTAAGCGGGAACCGGCAATCATGACCGAATCGACTCACCGCTCCCCCTGAAAAAGGGGCGGTGAGCCTTTTTCGCGTCCGGCCCGCAACAGGGCCGGGGAAACCAGTATAAAACAAATAAAGGAGTATGCTGCACCATGAGTTTCGACTTTTCCAGACTTTCGGATCCGGGATATTTTCGGGAAAACAGACTGAACGCCCATTCGGACCACGTGGCCCTGGATGGGGCGGACGAATCCCTTCGGCTGAGCCTGAACGGGGCCTGGCGTTTTTTCCATGCCCGGAATGAATCCCAGGTGATCCCGGGATTCGAAAGCGCGGAATACGACTGCCGCAGCTGGGCGGAGATCCCGGTGCCGGCCCATATCCAGATGGAGGGCTACGGCCATCCCCAGTACTGCAATACCCAGTATCCCTGGGACGGAACCGACGGCATGGAGATCGGGGAGGTGCCCGAATTCTTCAACCCGGTGGCCTGCTATGCCAAATACTTCACCCTGCCGGAAAGCTGGCGGGGGGACCGGGTGATCCTCAGCTTCCAGGGCGTGGAAAGCTGCGTGGCCGTGTGGCTGAATGGAAACTATGTGGGCTTCGCTTCCGATTCCTTTACGCCGGACGAGTTTGAGCTGACGCCTTATCTGAAGGAAGGCGAGAACAAGCTGGCCTGCCGGGTGTACCGCTTCGGGGTCAGCAGCTGGCTGGAGGATCAGGACTTCTTCCGCTTCAGCGGGATTTTTAGGGATGTGTATCTGCAGCGGATTCCCAGGGCGCACCTGACGGATCTGAGGGTCCGGACGCTGCTGGATGAAGCTTACCGGGACGCGGTGCTGGAATGCGAGCTCAAGACCGAGGCGCCCGCCGGCAGCCGGGCCGTGCTGGCCCTGATGGACGGCAGCGAGGAAATCGCCGGATGCGCCTTCGACATCGACGCGGGCAGCAAAACCGCGGCCATGCCGGTTTCCGCGCCGCGGAAATGGAGCGCGGAAATCCCGAATCTGTACGACCTGGACATACAGATCCTGGGGCCGGACGGGGAGGTATGCGAAAAGATCCGGCAGAAGGTGGGCTTCCGCCGCTTCGAAATGAAGGACGGGCTGATGCTGCTCAACGGGCAGCGGATCGTCTTCAAGGGGGCGGACCGGCACGACTTCTGCGCCGAAACCGGGCGGGCGGTCCGGCCGGAAACCATCCGGCGGGATCTGATCACCATGAAGCGGAATAACCTGAACGCCATCCGCACCAGCCATTATCCCAACAGCAGCGTGCTGTACGAGCTGTGCGACGAGCTGGGGCTGTACGTGATCGACGAATGCAATATGGAAACCCACGGGGTGTGGGAGCTGCTGTATAAGGGGAAGATAACGCCCCCTGAAACCCTGCCCGGGGACCGGGCGGAATACCGGGAGATGATGCTGGACCGGGTCAGCAGCATGCTGGAGCGGGACAAGAACCATCCCTGCATCCTGATCTGGAGCTGCGGAAACGAGAGCTACGGCGGGACGGTGATCCGGGAGATGAGCGACGCCTTCCGCCGGATGGACGATACCAGGCTGGTGCACTACGAGGGCGTTTCCTACGACGGCCGGCCGGGCTGCGACATCGATACCACGGATATGTACACCCAGATGTACACCCCGGCGCGGAAGATCCGCGAGTTCCTGGCCACCCATCCGGACAAGCCCTTCATCCTGTGCGAATACACCCACAGCATGGGCAATTCCAACGGCGCCATGCATTGGTATACCCAGCTGGCCTATGAGGAGCCCCGGTATCAGGGCGGCTTCATCTGGGACTATATCGATCAGGGCATCCGAGGGCGGGACCGCTACGGGCGGACAATATACGGATACGGCGGGGACTGCGACGAGCGGCCTCACGACGGCAATTTCAGCGGCAACGGGATCTGCTTCGGGGACGGGACGCCCACCCCGAAGATGCAGGAGGTCAAATACAATTACCGGAATATCGAGGCGGAACCCTCCCGGGAGGGGATCCTGATCCGGAACCGGCACCTGTTCCGCTCCACGAAGGATTTCGACTGCGTCGTCATCCTGGAACGGGAGGGTGAAGAAATCTGCCGGGCCTGGGTGGAAACGGACATCGCGCCCATGAGCGAGGAAACCATTGCTGTTCCGTTCGCGATTCCGGAAAAGGCCGGCGAATACGCCCTGACGGTTTCCTTCTGCCTGAAGAAGGACACCCCCTGGGCGGACCGGGGACACGAGATCGCCTGGGGCCAGGGCGTATGGAAGGTGGAAGGCGCGCAGAAAGCCGCCGCGCCGGCGCCCGCGCTGCGCATCGCGGAAGGGGACCGGAACGTGGGCGTGTTCGGGGACGGATTCACCGCCATGTATTCCAAGGAGAAGGGAACCCTGATCTCCTATACCGTCTGCGGACGGGAAATGCTGAAGACCCCGCCGAAGCCCGTCTTCTGGCGCGCGCCTATCGATAACGACCTGGGGAACGGCATGCCCGCACGTTATGCCCAGTGGAAGATTGCGGACCTGTATGCCGCGCCGGTGGATGCCCGGATGGCGGAACGGATGGGCATCACGCTGCCGGAGGATGTGGAAACAGTGACCCGGAACGGGGACGGCAGCGTCACCTTCCGGAACTGGTGGATGCTGCCGGCGGCCCGGATGGCCTTCTGCCTCATGACCGTGACCGTACATCCCTGCGGCCGGACGGAGATTGCTCTGCGCTATGATCCCGCGGAGGGGATGGACGAGATGCCGCTCTTCGGCGTCAGCTTCAAGACCGACGCGGATTTCGATCAGATCCGGTATTACGGCAACGGGCCGGAGGAAAACTATATTGACCGGAAGGAAGGGGCCCGGCTGGGGATCTTTACCACCACAGCCGCCGGGAACATGACGCCCTACCTGCGGCCCCAGGAATGCGGCAACCGGACGGGGGTCCGCTGGGCGGAGGTCACCGATTTCCGGGGCCGGGGCCTGCGGCTGCGGGGCGACGGCATGGAATTCAGCGCCCTGCCCTGGACGGCCCACGAAATCGAGAATGCGGACCATCCGAATGAACTGCCCGCTCCCCTCTATACCGTCATCCGGGCGGCGAAAGTCCAGATGGGCGTCGGCGGAGACGACAGCTGGGGCGCCCGGACCCACGACGAATACCTGATCCGCGAAAAGGAAAGAATGACCTTCTGCTTCAGCATCGAACCGGTG
>CADBTC010000150.1 GCA_902797445.1 uncultured Eubacteriales bacterium | reverse complement strand
GTGCATTTTCCCGTCTCGCCGGGAAGCACCTCCAGGTCGCAGCCGGCCAGCTGCACGTCGAGGGCCTGGATCTGATCCGGAGAAAACTCGGAGTAGGCCGGAGCCAGTTCCGGTTCTTCCTCCCCGGCCGCAGGCGCTTCCGCAGCGCCGGAAGCTTCAGGGGCGCCGTCCCCCTTCCGGGGATATTCCTTCAGCACCTCGTCCATGCCCTCCAGGCTTTCCGCCACCGCGGCCAGGCTTTCCTCCTCGCTCAGCCCGCTGCGGATCAGATCGCTGAAACGGTCCTGACAGTTGTTCAGCACTTCCTCCCGCAGGGCCTGAACCTCCTCGGAAGGAGCGATCTGCTGGAAAAGAAGATCGACAATTTTCGTAACCTTTTCGTTCATCATCTTATTCCTCCACTTGAATGACCGGAATCTCCCCGCCGCGGGAATCCCGCAGCACCGGCGCTTTCCGGGTCTGACTCAACAGGGCGTTCAGGGTATCCTGGGTTTCCCGCCATTGGCTGAGGCTTTCCGCCAGCTTATCCCGCCCGGTAACGGTGATGGAATAATACCGCCGGCGAGCGCCTGTGTTCTCGTCCCCCCAGTAGGCGATGATATACCCGCTGTTTTCCAGCCTTCGGAAAGCCGAATACAGCGTGGCTTCCTTCAGCTCCAGCCTGCCGCCGGACAGCTCCGTAATCCGCTTGTTGATCTCGTATCCGTAGCTGTCCGTCTCCGCCAGCTGGTTCAGAATAATGGTGTCCGTATACCCTCTCAGCAGGTCCGCTGATAATGCCATGGGCAGCCCTCCTTTCGCTTGGGTGAGTATATCATACATCTTGTTACTTCGCCTGTCAAGGTATTTCGCCACATTTTTTTCGGAAGGATTTGCCTTTTGCCGCAAAGCGCGCAAAAAAAGCCGGGGTCACCGTCACGGTTCCCCGGCTTATGGATGATTTCATGCGCTTATGTCTGCAAAGAATGCCTGTCCGGCAATGAAGGCCCCGTCAGATGGCCGTGCTGCGAACCCTTCTCCGGGTGCGGCCCCGGCGATAGCGCCGCAGCAGCAGCCGGGACGTCTCCGTCCCAAAGGCGGCTCCCTGCGCCTGCCCGGCGGGCGCGAAAGCGCCGATCTGCTCCTCCTCGGGCAGGGCCTGGGGCAGCAGCCGGCCCCGCAGGTTCCGCATAATCCAGAAATAGCAGGGGATCAGGAAAAGATCCGCCATCACCCAGGCAGCGGGATTCGCAAAGCAGGCGCCGGTAAAGCCCAGGGCGGGAACCACAAAGAGCGCGACGGCGGTCCGGGCCATCATCTCGAACATCCCGGCGATCATCGCCACCCGGGTATAGCCGATTCCCTGGATGCAAAGCCGCACGATGTTCACAAACAGCAGCGGGATATAGAAAGAAGCGTTGATGGTCAGGAAGCGAACCCCCTTCTCCATCACCTCCGCCTCCGCTCCCGCGTCGATAAACAGGCCCAGCAGGTTCCGGGCGAAGAGCAGCACCACGCCCAGCGCCGCCAGGCAGTACGCGATGCCCACCAGGGCGGCAGCCCGCAGGCCCTGTCCCACCCGATCCAGCTTCCGGGCGCCGATATTCTGGCTGGCGAAGGTGGCCATGGCGGAAGCCAGCGCGTCAAACACGCAGCAGAAGAAGGCCGACAGCTTCACCGCGGCGCTGACGGCGGCCACGGCGTTGACCCCCAGCCCGTTGACGGACCACTGCACCATCACGGAGCCAATCGCGGTAATGGAAAACTGCAGCCCCATCGGCAGGCCGATGCCCAGCATCTTCCGGGCCAGCTTTCCGGAAAAAACCCGGTCTTCCTTTTTCAGATGCAGAATCGGAAAATAGCGGATCATGAAAAGGACGCATCCGACCCCGGAAATCAGCTGGCTGGCCGCGGTCGCCCAGGCGGCGCCTTCCACGCCCATCCCGCATTTCAGGATCAGGAACAGGTCCAGCACGATGTTCACCAGGCTGGCCAGGATCAGGAATAGCACGGGCGTCCGGCTGTCCCCCACGGAGCGCAGAATGCCGCTGGCCATATTGTACAGCACGCAGCTGGGAATCGCCAGGAAGATGATCCGGATATAGGCGGCCGCGTCGTCGATGATTTCCTCGGGCGTATTCATCAGGCGCAAAAGCGGCTTGCAAAACACGGCGGACGCAGCCGCGAAGATCACGCTCACCGCGCCCGCGAGCACCGCGGCGTGCCACACGCAGCGCCGAAGCTCCCGCTCATCCTTGGCCCCGAAGGCCTGGGCAATCGGAATCGCCAGCCCG
>CADBTC010000149.1 GCA_902797445.1 uncultured Eubacteriales bacterium | reverse complement strand
TGGGCTGGCGTGTGCCGGATTCCGCGGCGCTGCTGCTCTATGCCGGGATGGTGACGGATTCCGGCCGCTTCCGCTATGACGCCACGACTCCCCGGACCCTGCGCCTGGCCGCGAATCTGCTCTCCCACGGGCTGGATACCAACGCCCTGTACCGGGATCTGTACGCCCTTCCCATGGAGGAAGTACAGATGCGGGCTTCTTTCACGAGCCGGATCCGGCGCACCCCCCGGGGCGCCGCCTATATCTATACCGACCGGGAGACCTTTCAGTCCCTCCACACCGATTTCTTCACCGTATCCCGCGGCATGGTCAGCGTCATGTCCGATATCGCGGGGGTGGAGATCTGGGCGAATTTCACCGAGAGCGAGGAAGGCGTCGTCTGCGAGCTGCGCTCCGTCTTCCTGGATGTGAGCCCCATCGCCTTCAAATACGGGGGCGGCGGGCATCCGAAGGCCTGCGGCGCCACGGTGAAGGATAAAGAAGAGGCCCTGCGTATGCTGCAGGACCTCGACGCGATGCTCCCTCCGGAGCAGGGTGAATAACGTTTTTCTGACTTACCCCTTCAGGCCGCCTCTGGCCACCCCGCCCACGATGTATTTCCGGGCGAACAGGAACAGGATAATCATCGGCAGCACCACCACCGTGGAGGCTGCCATTTGTTGTTCGGGATTGGAGCCCGCCTCCGTGGTAAAGACCTGCAGGCCCCAGGGCAGCGTCCGGTTGGTGTCCTTGATAATGACGTACATGGGCCACATGAAGCTGTTCCAGCTGGCCAGCGCGTTCAGCAGGATCACCGTCGTCAGAGAGGGCCGGGCCATGGGCACCATCACCCGCCACAGGTAATGCCAGTTGCTGGCCCCGTCGATGCGGGCGGACCAGTACAGGCTCTCCGGCACCGTATCGAAGAAGTTCTTCAGGATATAGGTGTAGAAGATGGAGCTGGTAAAGGGCAGGATCAGCGCCCAGATGGTGTCGTAAATCCCCAGGTCGATGACCGTTGTATAGTTCGTGATGATCAGCATCTCGAAGGGGATCATCATCATGGACAGCAGCATGCTGAACAGGGTCTGCCTCCCCGGGAACCGCAGCCGGGAGAAGGCGAAGGCCGCCAGGATGGAGGTCACCGTCGTCACGAGGACGCTGGAGATCATCACGACCACCGAGTTGATAAAGTACCGGAGGAACGGCGCCTTCTCGAAGGCCAGCTGAAAATTGATCAGGCTGAAGGAGGACGGAATCCACACCGGCGGCGACGCGGTCACCTCCGCGCTGGTCTTAAAGGCGGACAGGAACATCCACAGGAAGGGCAGGAACATAATCAGCCCCATGACCGTCAGAAAAAGATAGATGAAAAACCGATATACATGGCGCATCTTATCTCACCTTCCTTCTCTCGGTGATCTTCCGGATGCCGTTCTGCGCGAAGGTAAAGACGGCGATAAATCCGAAGAGGATGAGCGCGGCGGCTGACGCCACCCCGTAATCCTGATAGGTCATCATGCTGGTCCGGATATAATAGACCACCGTATACAGATTGCCCATGGCTCCCGGGTTCCCGCCGAACAGCGGATACAGCTCCGAAAAGACCTTGAAGCAGCTGATGGTATTGACGATGCCCACCAGGAAGATCGTCGGGGCCAGCAGCGGCACGGTGATCCGGAAGAAAATCCGGACATCCGAGGCCGCGTCCACCTTCGCCGCTACCCGGTACTGGGGATCGATGTTCTGCAGCCCGGACAGCAGCAGGATAATCGTAAAGGGCATGATGTTCCAGATGCCGAAGATGACCAGCGCGGTCATGTTGTACGCCCCCATCTGGCTGGACCGCAGCCAGGGAATCGCCTTCACGCCCAAAAAGCTGAGGAAGTAGTTGATCACGCCCCGGTTGTTGAACATGAATTTCCAGGCCAGGCCCACCGCCGTGACGCTGGTGACCATGGGCAGGAAGAAGATGCTCTGATAGACAGCCGAGCCCTTCAGCTTCTGGTTCAGGAAGTTGGCGATCAGAAGCGCCAGCACCAGGGAAATCGGCACCACCAGCAGCACATACCGCAGCGTGTTCCGGATCGCCTGCCAGAAATTGGCGTCCGTCAGGGTCTTCTGATAGTTTCCGAATCCCCAGGAGGAGAACCCCCGGGTCAGCATGCTGTAGTCCTGCTTAAAGGACATGAGCACCACATTAATGACGGGATAGAGGGTAAACACCACGACCCCCAGCATAAAGGGCAGCAGATACAGGTAGGGCTCGATCACCTCGAACCTTCCCCGGAAAATCATATCCCGGTCCGTGCTTTGCTTCTTCATGCCAGCCTCTCCCCGCTTTCCGGATCAAACACGAATACGCCGCGCCGGCGTACGTTCAGGCGAATCTGCTTTCCGGGCACCAGCCCCTCCTCGTTGTCGATATACGCGCGGAACTCTATATCCCCGATCTGCAGCCAAGCCATTTCCTCCTTGCCCATGGTGTATACCCGGCTGACCTCCGCGGGGATGGGGCCATTCTCCTCCGTGGTAAAGGCTTCGGACCGAACGGCCAGCACCACCTTTTTCCCATCGGGTACGCCGTGAAAGATCGGCATCCGGATCGGCTCCGCGGCCCCGTCCGCCAGGAAAGCTCCGTCCTGCATCCGGCCGGGGATGTAGTTGATGGGCGGGTTGCCCAGGAAGCTGGCCACGAACTGGTTCGCCGGGTTGTCGTACAGGGCCTGGGGCAGGTCGTTCTGCTGGGTGATCCCGTTCTTCATCAGGATGATCCGGTCCGAAATGGCCAGGGCTTCCTCCTGATCGTGGGTCACGAAAACGGCGGTCACCTTCGTGCGCTGCTGAATGCGGCGGATTTCCTCCCGCATCTCCAGGCGCAGCCGGGCATCCAGGTTGGACAGCGGCTCGTCCAGCAGCAGCAGCCGCGGATTCTTGATCAGGGCCCGGGCGATGGCCACGCGCTGCTGCTGTCCGCCGGACAGCTCCCCGGGACGCCGGTGCATCAGCATGTCCACATGAACCAGCTTGGCGATCTCCTGCGCCTGCTCGATCCGGTCCTTTTTCGGCACCCGCTGGGTTTCCAGCGGGAAGCAGATATTGTCCTGCACGGTCAGATGGGGATAAAGCGCGTAGTTCTGGAATACCAGGCCCACCCCCCGCTTTTCCGGCGGCACTTTGGTCACATCGTCCTTGTCAAACCAGATTTTTCCCTCCGTCAGCGGCAGAATGCCGGACAGCATGTTCAGCAGCGTTGATTTGCCGCATCCCGAAGGGCCCAGCAGGCATACCAGCTCCCCGTCCTCCAGGGTGGCATTGAAATCCTCTACCGCTGTAAATGAGCCAAACCGTTTTGTAACATGATCAAGCCGAACGCGCATGGGGCAGACACCTCTTCCTCTTGTCCGTTTTGTTCGATCCGTGCGGCCATGCCGCCCGATCTCGGTTTTTCAGCCGCATAGGGACCGTTTCGAAAGCCCTCGCGGAATAAAGAAGGAGGCTGACAGAACCCTCGTCCGGCAGCCTCCTTCTTCGTGGGATGTATTATTTGCCCTGCAGGGCCGTGTTGCAAGTATCCACCAGGATCTTCAGCTGTTCCGCAGGATCGACGCCGCCGCCAACCTTCTGGGCGGTTTCCTTCAGAGCATCGCGGACCTGGGCGGAACCGGTGATGTTCGGCAGAGCGCCGGCCACATCCAGGTTGGCCTGCAGCGCCTGCAGCGAAATGTTCAGATCAGCCGTGTAGGCCTTGTAGGCGTCGCACTCCTTGGTGGCGCCGTAGGGAGACAGGGCGTTGACCGCCTTGACCCAGGTCGTCTCATTCTCGGGCTGCAGCATGAACCGGACGAACAGGTAGGCGCCCTTGTTCACGTCCTCACCCTTGTCGAACACGATGGGGCCGCGGTTCCAGGAAGGATACCATTCGGTATTGATGGAGCGGGGCAGCGGCGCGCAGGAGAAGTTCTCCAGCTCGATGTAGGGCAGGCCCGCGCAGGATCCGGAATAGGACGCCACGTTGGCGGCGTTGAAGTCGGCGGAAATGTAGTCGCTGATGGTGGGGCCGTCCAGGAAGTATTCGTTCTGCACGTTCTCGCCGTACCAGGTCAGCCACTTCAGGAATTCATCCGTGTCGAAGAGGACCTTCTTGTTCTCCACGTCGATGTAGCCGTTCCCGCTCTGCAGGATCAGGGACTGCATCAGGTCGGTCAGGCCGTCGGCTCCGGAGTAGCCGGCAATGCCCTTGGCTTCGTAAATGGCCTTCGCCTGCTCGCCCAGCTCTTCCCAGGTCTTGGGGGGCTCGAAGCCCATTTCGTCATAGATGGTCTTGTTGTAGAACAGAACGGGGCCGGTGGTGTAGCTGGGCAGATAGTAGATGCCTTCCTTTTCGAAGCCTTCCACCTCGGCCTTCAGCGCGGCCGGCAGGGACTCATAAATGTCCTTCATGCCGATCTCTTCGTCATAAATATAGGGCTTCAGATCCACAACCTTGCCGTCCGGCACGTACTTGGCCGCTTCGGAACCGTAGTTGAATATGATGCTGGGGCCGGTGCCGTTGGCCGTCGCCTGATACACCGCGTCGGTGAATCCGCTGTAGGCCTGGGAGTCCAAGATGACCGTGTAGTCGCTCTGGCTGGCGTTAAACGCATCCGCCAGACCCTGCAGCGTCGCCTGCTGATCCTCCGTAAAGGTGTGCCAGATGTGCACTTCCGTCGCAGCGCTGGCGCAGCACGCGACGCACAGCAATACAACCGTTAACAGAATACCCGCCCATTTTTTCATTGAGTCTTCCTCCTTTTTGTGATCGCCGGGAGCCCTCCCGTCACGTCATTCGGAAACCGCTTTTATTATAGGGGATTTCCGGGAAAGATGCAAGTTAAAATGCACGGTTTTCCGGATACACCAAAACCGGCGGCCGGTCCCCATCCTCCGATGGAAACCATCGCCGCCGGTTTTCTGTATGGAAGAGGATGCCCCCCAAAGACTCACACCGCCAGGGGAGCCTCCCGCATCTTGTAATTCATCCGCGCGTCCAGGCACATCCAGATGTCCGCATCCTCCACTGTATCCAGCGGGGGCACGTACGCCGGCGCCTGCAGGCCGACCCGGTTGTAACTCATTTCCACATACTGCCAGGGCGCCACGTCGCCGGAAGCCTGCGCCCCCGCGGATCCGAAATAAAGCCTGCTGTTGATTTCCCGAATCGTTTTCATATTCATCCGCTGATACATGACCGCCCTCTCCTTTTTATCAGTCTTCCCGTTACCGATCATCCTGCCCGCGCCCTGCCGGATCCCGGCGCGCCGTCTTCCGACGGCCGGCGCATCTGTCATTTATACCTTATTTTTCAACGCTTATGCACCTGTCACAGCCGCATCTCGCTGAGCAGTTCCATCTGGCTTTCCGTGGGCCACTGCTCCGGCCGCACCTTCCCCAGCACCCTGCCCAGGCACCGGATGTCGTTCCCTTCGCTGAAGCGCATCATCGGATAGGCCGGATTATGGGAAACCAGCCCTTCCCGCCGGTATTCCTTGATGTATCCTTCCCCGTCCACCAGGAAAATCCCGATCTCGCCCTCCCGCAGGCTGTCCGTGTGCTCCACCAGCACCTCGTCCCCGTCCTGAAAGGTGGGTTCCATGCTGTGCCCGTTAACGGAAATGATTTCGTCGGCCCGGCCCGTCCGCTCGTCCGCGATCAGCCAGACCTTTTCGCCCCGCTCCGCGTCCAGCGCCCCGCCGAAACCGGCCGCCGCGCTCAGGTCGCTGCGGTATATCCGAACCACCCGGCTTTTCAGCTCCTCCGCCCGGAAGGCCCTGCGCCGCTGCATCAGGGCTTCGGCCTGCCACCGGATGGCCTGCCGGTCGGCTTCCTCCATGGCCCGGTACGTCTTCACCAGGCTCCGCTCCTCCCGGGTGATCCCTTCCTTTACCCCGAAGAAGGAAGCCAGGCTGATCCCCAGGGCTTTGCAGATCCGGGGAACCGCGTCCAGATCCGGACGGCTGTGCCCTATTTCCCATCCGGCCACCGCGGCCCGGCTGACGCCGACCAGGTCGGCCATCTGCTGCTGATTCAGGCCCGCCGCGCTGCGGCCCTCCCGAATAGCCCTGGCGTATCGCTCAATCCCCTCGGACGTCCTCTCCTTCATGCGCTCCCCTCCGATCTGACGCTATTATACGCTTTATTGTTTCATCTGTCAACAAGTTTTTATTAATTTGTTTCATTTTGTTACTTTTTTGTGAATGAAAAAGCGTCCGAAGGATTTCCTCCGAACGCTCTGCCTGTCCATCAGGGATCCATTGGGATGTCTTTCCCGGCCTCCGCGGCCTCCCTTTCCAGCCGGGCGGCTTCTTCCGCCTCCCGCCTGGCCATTTCGTCCTCGATGGCCTTCAGGATGTCCGCTGTAGTGGCTTCATCCACCTGCCCCCGCTCGATGAGGCTGATCCGGCTCTGCGGGAATCCCGTCAGATCCCCCAGCGTTTTCTGGCTCAGATCCGCCGCCTCCCGGGCTTCCCGGATCTGCCGGCCCAGCAGCACCTGCAGGGTTTTCTTGACCCGCCGGGTGGTCCCCTGTCCCGCATGCCTGGGCTCCCCGTGAATCCGGCGGATAATGGTCTCCGCCCGTTCCTCCGTAACCTCGCCCAGCTCCATCCGGGCCACCGTGCTTTCCGGCACCCGCAGGATGACGCCCAGCGCCTTCTGGCTCAGCCCCGCGGCCTT
>CADBTC010000148.1 GCA_902797445.1 uncultured Eubacteriales bacterium | reverse complement strand
CCGGCGAAGGCGAACACGCTCAGGCACAGGGACAGCGCCAGCGCAAACGCAATCAGCTTTTTCATTTCCTTTTTCCTCCATTATCAAAATCTGCAAAGCTTTCGCTTTCACGCCGCCTATTATAGCCACCGGTGCGCCTTCCGTAAAGCGTTTTGTTTGGATTTTTCCTGTTTTTCAGCCCTTTGGGGGCAGTTTTGCCCCTTTTTTTCAGGTTTTCCCGTCCGGACCCCGCTGTAAATCCGTCTTTTTCTTGACAGCGCCGGCCTTTCCCGCTACAATAGGCTCGATTTCCTGTGTTTATATTCTTTTGGTATACGCGCGGGAATATCATGGAAAGAACCATCTCCTGTATTATCAGGAAAGGGGGCAGGGATCCGGACGGGATTCCGAACATCGATGAAGAGGACACTTTGGCTTGTCTCGCTGGCAGCGGTCCTGCTGCTGGCATTGTGCTGCGGCGGCGCGGCGCTGGCCGCCGACGGGGACGACCCGCTGACGATTGCCATGGCGCTGGAAACCAACGAGTTTGCCGCGCCCAAGGAGATTACGGTCAATATCTCCGTCACCAACGCGGGGGAAAGCGATCTCCCCGGCCCGGTGACCCTGTATTATCCCGACAATAAGCAGGTCGAGGAGTTCGGCTCCCCCACCCTGACCGTCGGAACCACCAAATCCTGGAGCGGAAAATGGAAGGTGAACCAGGCGCAGCTGGACGCGGGCCGGATTACCTTCAAGGTCCGCTATTCCATCTATAATGCCGAGGGAGAGCTGGTCTACAAGGCCAAAAATTTCTCCAAGAAAATCATCTATACCGGCGGCACCCCCGAGCTGAAGATTACCCGGGACATCAAGCCCACCACGGCCCAGAAGGATCAGGAGGTCACCGTGACCTACGAGATCGAGAATCCTTCCGGCGTGGAGGTGACCAGGGTCACCATTAAGGAAAACAGCTCCATCTCCTCCAAATCCGGGGTCATCGATTCCATCCCGGCCGGCGGAAAGGAGAGCTATACCTTTACAACCAAGATGGGCAGGAAAAACCTGACCTCCTCCGCCACCGTGTCCTTCCGGGCCGGGGGAAAGAACTATACCCAGAAGGTGGAATCCGCCACCATCAAGTACGGGGAGGTCAAGCTCTCCGCCAGCCTGAAGGCGGACAAGAAGGGCGGCGCCCCCGGGGAGACGGTAAAGCTGACCCTGACCCTGAAGAATTCCGGCACGGTGGATTTCACCAATGTGAAGGTCACCGACGCCGCCCTGGGCGAGGTTTTCAGCGGCCTGACCGTGGAAGCCGGCAAAACCGAGGTTCTGGATAAGGAGATCACCATTACCGAGACGCAGGATCTGCAGTTCACCGTCTCCGCAGACGATGTCACCGGCGAGCCGGTCGAAACCGCCACCGGCCGGGTCAACGTCATCGCCACGGATCCCACCCAGCAGATCGTGCTGAGTCTGGAAGCCACGGCCGACCGGGATGTGGTTTACACGATTCCCGGCAATGTCCACTTCACCATCACCGTCCGAAACGAAAGCGCCGTGGACGTGTCCAACATTACCGTCCGGGCGGTGGATACGGTTATCAACACCTTCGATTCCATTCCCGCCGGCGAAAGCCGCACCTTTACCCGGGAGATGGCCATCAGCATGCCCGGCATCTTCCAGTTTACCGCCAGCTGCAAGGATCAGCTGTCCCAGACGCTGACCTTCTCCAGCAACCAGCTGCGCGTCTCCCATCAGCAGCCCACGCCCGAACCTACGGAAGCGCCCATCGTGACGCCGCCGGCCCCCCGGTATGAAGAGCGGCCGGAAACCTACGAGGATCTGACGGACAGCCAGAAGCTGCCCGCCTGGACCGATCAGGTGGAAAGCGTCGCCGGGACCGCCAAATGGATTCTGGCGGGGATCGCCGGGCTGGGTCTGCTGCTGATCATCATCGGCGGCGTCCGCCGGGGGCTGAACAAGCGTCACAGCAGCCAGGCGATGGATCATCTGGAAGGGGCCAATTACCGGGATTACAGCACCCAGCCCCGGCGCAACCGCCGCAGCGAGATCGTCTCCGGTTCCGATTCCGCTTCCCCCGTTACCGCTTCCCAGGCGTCCGGAGCGGAAGAAAGCCAGCCGGAGAACACCGCCCAGGACAGCGACCTGATGGCGGAAACCCTCCGCCGGCTGTATAACAAGGAAGGCGCGGACGCCGATGCGCCTGCGGAAGCCCCCGGAGCGGACGCGGAAAACATGACCGCGGACGCGGAAGAGTCTTCCGAGAGCGACGGCGGCCGTCACCGCAGAACCAAGGCCTGATTTCTCAACATCGTAAAGCAATATGACCCCCCCAGGCAGCTG
>CADBTC010000147.1 GCA_902797445.1 uncultured Eubacteriales bacterium | reverse complement strand
TTTTTCGGATCCGTTTCCCCGTGGATGACCGTTCCCAGATAATCATGGACGGTATCGTAGTAATCTTCCTCATCCTCGGCAGGTTTTGCAAACGCCTCCGTGCATTCGGCTATCAGATCGTTGCAATAGAATGAAAACGAAGGATCCAGTTCCTTGCCGATTTCACGGAACTTATCCTTTTCCTCCTGCACGATAACACCATCGACGGCAATCAGGCCGTAAATGATTTTCAGCGCATCCCGGACCGCAAGGACAGATTCCGTCTGCGTTGATACAATCGGCGTTTCAGGGGCAGGGCTGGCCGACTGCGCTTTCTTCTCCATCATTGCGCTCCACGTTTCCTCGCCTTTTGACCTCAGGGATTCGAAGGCTTCCTGACCAAGCTGTGCGATATTCTTTGCCGCATCACCCAGCTTCTCCGGCCTGATGGCATCCGGCAGCTTCTCCGACGCGTCCGCAACTGTTTTTTTGAGTCCCTCTGCGGTCTGCTGCAATCCTTTTCTGAGGTTATTCAAGTCGAACAGCGGCATATTGTCCTCCTCATAATCTGAATGCGTCATCCGAATCCATCAGTTGGTCAAACTCGGATTGGTTGGCAAACTGCGTACGATAGCCAAGAATCGCCTGAATCTCCGCATTGCCTTTAATGTACCCGTCGATATCGTTCTCCATCAGGGCTTTATCCATGGCCGCGAAGCCCGATTCAAATGTTTCCAGATGTGTGGTCAGGTACTGATCCACGACCCGTTCCATTTCCTGACGATACTGTCTGATCAGCGCAATGGACTCCCGGCATGCTGCTTCGGTCCTGATCCGATCCCGCTCAGCAAGCGCCCGGTCATCCAGCGCCTTCCGGAGTTCCTTGTACGCGGCCGCAGATGCGGTAAAGGCCAGGGCAAGCGGGGAGAGCTTCATCACCTCTGACATACTGCCCAGCCCGAGCTTACTGTCAATACCCAGCGCGGACAACACCTTTTCCGTCATTTCCCGGATTTCTCCGCCGCCCAGCTTTTTCACCATTTCCTGTTCGTCGATTTCTCGGGTCATGTACTGCCGGATGATTTTTCCCACCCTGACCGACTCATCGACCAGGTGTTTTGCAAAATCATCCCGGTTCAGGCTTTGAAGCTCCATCGCGGAGAACCCGCGTTCAATAGACTCGGCCGCTGTATCCCTGGCATAAACAGTCGCGGCCAGCCATACAGGCTTCGCAAACGCCTGCGCCGCCTGTTTCGGTGTTTGATTTCCGGACGCCACTTCGGCGATCATCCGGATCAGGCTGATGACATCAACCCGGGGGCCATTTCCTTCCGTCTTCGGTCCGATGTCCGGGGTCTTTTTTGCATTTTCATTTGATTCGTTGTCTTCCAATCGTAATACGCCTCCCTGCAGCTGCAGATATGTTGCCGTACCGATCTGACGCTCCTGACAATTGTTTCTTCACAATCCCCGTTCTGCTCTCTTTTAATCCCTGACCATCATCACTTTGACGGCGGAAGCTTTATCGTCGCGGCAGAGCCGCATGGCCTGATCCATTTGTTCGAGCGGGAATCTGTGGCTGATGAGCGGCTTGACATCTGCCAGTCCGTTTTTGATCATGTCGATGCAAAGCGGGAAAAACAGCGCGGGAGCGGCAAAGGAATAACGCAGCTGCAGACGCTTGAAATGCATCCGGTTGATGTCCAGGGTGCAGCGGCTTTCCTCCCTCGTCTTCGCAATGCCGATCATGCTGATCACGGCGCCGAAGGAGGCAAATTCGACAGCATCGGCCAGCGTTGACGGCGGGGTGGTCACCAGCACACGGTCGACCTGCTCGCCGCGCAGGGCTTCGCACGGTTCGGATACATCCGTGCAGATGATCCTGTCGGCGCCATAGGATTCAGCCAGGGAGATCCTGGCTTTGGAGTGCGAATGCGCAAGCACCGTGATTTTTCCGGCGCCTTTCAGCCGGGCAAGCCGGACGGCAAGCAGCGCGATCGGGCCCGCACCGTATACCACCACGTGATCGTTCAGGCGGATGTCGGCGGTTTCCACCATATCCACCGCGACACCCATCGGTTCAACGACAGCGGCCTCTTCGAAGGAAATGCCGTCAAACCTGACCAGCGCGC
>CADBTC010000146.1 GCA_902797445.1 uncultured Eubacteriales bacterium | reverse complement strand
CTGGTCAGGCTGCCGCCCGTCATGGTGAAGGACGAGGTGCCGCTGTCCGCGTCGCCGCTCATGGACTGGTAGATCATGATGGTGTCCAGGAACGTGGCTTTTCCGTTCATGGATGTGTTATTGGCGGTCATGTCGCAGTTTTCAAGCGTGATGGCGTTCATGCCTTCGATGCACACGCCCTCGGACAGGTTGGCAACCAGCACCGCGTTCTTCACGGTGATGTCCGCGGTAGAGTAGATCGTCGGGGATCCCAGTCCGTTCGAGGTATAGGTTCCGCCGTCCACCACGACGGTCCCGCCGCCCCTGTCCGTGCGGATGGGGGCCGAGGAGCCGCCGGAGGTAGTCACCGTCAGGTTATTCGCGTAGGTGATGCCCCCGCCCGTGGTCATGATGCCGCCGGAGCCGCTGCCCGTCGTGGTGATAACCGTATCGCTGATGGTCACCGTCGTGCCGTCTCCGCCCGCGCCGTTGGAGGCGCCGTTTCCGCCGTAGCAGAAGATGCCGTTGGCGCCGGAGGCGGAGGATTCGATCGTACCGCCCGTGATGGTGGTGGAAGAACCGCCCATCACCAGCACCGCGGCGTTCAGGCCGTAGAAATTGCAGTTGTCGCCGCCGTTGGAATCCCCTGTTTTGGTGACGGTGGGGCTCACGATGCTTACGGCGTCCTCCGTGTTTACGATCAAGGCGCTTTCGTCCGCGGTGTCGGAAGAATAGGTCTGATCGGCCTGTTCCGCTGCTGCTGTGATTTCATTGGCAGCCGTATATTCAAAGGATGAGGTGGCTCCTCCGGGAGGCGTGCCGCCCCCAAATCCACCGTTTCTTGGAGCGCCGTCGGGCGGCGTTCCATCGGGCGGCGTGCCCATCTCTCCGCTGGGAGGAGCTCCGGGAGGCATGCCATCGGGAGGGGTCCCGCCGGGGCCGCCGTCCGCAAACGCGGTGACGGAGAACAGCATGGTGAATACGAGCAGGATACTGAGCATTTTCTTCATGGGGATCGCTCCTTTCATCTCTTCAGATCAGCAGCCGGGACGCTGTCCCTTGCTGTTGACAGGGAAAGGATACCGCGCCTTCCTTGAAGATAGATTGAAGAAACCTGAAAAGATTTTTTCTGGCGAACCGTGGTGTCGGCTACAAGGCCTGACATCCAGTTCGCATCATCTTTTTTTGATCGGGAGGGAAACCGTGAACCGGACCTTTCCGCCGCTGCAGGAGACGGAGATGCTCCCGCCGTGCTTTTCCGCAATGGCTTTCGCGATGGACAGTCCCAGACCATAGTGATGCCCGTTATCGGTTCGGGCTTCATCCACCCGATAAAAGCGGTCAAAGAGATGCGTCAGCTTTTCAGGCGGAATGGCCTCGCCGTCATTGATGACGGTCAATACGGCCGCGTGTCCCTGACGCTTCAGCGTCAGGCCGATCTCGGAGCCTTCGGCATGCCGGATGGCGTTGTCCAGCAGGATGGATACGATCTGGGTCAGCTGCGTGGAATTGCCGGTCAGCTGCACGCCTTCCTCCATATCGCTCTGAATCGTTTTTCCCTGCTCAAAAGCCAGCATCTCAAAAGCCAGTTCCTCGCCTGTGACAATGCGTGAAAAATTCACCGGTTCCATCTGCGGTTCCGCGTTCTCCGCCCGGGAGAGATCCAGAAGCTGCCTGATCAGCCCGTCCATGCGGTCATTTTCGTATTGAATGTTGGCCAGCCATTCGTTTCCCCCGATCTCCCGGGAAAGCATTTCAGCGTTGGCGCCAATGACCGCAAGGGGTGTTTTCAGCTCGTGACTGGCGTCGGAGATAAACTGCTTCTGCTTCTGGTCGTTTTCTTCCAGGGGACGGATGATCCTTTTGGACAGATACAGGGAGAGGAAGAACATGATGAGAATGGCGGCGCCGCCGACGGTCAGCACGTTGCGGAGCAGCGTGCTCAGGCCGCTCTCCGACACCGTATTGTCCATAAAGGCCACCAGGGTATAATTCGGCCTGCGGTCAACAATATAGGTCAGGGTGCCGGACCGGCCGGATGCGCTGCCGCTGGCCAGAATGTCCCCGGCGATGCCGGTCAGCTCTTCCTCGCTGTAGACATCCTTCTCTCCGTTGTCCACCGCGATCACGGAATCGTCTTCGTCAAAGACGACGGAATAGAAGGTGGCCAGCTGGTAATCCGGCTTCTGATCCAGGGGCGGTCTGCCCGGCGGGTCCCCTGTGGGCGTGCCTGGCCGTTCTCCTGCGGGCAGATCAGGCATGCCGGGGCTTTTTCCCGCAGACACGCCGGTCCTGTCCGGCGGTTCTCCCACAGGCGCGTCGGACTGGACCGGCCGGTCAGCCGGCGTTCCGGAGGCCGGGCTGACCGTTTCGCCCTCCAGGTAGTACAGTTCCACATACCGCTGCAGCATGGCCCTGTTTTCCTGGCGGATTTCCCGGTAGCTGGCCAGCAGAATGACGGAAAGCGTGACGGCAAACAGCAGGATCAGCGATCCCATGATTGCCAGAATGATCTTTTTCCGGGACCGTTTAAACATTTTTCTCCCTCAATTCGTATCCCAGGCCGCGAACTGCCTTGATTTCCACATTCGAGCCGACAAAGGCCAGCTTCTTCCGGGTGAAAGACATATAGACTTCCACATTGTTGTATTCAGCCTCGTTTTTAGAGCCCCAGATCTTCATGGCCAGCTGCTCCCGCGTCATGATCTGCCCTCTGTTCGCGAACATATATTCCAGAATGCGCAGCTCCTTCTCGCTGAGCCGGACGTTCTGCCCCGTCTGATCGCAGGTAAGCGCCGCCTTGGAGGTGTCCAGCGTCAGATCGCCGAACTGCAGCGTTCCGTCCTGGAAGCTTGCGCTTCGCCGCCCCAGCGCGCGAAGCCTGGCCAGCAGCTCTTTCGTCTGAAAAGGCTTGGTCAGATAGTCGTCCGCTCCGCTGTCCAGACCGGTCACTTTATCCTCCAGCTGGCTTTTCGCCGTCAGCATGAGAATGGGCGTGCTGACCCCGCGGCTTCTTGCGCGTCGGGCGGCCTCAAACCCGCTCATTTCGGGCATCATCACGTCCAGCACGGCAAGATCATACATGCCGCTTTCCAGCGCTGTCAGTGCGGAAGCGCCGTCCTCCACATGATCCACGTCGTATTTTTCCTGCTTCAGCAGCGCGACCAGCGCCGCAGCCATTCTTTTCTCGTCTTCAGCCAGTAAAACTCTCATTTTCTCACCGCCTTACAGGACTATGATATTCGGATTGCTTGAAAAAAGATTGAAGAAGCGTATATCCGTTCAAAGGAGAACCGCCGGAAAGTATAGCATATACAGGGGAAAATGACCAGCTTTTCCGTAGGGAACCGCTTTGATGGACTGGTGAACGGCAGGACGGATTAAACGGCACGCCGGGCTCCGTTTCACAGGGATTTCATGATCAAAAGAGGACTGTCTCCCATTGCCTTTTCAGGCTGCTCGAAGACAGTCCCTTTTCATATACCCCCGTCCGGACGACCCGGACAGCCGGTTCGCACAGCTGGGGATGGACAGCTGAGGAATATGACCCATGATTCCAAAAGGCAGAGCAGGACGAAAACGGATTTCTTCTGCTGAAGACCATAACGTCGTATGATGCCGCGCCTTATCAGATAATGCGCTTTTCCTTCCAGCGGCCGCTGCGGAACCGCCAGATGTCCAGCGCGGCTTTGATGCACCAGTCAATGACCATGGCCAGCGCGATGCCGATGACCCCCATGCCCATCCACTTGGCCAGCAGGAACGACAGGAAGGTACGGCAGACGACCGTCGCGAAGATGGAAGCCCACATGGTGAATTTGACATCTCCTGCCGCGCGAAGGCCGGAAGAAAGCGGCATGGCGAAGGGCTGAACGAGAGCGGAGAACAGATTGTGGATGGCAACAATGATCAGAATCAAGCGTTTGGTTTCCGCCGTTAGGTCATAGAGCGGAAGCAGGACGGGGGTCAGAATCATGACCATGATATTCCAGATAACCGCAAGCACCAGTGACAGGTGCGTGAGCTTCCGCATATACCATTCCGTCGCCTCCATATCACCGGACCCTGTACACTGACCGATGACCGTGATGAAGACCGTACTCATGGCTGTGCCCATGCAGGCGGCCAGCGACCAGAAAGTCTGGCCGGTTGTGTTCGCTGCGATCTGGGATGTGCCGAAGGTGGCAACCAGCATGCCCAGGACCACCTTGGCGGCCTGGAACAGCGTGTTTTCCACGGAGTTCGGAATGGCGACCGCAAGGATGCGCTTCGCCATGTCCGGGAAAAGACGGATGGCCTGGGAGAAACGGATCTGAACCTGATTGGGAACGGAGAGCTTCCTTTTCTGCAGAAGCCGCTGCGCGGAGGCGCCGCCTGCGCACAGCCAGATCATGATCAGGGCGGCTGCGTACCAGGAGATCGTCGTGGGCCAGGCAACCCCCGCGGCCCCGGCGCGGAACACGAAGATGCCGATCGCATTGCCGACGATGTTGATCAGATTCGCGATCAGGGAGACCCACATGGTGATCTTCGTCTGTCCCATGGCGCGGAATACAGCGGCTCCCGCGTTGTACAGCGCATTGGCGGGGAAGGAGAGCGCGACGATCCACATATAGGTCTGACAGGCCTGCATGGTCGCTTCTTCCGTTTCCGGATACATCGCCTGCAGGAGCGCTGAACCGAAGCAGAGCATCAGCACCGTACAGACCAGGGACAGAATCCCGGCGATATGAAAGATCTGGGAAGCCGCCAGGTTCGCGTTTTCGCGGCTTTTGCTGCCGATATACTGGGAGACCACCACGGTGCCGCCGGCCGATACGGCGGTGAAGAGGTAGATGAAAATGGTATAAACCATCGTGTCCAGACCCACGCCGGCCACAACGGCCTCCCCCGCGTAGCTGACCATCATGGTGTCCGCCAGGCCGACGACCATCTGCAGCACCTGTTCGATCAGAAGGGGGACGATCATGGCT
>CADBTC010000145.1 GCA_902797445.1 uncultured Eubacteriales bacterium | reverse complement strand
GCGCTCATGCCGGAAACCACCAGGGCCAGCCCCGAAAAGAGGAAGCTGCCTCCCAGGGTCATCACCATGGGCTGCACCCCACAGTAGGCGACGCAGAATCCGCTGAGCGCGCCGCACAGCGCGGCTGCCGCGAACGCGCACAGTACTGCCAGCCAGATATTGAATCCCGCGTCGCTCCACAGCACGCCTTCAATGATACTGGTCAGCCCGATAATGGATGCCGCCTGGATATCGATACCGCCGGTAATCAGCACCATCGTGACAAACAGGGAAACGATGCAGACGCTGATGTAGTTGACCAGCGCGTTCATGATGCTGTTGGTCCGGAGGAATTTGGGATTCGCCGCCCCGAAGACGACGAACTCCAGCACCAGGAACAGCACCAGGAAGGTCTCCCAGCGGGCAAAGATCTTTTTCAGTGCTTTCATGCCTTCGCGCCTCCCTCCGACGTCCGGGACAGAAGCCGCTTCCGTCTGGCATTTTCGATGGCCCGCCGCTGGGTCAGGGCATCCACCACCACGATCACGATCAGCATGACGCCGGTGATCGTATTGTTATAGGTGGCAGACAAACCGATAAACACCAGCAGCCGTCCGATGGAGGACATGATCACCGCGCCGATGGCCGCGCCCACCATGTTTCCCAGGCCGCCGGAGAGGCTGATCCCCCCCAGCACGCAGGCCGCAATGGCTGTCATTTCGTATCCGTTGCCCGCCACCGTCATGACCTGCCCGTACTTGGAGGCAAAGACGAAGCCCGCAATGCCCGCAAAGATTCCGCAGAGGATATAGGCCACCAGTTTGGTCCAGAAGGTGGAAATGCCCACCAGATTGGCTCCTCCCGGATTGTCGCCCACCGCGATGAAATACTTTCCCCGCCGGGTCCGGCTGGTCACGAAGTGCGCAATGACCACCAGGATCACCGCGATCACATAATAGGTTGTAATCCCCGCGAACAGCACCTGGTTGGCCGGCCCCGCCAGCGGCGCGTTGAAGTTTTCAACCGTCCGCCCGCCCGAGGTCAGGAACAGGATGCCGCGGATCACGCTGTTGGTTCCCAGGGTGAAGATCAGGGAGGGCACGCCGATGCCCGCAACGCCCAGCCCGTTGACGATGCCGGTGCAGATGCCGATCAGGATGCAGGTGATCAGCATCCGCGGAATCCCGCCGTCCTGCTGGGCGATGAGACCCGTCACCGCCGCCGTGAGCCCCATGGTCGCCCCGATGGAAACGTCGATTTCACCGGTCATAATCACGAACGCGATCCCGATGGCCAGCAGCGTATACATGGTTGCGGAGTTAAAGCAGTTGATGATGTTATCATACTGCAGGAACTTTGGATCCGCGGCCCCGGTGATCAGAAACAGCAGGATCAGGAAGATCAGGCTGGACATCCACCGGGCTTTGAACAGATTTCTGACCTTGCTCATCCCGCCATGCCCCCCTTCTTTACAATCCCGAAGGAGGCGCTGGTCAGCGCGTCCTGATTGATTTCATCCTTCCGGAACTCCGCGTTGATCCGGCCCTGGAATACGGTAATCGCCCGGTCTGCCAGTTCCACGACCTCTTCGATGTCCGAGGACACCATCAGGACGGCCACGCCGGTCTCCTTCAGCTGCTGAATGATCTTATAGACGTCCGCCCGGGCTGCCGCATCTATGCCGCGGGTGGGCTCGTCCGGAATCACCACCTTCGGCGCCGTGGACAGCGCGCGGGCGATGACCACCTTCTGCTGATTCCCGCCCGACAGGCTGCCCAGCAGATCTTCCAGGGTGACGATTTTGGTCCGGAATTCATCCGTATATTTCTTCGCGATCGCATTCTGCTTTTTCCGGTTCACGTCCACCTGCCCGATCTCCTTCGTATTCAGCAGGGCGGACGTGGTATTGGAAGCCACGGAGCGGATCTTGAACAGCCCGTGATAATGCCGGTCCTCCGGCACGAAGTTAATGCCTTCCTTCAGGATCTGCTTCGTGGAAAGCCCGGTAATATCCTTTCCGTCCAGAAGGACCTTCCCCTTCAGTACCTTATCGCGCCCGAAGATCGTGGAAATCAACTCCGTCCTCCCGGCGCCGACCACGCCGGCAATCCCCAGGATTTCCCCCGGATACAGGTCGAAGGTGATATCGCTGAATCCGTATCCGGACAGGCCCTGCACCTGCAGCACCGGCTTTTTCCCGGCCGCGGCCGGCTCGGAAACCGTCCTGTGTTCCAGGGCTTCCACCGCCGCGTCAGATGGCAGCAGGCCGCGGATCAGCATCTCCCGGGTGAATTTCTCCACCGGTCCCTGCAGGGTTATCAGGCCGTCCCGCATGATGGCCACGTCCGTCGCGATCTCAAATACTTCATTGAGACGGTGCGTAATGTAGATGATGCTGATCCCCCGGGCTTTCAGGTCCCGCACGACCTTGAACAGGTTCTGCACCTCCCCGAAGGTCAGGGCGCTGGTTGGCTCATCCAGAATCAGCATCCGCGCTTCCCGCATGAGCCCCCGCAGGATCTCCACCAGCTGCTGCTCGGCAATGGAAAGGGTGTTGGCTTTTCGCTGCAGATTCAGCGTGAAACCCAGCTCGTGCATGTGGTTTTCCAGCCGCTTCTGCAGCTCGGAATTCTTTTCCTTAAATCCCATGAGGATGTTTTCCCGCACGGTCATGTTCGGAAACAGCAGGGGCTCCTGGGGCACGAGATAGATGCCCTGCGAAAGTGCAGCCGCCGGCTTCCCCAGGCGGACGGGCTGCCCGTCCATCCGGATCTCGCCTTCATCCAGCGTATAGATGCCCATGATGATCTTCATCAGGGTGCTCTTCCCCGCGCCGTTGCCGCCGATCAGCGCCAGCACTTCTCCCCGAGCAATGTCCAGATCGATCCCCTTCAGCACTGAGTTGGTTCCGAAGGATTTGGTTACCCCCCGAATCGTCATCAGGGAGGATCCCAGTGTTTTTTTCGCCTCACTCATCTGGAAAACCTCCAACACGATTGCAAATGTTCCGCCGCATTCCTTTTTTTGTCGAAAACATGATAAACCACTTTCATGTGTTTGTCAATGGACAACGCACAAAAAATTTCAGCCGGAATCAGATGTTCTCGCCGCACGCGTCAGATTTCGGTTGTGTTTTTCCCAGATTTTCCCATTTTCCCCTGTTTGATCTTTTTCTTCCGGCGGCCGGAAAAAGGATTGACATTTGTCCGCAGTCCATGCTATACTTTCCTCGATAATAACAAAAGTGCGATTGATGAACATTTGTAATCCAGTCACCGGTCGATCCGCATCTTGAAAGCGAAGGGATGATTGCCATGGTCTATGAAGATATGCTC
>CADBTC010000144.1 GCA_902797445.1 uncultured Eubacteriales bacterium | reverse complement strand
CGGCGGAACCAGCCGGATCATCAGCTTTTCAATCAGCGGAATGAACGGCGCCAGCGCCGCAATGGTGACCACGCGGAAGACCGTATTGAGCAGGGCGATGCGGAACATATCCATGGTCTCGTTCAGGAAGGAAAAATGCAGAATCGCATTCAGCCCATAGAAGCAGACGGTAAACAGCACCACCCGCAGAACCTCGATCACCGGATAGGAAAAGGACGCCCGCTTCCCGTTCACGGACGATCCGATGCCGGACAGAATCACCGGCACAGAGGCGCCGATGGCAATGCCCAGGATCATGGGCAGCGCTTTGTCAAAGGTAATCATCCCCGTCATGGACAGGGCCTGCAGGATACCGACGGCAGCCGACGCGCTCTGGAGAACCGCGGTAAACACGGCGCCCGCCAGCACACCCAGCAGGGGATGGGAAAAGCTGGTGACCATCGACAGGAAGGCCTCGTCCTCCCGCAGCTTCTCCACGGCGCCGCTCATGGTCTTCATCCCAAACATCAGCACCGAGAAGCCCAGCAGGATATCACCCACATGCTTCAGCGCCTGCTTTTTCGCCGTCATGTGAAGCAGGATGCCGGCGATGGCTGTCATGGCGCTGAGGGACTCCGTGGAAAACAGCTGCGCCGCCGCGGAGGAGCCGCTGCCCCCCGCGCTGGAAAGGCAGATGATCCAGCCCGTGATGCTGGTACCGATAATCGCTCCCATAATCACGGAAATGGCCTGCCGCAGCTTCATCATCCCCGAGTTGACAAAACCGACCACCATGACGCTCGTGGCGCTGGAGGACTGAATCACCGCCGTCACGCCCGTTCCTAATAAAATGCCCCTGAGGGGCGTACTGGAAAGGCGGTACAGAATCAGCTCCAGATGATTCCCCGCAACCTTCTTCAGTCCATCGCCCATCAGGGACATGCCAAACAGGAAGAGGGCCACTCCTCCCAGCAGCACAATCGCATCCGCTATGCTCATAAGATCCTCCTCTTGGTACGTTTCCGTCCCGGCATATCCATCATGCCCGTACCCGCACAAAACAGCCTACTCCAAGATAATGATACCTCTTTTCGCCCGAAATGTCCAGATCCAGGCGAAAATATAAAACGTGATCAGAACGGGCCGGACAGCAGGCGGCGCATTCTGAGCTTGACGAAAAAATGGCAGACAGCCTATAATCAGCATACGTCCCGGAGAGGACCAGTCCGTTTATCCGGAACCAAATATCCTATATGAAAAGGAATCTTTCTGCGGTACAGACAGATGGAAGAAACGATGGTCATTTCCGTATCCCGAAAGCCCCGGAGCAGCGAGCGCGTACTGAAAGGGGTTATGATTGGCTGCGCGGTACTGTTTCTGCTGCAGGGCATCCTGTTCTCCACCGGATTCATGCTGCCCTGCTTTCTGATGGTCATCTGCTATTACTGGTACAGCAGGTCCTGCGGCCGGGAATACGAGTATACGCTGGCTGACGAGACGCTTCGGATCGAGCGTGTCAGCGACGCCGGGCGCAGGCTGCTCCACGAGATTCCCTTCGATCAGATCCGCCTGATCTGCCGGCCGGACGCACCCGAAGCCGCGCCTTACCGGAAGGGCGGGAGCATCCGGATCAAAAAGGTGGATTATACCTCCTATCAGGAGGATGTCCCCTATTATACGATGATCGCCGAGGAGGACGGCAGAGCGCTGAAGCTGCTGCTGGATCTGAACCCAGAAGCGATCCGGATGATCCGCCGGAAAAACCGGGAGGCGGTCCGAAGCCTCCCGGTGATTCGCTGATTCCGGCCGGACGGCTGTGGGGTACTCCCCGACGCGGATGCTGTCGGCGCACGCACACTTTGGCACAGCGTTCCCGAAACAGGAAGAACGTCTTTCACCGGTTCTCCGGGAAAGATGCGGAAAAGCATCAAAACGGCTCCCGAAAGCGCCAAAAAGGACGTTGACAATCCCTTCCATTGTCTGGTATAATTCGCTGCGTCGAATGTATTATTTCTGTTTTTCTGATTGATTTCATCAGCCTTCTTAAGAGGCTGTGAAATAGAAAAAGGAGGAATGAACCCTATGACCAAGAAGATCGTTTCCCTGCTGATCGCCCTGTGCATGGTGCTGAGCGTGGCGTCCGCTTTCGCGGAAAAGCTGACCATCACCTACTGGGACGAGAACTTCAACGGCTCCGCCATGAAGGCCGCCGCGGAAGACTACAAAACCAATGTCGATCCGGAATTCGAACTGGAATTCAACCTGGTTTCCGGCTCCTCCGACGTGGAGAACGCCGTGACCACAGCCGCCTCTTCCGGCGACTACAGCAACCTGAGCGACATCGTCCTCTTCCAGGATCACTTCATTCAGCGCTACGTGGCGGACTATCCGGATGCCTGGATCGATCTGGAAGATGCCGGCATCAACTGGGATGACTTCGGCGCCGAGAAGCTGAGCTACTCCACCGTGAACGGCAAGCACTACGGTGTGCCGGTGGACAACGGCACCGCCATCATGGCCTACCGTGTGGACATCCTGGAGCAGTGCGGCTACACGATCGAAGACATGACCGGCATCACCTGGGCCAAGTTCCTGGAAGTCGGCAAGGAAGTGTATGCCAAGACCGGCAAGGCCCTGCTCTCCATGGACGGCAGCGGCAATGACCTGACCTACATGATGCTTCAGGCGGAAGGCGAATCCCAGTTCAAGGATGGCAAGGCCTTCATCGCCGGAAACGAGAAGCTGGCGAAGATCATCCAGCT
>CADBTC010000143.1 GCA_902797445.1 uncultured Eubacteriales bacterium | reverse complement strand
CGTCTTGTACGTTCTGGATGAGCCGTCCATCGGACTGCATCCTGCCAATATCGTCGGTTTGCACGGCGTCATGCACGATCTGGTCAAGGACGGCAACTCCGTACTGCTGGTGGATCACGACGTGCAGATCCTGAAGGAGGCGGATTGGCTGATCGAGATGGGACCGGAAGCCGGAGCAAAGGGCGGAACGGTCATCGCGGAAGGCTCCGTCGAAGACATCGAAAAGAACCCGGCTTCCGTGATCGGAAAATATCTTTCCGGAGCGCAGGCGCCGAACAAGGTGCCCTCCGCTCAGGAACTGTTTGCTGACGGAAGGATCTGTCTGGAGACCGACCGCATCCACACCGTCAAGCCCCTCTCCGTGATGATTCCCAAAAGCCGACTGACCGTCATTACAGGCGTCTCCGGCTCCGGAAAGACCACCCTGGTTCTGGAAAGCCTGGTTCCCGCGCTGGACGCCCTGTGCAATGGAAAGAAAATGCCAGACCATATCCGGAAGCTTGACGCCGACGGGATCCGGCATATCAAGCTGATTGACGCCACGCCCATCGGGATTAACGTCCGTTCCACCGTCGCCACCTACGCCAACGTGCACGATGAGCTGCGCAAGTGCTACGCCAGGACGAAGGCCGCCAGGCAATCCGGCTATATGGCCGGGGACTTTTCCTACAACACCGGCTCTCTGCGCTGCCCGGTCTGTGACGGAACGGGCCAGATCTCCCTGGACGTTCAGTTCCTGTCGGACGTGGAGATCCCATGCCCGGACTGCCGCGGCTCGCGCTATGCAAAGGACGCGAAGAGGATCCGCTATCGGAACAAGGCCGGGGAGGAACGCTCCCTTCCCGAGCTGATGGACATGGACGTGAACACGGCGCTGGATTTCTGCCGGGACATGAGCGCCGTCAGCCAAAGGCTGGAGACCCTCCGCGAGCTCGGCTTGGGCTATCTGACGCTGGGCGAAGAAACGCCCGGGCTGTCCGGCGGCGAGGCGCAGCGGCTGAAGCTGGCCTCCGAAATGGGCAGGCAGCAGGAGGATTCGGTCTTTGTCTTTGACGAGCCCACCATCGGTCTGCACCCGAAGGACGTGGAGACGCTGCTGCAGGTGTTCCGCACGCTCATCGACCACGGCGCAACGGTCATTGTGATCGAGCACGACCTGGACGTGATCCGAAGCGCCGATTATGTCATAGACATGGGACCCGAGGGCGGTGAAGACGGCGGCAGGATCATTGCCTGCGGTACGCCGGAGGAGATTCGGCATTGCAGCAGCAGTATCACCGGAAGATTTATTTGATGCCGTTGGTTGATAGATCAGATGCTTGAAGCAGAAAGCTGGTATTTGAATCATTCTGAAAAGCATCGCGATGATGCAGACTTGTGAAAGGGGTAGATATGAAAACAATCATTTTGAACGGCAGCCCCAGGAAGAACTGGAACACGGCCCTGATGCTGAAGGAAGCCGGAAAAGGTGCGGAATCGGTCGGTGCGGAAGTGGAGTACATCGATCTGTTTGATCTGTCGTATACCGGTTGCCGCTCCTGCATGGCCTGCAAGCGAAAGGGCGGAGAACGCTGCAAATGCTTCTGGAAGGACGATCTGTCACCGGTGATTGACCGCATCTTTGCCGCCGACGCGCTGATCATCGGCTCTCCCATTTACCTGGGGGACGTGACCAGCCAGGTGCACGGTCTCATCGAGCGGCTGCATTTCTGTGCCCTGTCCTACGACGATTATTCCAACTACTTTACTGGCAAAGTCAACGTCGGCATCATTCTGACGATGAATGCGCCGAAAGCGTTCTACAACATGGCGTACAAGAAGAAGGCGAAGGAAATCGCGCAGAGCTTCAAAGCGCTGAACGGAGAGGTGGAAGTTCTTCCCTGCTGCGATACCCTGCAGGTCACGGATTACAGCAAGTTCAACATGGCCGGCTTCAACGAGGCCCACAAGAAGGAAATGCGGGAAAAGCAGTTCCCGCTGGATCTGGAAAAGGCCTTTCAGCTGGGGGCAAGGCTGAGTGGAGGGAAATGAGATGTTCAAGGCTGAAATGATTGCCCCATGCGGGCTGGACTGCAATATCTGCTCCCAGGCCCTGATCGAGCGAAATCCCTGTCAGGGCTGCAATGGCCCGGACGACCACAAGCCCGAGTTTTGCGCCAGGTACTGTGGAATCATTCTTTGCCGCAGACGCAGGGAAAACGGCTACCAGTATTGCGATGAATGCCCGGATTATCCCTGCGAAGATGTGATGGAAAAGGAAAACCGATATACCTCGAAATATCCGCACCGGGAATCACCTCTGGAGAATCTTCGGATGATTCGTGAGCAGGGCATGGATTCGTTTTTGGAACACGAGAAGAAACTGTGGTCATGCCCTGACTGTGGCAAGCCGTTTTCCGTACACGACAGTTCTTGCCCGCATTGCGGGAGAAGAATCCTTTAATTCCCTCCGCCATATACAATAAAACGGACTGCTGTAGTGAATACAACAATCCGTTTTATTGTTTGCCTGTTTCGGGGGCCTGGCTGCCCGGAGGAAAAGCAGTTTGGTGCTCTCGCGGTCTTTCAGCGCTCCGGTCCGCCCGGCGACGCCAGAAAGCCTCCGCCGAAAAGGCGGTGCATGATGCGCTCCAGAGTGTCCGTATCGGCCCTGCAGCCAGTACGCACGAAGGTTTGGGCGATGCTGGTCATGCCGGATGCAATGAAATCCACCAAATACTGCCTGTCATCCGGCTCCATGCCCTGCATGAAGTGAGGGCAATCCAAAAGGCTTCTGTATTGCGTCTCATAGAGGGTATACATCAAATCATTCCGCGCCAGCAACTCCAACGTTTCCCGGTGATTCACAATATAGCGGCTGTAGCCCCGGCAGAAATCGCGGAAGCAGGCGGAGCGGCAGACGGTCCGCTCAGGCTCCGGTTCATACCTGCAGCCGCTTTGCAGGGCAAAGACCAGCACCTGCTCCCGGGTACCGAACAAAGAATAAAACGTCTGACGCGAAACACTGGCCTTCTTGCACAGTACGCTGACGCTCAATCCGGCAAACGGCTGCTCCCGCAGAAGCTCCAGCATTGCCTCCGCGATCCGCTGCTGGGACTGCTGCGCGGTCTTGTTTTCACCCTCGTACATGATGCTTCCCCTCTTTGTAAACAATCTGTGAAACACCTTGACAAATGTCAAAGTCGATGCTACTATGATACCACAAACATGGACAATTGTCAAGGAAGTAGCCTCCCCCTGGGAGCTATTATTTTTCCATTGCATTAGCACTCAGGTTGAGAGACTGCCAGTATTTGTGAAAAGAGGTGTGATCATGTACATTATTCCAGTTTATAACATGACGATTCTGCCCAACGCCGTCACTTTTTTGGGAAAGGACGCCTTTCAGAAGAGCACCGGAAGTCCTGCCGAGGCAGGCGAGCGGGTCATTCTGCTGCCCACCCGGACCGACAACGAACAGGCGCATCTTTCAGGGAGCGACTTCCGGGAATTGGCGGTTTCCGGTGTTATCGGATGCCCTGACATTCACGGTTTTGTAGAGGTCAAGACCCTGGATCGGGTCCGTGTGGACGCTGCGGACGTACTTCCCGGTGGAAAGATTCGCCTGTCTGTCTCTCAACATCCCGAAGACAGGGATCTTTCTTCCGAACAGGAGCAGGCAAAGTATCTTGCGCTGAAGGACGCTCTGCTGGAGTTCTCCAAAAACCAGGATTGGGCTCCGATGGCGAAATATATGCTGTCCTTCTGCGACACACTGAACGGGTTGATCACCCTTTTGTCTCCCTTTATGGAGTTGGAGGCGGAGGAGCGCTATGCACTGCTTGCCGAGAACAGTGCGAAGGCCAGAGCAGAGAGAATCGAGCAGCTTATCTATGAATGGATTGAGATGGCCAGGCTCTCCGGCGAAGGGAACGAAAAACGGGAACAGGATTACAGAAAGATTTACCGGGAAAACGCCATCAAAAAGCAGATTGCCTATCTGCAGCAGCAGCTAGACGAACTGCACCCGGAGAACATCTCCGAGCTGCGGAAGCTGGAGCAGCGGCTGGAGGCCTCCGAAATGAACGAGACCGCCGAAAAGGAGGCCCGCAAGGTTCTCCAGCGGATCAAGGGCGAGGGTGAAAACTCCCAGGAGTATTCCATGCTCTACGACTATCTGGACTTCCTGGTCGGTCTGCCCTGGAAGAAGGAGCCCGTGCAGGAAATCCCCCTGGATGAGGCCAGGCAGACTCTGGACGCGGAGCACTACGGTCTCAAAAAGATCAAGGAGCGGATCATCCAGCAGATTGCCGTGCTGAACCTGAAAAAGTCCCAATCCGGCTCTATCCTCTGTTTCGTT
>CADBTC010000142.1 GCA_902797445.1 uncultured Eubacteriales bacterium | reverse complement strand
GAAGGCTTCCGTCTCCGGCGGTTCGGGATACAGGCAGGGCTCCGGTTCCTGGCTGAAAATCCGCTGGTGCAGCGGCCGGTCATCCTCATCTTCCTCATAAGCGTCGATGGGCGCCGGTTCCGGTTCCGGTGCGCTGGTCTGCTCCGGGGCCGCGATGGTCTCCTGGGGAACCGGCGCTGCCGGCCCCGTTACATACGCTTCGACCGGCGCTTTATGCAGCGCTGCTTTCTCTTCCGAATCCTTCAGCATCTGCCGGACGGAAGGAGCGGCAATGGCAAAAGGCGCGTTTTCCACCTCCTGGCCGGATTCATCGATCTCCACCCGGATTCCTTTGATATCTACCCCGCTGCAGGCCGTCACGTACTGCCGTATCTGCTTCTGCAGACTCTCCACCGTCAGCGGAATACTGACGCCGCCGGCCACAGAGCCCCGAATCTGGATCAGGATTCCGTCCTTCCGGGTTTCCAGACACAGATTCTGCATCTGGAGTTCCTCATGCTGATCCACGCACTTACGGGTCATCGTTTCCAGCGCCTTCAGGGAGATCATCAGATCCCCGTTTTCATTTTTTTGCAGAACGAACCTGTCCTTCCGCTTCCGGTGCCGGAATAAAACCATTACGCAGTACAGACCCAGAACCAGCAGCAGCGCTGCCATGCCGATCAGCGCCCAGTGAGCTGTAGGAGACTCGCTGGCAAAAACCCTTTCAGCAAAGCTCACCAGATCAGCCTGAAAGAAGATCTGGGCCACTAATCCCGCGAAGCCAGCCAGCAGAAGCAGGCCCGCGCAGGCAACCAAAATCCGGTCTGCAATCCTCAGCTTCATCTGGTTTCCTCCTTGGAAATATCGGTTAAAAGCGAAGCAGAGGGTCCCCCCTCTGCATGCTTTTCAGCTTATTCGTCCGTTTTCGTCTCTTCTGAGAGGATGTCTTCCGTCCCTTCCTCGGGCATTTCCTCAGTCACCGCCCCGGACGTTTCACCTGTCTCTTCGGGTTTCTCTTCCGCCTGGATCGGCGCAATCGGCTCCTCCGGAATTTCCGATGCCAGAGCAGGCTTTTCCGCTTTCTCGCTCAGCTTTTCCTGTGCTTTCTCGCCAGCCTCCAGAATTGCCTTCCCCGCGCCCGCCTGCAGCGCGTTATTCTCCTTTTCGAAGCTGACGCCCTGGACATGCACATCGACCCGGACAACATGCAGCCCGGTCATGCTCTCGATGCCTTTTTTGACGCCTTCCTGCACATCGTGGGCCGCGCGCTGAATGGGCGTACCGTACTCCACGTTCAGATAGATATCCACGCTGACCTCTTCGGAGCCCACTTCCACCTTTACGCCCCGGGTCGCGTTTTTGTTCTTGCTTTTCAGTCCGTTATTCACGCTGCACATACCGGCCACGCCTTCCACCTCGCTGGCCGCTAGGCCGGCAATGATGGCGATGACCTCGTTCGCATAGGTGATTGAACTGGAAGGCTCCATATCATCCTCCAGGTGCAGCGGAAGCACCTGATCCTCTTTCTTCTTTGCCATGATTCGTCCCTCCTTATATTCACAGAGACACATGTTCTTCGAAATATGATTATACCAGAATCCGCCGGGATTGGCAACCTTGCCCGTTCTGCGGTTTATTCCACCGGCACCAGCGCTATATGCAGTTCTTCCAGCTGTCTGGGTTCCACGGCGCTCGGCGCGTCCATCATCAGATCCTGCGCGTTTTTGTTCATCGGGAAAGGAATGACCTCCCGGATGGATTCTTCTCCGGCCAGCAGCATCACCATCCGGTCGACCCCGGGGGCAATGCCGGCATGCGGCGGCGCACCGTAGCAGAAGGCATTATACATGGCCGGGAACTTGGCTTTCACGTCTTCTTCCCCCAGCCGGACCAGGCTGAAGGCTTCCACCATGATTTCCGGATCGTGGTTCCGCACGGCACCGGAGCTCAGCTCCACGCCATTGCAGACCAGATCGTACTGGAAAGCGGTGATACTCAGGGGATCCACTTCCCCTTCCTTCGCTTTCCGGAGGATGTCCAGCCCGCCGTTGGGCATGGAGAAGGGATTATGGCAGAATTCCAGCTCCCCGCTCTCTTCCCCGATTTCGTACATGGGGAAGTCCACGATCCAGCAGAATTCGTATTTTTCCCGGTCCATATGGTTCGGGCAGAGCGCGCCCAGCTGCTTGATCAGCACGCCGGCCGTCTTCTGGGCGGCGCCCAGGCTCCCCGAGCTCAGGCAGACCAGGGTATTATTCACCAGGCCCAGTTCCCGGATGACCCGGTCTTTCCGATCCTGCAGGAACTTGGCAATTCCGCCGACAATCTCGCCCTGTCCATCCAGCCGGAACCAATAGACCTTGTTGCCGGAAACCACTTCCGTGTCCGCACAGAGCTTGTCAATCTGCTTGCGGGTCCCGTCAAAATCCGTCACCTTGACAGCCTTGACCCGCTGCCCTTCAAAGGGGCCGAAGCCGCAGTCACCCAGCAGCGCCGTCGCATCCTGCACCGTCAGATCAATCCGCAGGTCCGGCTTATCCGTTCCGTAGCGCTCCATGGCTTCCAGATAGGGAATCCGGCGGAAAGGCGCTTCAGATGCTTTCTGATAGAGGCCGTACTTTGCAAACACCGGGGGCAGCACTTTCTCCAGTACGGAGAAAACATCTTCCTGCCCGGCAAAGGCCATTTCCATGTCCAGCTGATAAAATTCGCCGGGACTCCGGTCCCCCCGGGCATCCTCATCCCGGAAGCAGGGAGCGATCTGGAAATACCTGTCAAAGCCGCTGGCCATCAAAAGCTGCTTAAACTGCTGCGGCGCCTGGGGCAGAGCATAGAATTTTCCGGGATGCTTCCGGGCCGGCACCAGGTAATCCCGGGCGCCTTCCGGTGAGGAAGCGGTCAGGATCGGCGTTGTGATTTCCAAAAAACCTTCCTGCGTCATCGCGCTGCGCAGGGCCGCGACCACCTGGCTCCGCAGGACGATCCGCTTTTTCACATCCGGATTCCGCAGATCCAGATACCGGTATTTCAGCCGCAGACTCTCGTCCGCCTCTTTGCTGCGGTTAATCTGGAAAGGCAGGGCATTGTACCGGCATTTGCCCAGGATTTCCAGGCTGTCCGGCACCACTTCGATTTCTCCGGTGTCCATTTTCGGGTTCTTATTGTCCCGCTCCCGCACCAGCCCGGTGACGGAAATGACGCTTTCCTTGTTCAGGGCCGTGATCTTCTCCAGCAGCGCGGCGTCCTCTATGACCAGCTGCGTTGTGCCATAAAAGTCCCGCAGCACGACGAAGGCCAGGCTTCCGCCCACCTCCCGGACATTTTCCATCCATCCGCTGAGCCGGACTTCCTTCCCCACATCGCTCAGCCGCAGTTCATTGCAGGTATGTGTTCTGCTTTGCATTGTCTTATTCCGCTTCCTTCCTCATATTTCGAATCGTTTCCCAGGCCTGATCCTGGGGCACGGTCTGCTCTTCCCCGTTTTGCATGTTCTTCATCCGGACCGTTCCGGCTTTCGCCTCATCCTCACCGATGGTGGCGGCCCAAAGCGCCCCGACCTTGTTGGCATACTTGAACTGGGCCTTCAGGCTCCGGGAACAATGATCCATATCCGCCCGAATCCCCTGCCGGCGCAGCGCCTGAACCAGGCGGAAAGCATCCGCATGGCAGTCCTTCATATAGGTGACAAAGACCTCGTACTGGGCCGGCTTCGGAATTTGAATTCCCTCGCCGTCCAGCAGCATCAGGACCCGCTCGATTCCCATGCCAAAGCCAACCGCCGGCAGATCCGGACCGCCCAGCTGGGACACCAGATGATCATACCGGCCGCCGCCGCACACGGTCAGATTCCCGCCCGCGGTTTCCGTCACCAGCTCAAAAACGGTCTTTGTATAATAATCCAGCCCCCGAACGATCCGTGAATCCACCACAAAAGGAATGTTTTCCGCCTTCAGGCAGGCCTGCAGTTCCTCAAAGTGCGCCCGGCACTCTTCGCAAAGGTAATCCAGCATGCTGGGAGCGTCCGCAACCTGCGCCCTGCATCCGGGCTTTTTGCAGTCCAGCACGCGCAGCGGGTTGCGTTCGTAACGGTTTTTGCAGTCTTCGCACAGCCCGTCCAGCCGGGATACAAGATAGTCCTTCAGCGCCCCGTGATAGGTGGGCCTGCAGTTGGGACACCCGATGCTGTTGATCCGAACGCTCAGGTTTCTGACCCCAAGCTCGTCCAGCAGATGATATGCCAGCATGATCAGCTCCGCATCCACGGTGGCGTTCTGCGCGCCGAAGCACTCCAGGCCAAACTGGTGATGCTCCCGAAGGCGCCCGCTCTGGGGCGCCTCATAGCGGAAAATCGGCGCATTCAGATAGTACATTTTGCACGGCAGCGCATCCGCGTAAAGATTGCTTTCCAGAAAGCTGCGGACCGCGCCGGCCGTCCCCTCGGGCTTGAGGGTAATGGAACGGTTCCCCTTGTCGGTAAAGGTGTACATCTCCTTTTGAACGATGTCCGTTGTATCCCCGACGCCCCGGGCAAACAGCTCCGTATGTTCAAAAACCGGGGTCCGCACTTCCCGATATCCCGCCAGCGCGGCAGCTTTTCTCATTTTTTCTTCCAGATACTGCCAGCGGTAGCTCTCCGTCGGCAGTACATCTTTCGTCCCTCTCGGTGCCTGAATCGCCATGCGTTTCCTCCTTAAATGCCATATGCACAGGCATACTTATCTTTTATACCACAAAACGTCCGGAAAGGAAAGCCTTGCATCAAAAAAACCGCGGAGCCTTCGGCTTCGCGGCCTGAAAATGCGCGTTTATTCGTGCCTTTCCTCAGCGGAACGGATGATGCGGATTTCCGGACGTCCTTCTGTTCCAAAGAAATTCACCGCTGCTGATCATCCGACGGATCAGCGCCCGATAGCAGGGATGCATTTACCAGCTGTACTTGAGCGCGGTTTTGACACAGTTCTGGTGCTCGCTGTCGACCTTTTTGGATCCGTGCGTTTTGCTGCCTGTGAAGTGGATGCAGAAATGGCCGTTAAAGTTATTGTTCTTGATGGTCTGTGTCCCGTGAGGCATCCCGTTCATGGAAGCTGCGTAAACGTGCCCGTTATACTTCACCAGGATGGGACGCCGCTTCCAGCTCCAATGTCCGAAGATGCTTTTCATAATCTTCGTATCCGCCGCTGTCGCCGGCTCGCAGTCCGCATGGTTCGCGCCTGTCCAGCGCTTGACGGTAAAAATCTTTCCTGTGCGGATATCCTTTACTTTAAACGTCGCGTGATGCGGAATGGTATCCGGGTGCTTAAACCAGTTCAGGGATTCCGTCCCGGTGCCGCTGCCGCCGCCTCCGGAGCTTGAACTGGAGGCTTTCTTGGCGCTGGAGCTCTTCAGTTTCTTGATGGTACTTGAATTCGCTTCTCCGGTTGCGGACAACCCGTTTCTGCTCTGAAATGCCTTAACCGCTTTGGTCGTGGTTGGACCGTAGTCTCCATCCACGTCGCTCAGATAGCCCAGCTTTTTCAGTTTTCGCTGAATCCAGCGGACCGCGGCGCCTTTGTCACCCTGCTCGCAGGGATCTCCCTCTTTCTTTGCGGAAGAAGACGAACCGCCGCCGGATGAGCTGGAAGACCCACCGGATTTAAGCTTTTCCAGGGTCGCGCTGTTGACATTCCCCGTTTGCTTCAGCCCGTTTTTTTTCTGAAAGGCTTTGACCGCTTTCTTTGTTCCGCTGCCATAATCACCGTCCGCGGACCCGGAAAGGTAGCCCAGATCTTTCAGCCGCTGCTGAACGGCTTTTACCGTGCTTCCTTTATCTCCGACAGAACAGGTTCCCAGAGAACCGCTGTTGCTGGAAGAGGATGATGAAGAAGAGGAAGATCCTTTTTTAATATACTTCTTCATCACATAGCCGGTTGTGCCGTCAACCTTGATTTTGTACCAGCTTCCCTTTGTGGATGTAACCTCTACCTCGGTTCCTTCCCGAATGGTCTTTAGAACTTTGCTTTCCGCATTATTACTCTTTCGTACGTTCAGGGAACTCGCAGTCACAGTCCCGGTCCAGGCCATTGCGCTGATTAGTGGGATGATACAGACGATCAGGCAGATGATTATCCCTGCCTTCCACTTTCTCACTCAGCGCACCTCCTTCCTGGATGAACCGCATCCGGCCTTATTTTATTGCGAAATTATTAAGATGTCAACTTGATTATGTCATTTTTTGGAAATATTTTCTTTGTTTTTCCCTGTTTTCGGGGCAAAACAGCCGCAAATCGCTGCGCGCCGCGATATTTTCGGATCGAAATGCAAGAAAAACATTGACATCTATGCGGAATATATGATAATATCCTCCTTGGTTTCGAAGGAAACCTTGCCGTAGACAGCCGGTGCCCCATCCGGGGTTTAAAGGGCTCAGCCCGCCTGCCGAGGTGTGAGTGCTTCATTTGATCTTGATGCCCTTGCGCCTGTCGCAAGGGTTTTTCTTCAGTCTGAACCGGTAAGGAGGTGCACAGGATATGAGCAAGAATCTGGAAGTCAAAAAGCAAGTCGTTGCCGAAATCGTTGAGAAGTTTAAGGCCGCAGAATCTGTGGTGGTATGCTCCTTTAACGGTCTGACTGTGGAACAGGTGACGGAGCTGCGTAAGCAGTGCCGTGAAAACGATGTCCACTACTGCGTGCTGAAGAACCGTCTGGTTGGCCGCGCGCTGAAAGAGCTGAACATCGAAGGAATGGACGCGCTGCTGGAAGGCCCCAACGCTTTCGTCTTCGGTATGAAAGACGTGACGGCGGCCCCCAAGGCCATCGCCTCCTTCATCGACAAGAACAAGATTACCACGCTGGAAATCAAGGGTGGTCTGACCGGGACTGAGTTCACCGATGTCGCCGGGATCAAAGCCCTGGCCGCAACGCCGAGCCGCGACGAGCTGCTGGGTACGCTGGTTGGGTGCCTGGTCTCTCCTGTTTCCGCGCTGGTGTCCGTTCTCGACGAGATCGCCGAGAAAAAAGAATCCGCTGCCTGATCGTAAAGCAGGCGGGATGAGAAAAGCTTCATAACGAACGAATGAATTTGGAGGATTTCAAAATGACGAATCAGGAAATCATTGAAGCGATTGAGTCTATGACTCTGCTTCAGGTCAAGGAACTGGTTGACGAACTGAAGGAAAAGTTCGGCGTGACCGGCGCGATCGCCGTGGCCGGCGGTGCTGCTCCTGCTGCTGCGGAAGCTGCTGAAGAGAAGACCGAATTCGACGTGGTCCTGAAGGAAGCCGGATCCGAGAAGATCAAGGTTATCAAGGTTGTGCGCGAAGTCGTGTCCGGCCTGGGCCTGAAGGAAGCCAAGGAGATGGTGGAGTCCGCTCCCAAGACCATCAAGGAAGGCGTCTCCAAGGAAGAAGCCGAGAAGATCGCCGAGCAGTTCAAGGCCGTTGGCGCCACTGTGGAAATCAAATAAGATATCCATATCGGAAAGCGGATCGCAAGATCCGCTTTCTTTTTCCCCTTTTTGGAGCATTTTGCCAATGGTTCTTCTGCCGTCTGACTGCAGCAGGTTCACCATCGATCTCCGTATTCTTTTTCGCCTTTTGTAAGCGGCATGTTCCATCAACCATGACCGCATGCCCTTCATTCTCCCCCCGGAAGGCCGTCCGGACCTGGCTTCATCCGGACGAAAACCAGAAGGACCTGATAACATCTGCCCTTACAGATACGGCCTTTGAACAGGTTTCCGATTAAACCACTCACTTTCATGCCTGCCGCACGGCCAGGTATTCCAGAGAAATCAAGAGGTACCTTCATATAAATTGAACCTTCCATTTTCGGAAGGCTTTTTTTCATCCTGGGTCAGCTATGACAGCCGGCGGTGTCGACGCACCCAAAGACAGAACAGGTGCCGATGTTTTTACCCGATATTGAAAGAGCCTGCCGCAGGCAGAAGGCTTATTGTGAATCCGGACGAACCTGCGGTAGCCGCCGGCGGCGGAAAGGGTAACAGCTGCCATGCATAGCTGAGGTTGCGGGCTGCCGGCAAAAGAATAAAGCCTTCCGACTTGCGGAAGGCTTATATGGAATCCGGGAAACGAGCCGACCGTCAGCCCGGTGGGCTGTCCGCCGTCAGGCGGAAGGAAGGTGAGTTTCTCAACCGAAACAGAGCGAGCTGCCCTGTGGGCAGTCGCGACTTTGAGGTTGCGGACTGCCGGCAAATGAATAAAGCCTTCCGACTTGCGGAAGGCTTATATGGAATCCGGCAGCGACCTACTCTCCCGGGCCGTCTCCAGCCAAGTACCATCGGCACT
>CADBTC010000141.1 GCA_902797445.1 uncultured Eubacteriales bacterium | reverse complement strand
GGAGGAACCGGTCACGGTGATGGCCTCCCCGCAGGCCCGCGAGAGGGTTTCCTCCATCACCTGCTGGACGGACAGCCCGTTGATCTGGCGCTGCCATCCCACATATCCGGTTCCGTCATATTCCACAGAAAGAAGAATTCTTTTCATTTCACAAATCCAAAGATAATATTACGGCAAAACCTTCCCGCTCAGAATGATGAGGGCGAGGAACGCCGCCGTGATCCCCGCGGCGATCCAGTCGTTCCGGGTGATCTTCAGCACCCGGAACCGGGTCCGGCCCTCGCCGCCCCGATAGCACCGGCTCTCCATGGCCATGGCCAGATCGCCGGCCCGGCGGAAGGCGGAGACGAAGAGGGGCACCAGCAGGGGCACCATGGCTTTCGCCCGGGAGATCAGGTTGCCGCTCTCGAAATCTGCGCCCCGGGCCATCTGGGCCTTCATGATCTTGTCCGTCTCGTCCAGCAGGGTCGGAATAAACCGCAGCGCGATGGTCATCATCATGGCCAGCTCATGGGCGGGGAAATGGATCTTCTTCAGCGGCCCCATCAGGATTTCCAGCGCGTCCGACAGCGCCACCGGCGAGGTGGTCAGCGTCAGCAGCGACGTCCCCAGCACCAGGAACACCAGCCGCAGGGAGTAAAATACCGCCTGCCGGACCGCCTCCGCGGTGATCCGGATAACCCAGAACGATACCAGCACCTGCTCCCCGGGGGTGAAAAACAGATTCAGCAGAAACGTGATGATGAGGATCATCCGCAGGGGCCGGATGCCCCGCATCAGCATTTTGAAGGGGATTTTGGCCGTCCGGGCCACGAAATACAGAAAGCCCAGCACCAGCGCGTACCCGGAAAAATTCGAAACCAGGAAGATCCCAACGATAAACGCGATCGTCAGGATCAGCTTTGTCCGGGGATCCAGGCGGTGCACCGGGCTGTCGACGGGGTAGTATTGCCCCATGGTGATATTGGTCAGCATGGCTTCGCCCCCTTCCTCGCATCCGCTCTGGAATCGGGCTCCGCCCGGCCTTCCGCCTCCCGGGCCTCCCGCTCGTCGGCTTTCCGAACTTCGGTGCGGCTTGCCGGCGCATCGGTCCTCCGGGCCTCCCGGCCGTCGGCCGCCCGCTCTTCCGCCCGCTGCTCGCGCCAGATCCGCAGGATGTGCTCCCGCAGCTCCTCCCCGCGGTACAGGTCCCGGGGCAGGTCGTATCCGGCCGCCCGCAGCGCCGCGCAGAGCTTCGCCGCCTCGGGCACATCCAGCCCCAGCCCGGCCATCCGCTCCGGATCGGAAAAGATCTCCCGGGGCGTTCCGTCAGCGGCCAGCTTTCCGCCCGCGATGACCAGCAGCCGGTCCGCCAGCCGGGCCATATCCTCCATGGAATGGCTCACCATGAGGATGGTCTTTTTCTCCTTCTCCCGCAGATCCTCCAGCATACTCAGGATCCGGTCCCGCCCCCGGGGATCCAGCCCCGCGGTGGGCTCGTCCAGGATCAGCACCTCCGGCTCCATGGCCAGCACGCCTGCGATGGCCGCCCGGCGCATCTGGCCCCCGCTGAGCTCGAAGGGGCTCTTCTCCGCGTAGGTGTCGTAATCGAGGTGCACGCTCTCCATGGCCTTGCGGACCCGCCGGTCGATTTCCTGCGCGCCTAGCTTCTGGTTTTTGGGCCCGAAGGCGATATCCTTCGCCACGGTTTCCTCAAACAGCTGATATTCCGGATACTGGAACACCAGGCCGATCCGCTGCCGCAGGGCCCGGCGGTTCACCTTTTCCCCGTTCAGGTCCTCCCCGTCGATGAGCACCTGGCCGGAGGAGGGCTTCAGCAGCCCGTTCAGATGCTGGACCAGGGTGGACTTCCCGCTGCCGGTATGCCCGACGATGCCGACGAATTCCCCCTGCTCCACGGTGAAGGAGATATCGTCCAGGGCGACGGTGCGGATGGCGCTGCCCTCCCCGTAGATATGGCTCAGGTGCCGGACTTCAATGGACACAGCCGCTTCACCTCCTCCACCATTTCCTCCACGGTCAGAACGCTCTGGTCCACGGGCATGCCCGCCTCCCGCAGCTCCGCGGCCAGGCCGGTCATCCGGGGCACGTCCAGATGCATCTCCCGCATCTTCTCTATCTGGGGAAAAACCTCCCGGGGCGTCCCCTCCATCGCGGCCCGCCCGTCGGAGATGACGATGATCCGGTCCGCCTGGGCGGCCTCCTCCATGAAGTGGGTGATCCATACGACGGTGATGCCCTTATGCCGGTTCAGATTTTTGACGGTTTCCAGCACTTCCTTCCGCCCGGAGGGATCCAGCATGGCGGTGGCTTCGTCCGCGATCAGAATCGCGGGCTCCATGGCCAGAATGCCGGCCACGCCGACCCGCTGCTTCTGTCCGCCGGAGAGCATATGGGGCGCCGCGTCGGCGTACGCGCTCATGCGCACGGCGGCCAGGGCGCTTTCGACCCGGGGAATCATCTCGTCCGTGGGCACGCCCAGGTTTTCCAGCCCGAAGGCCACGTCCTCCTTGACGACGGTGGCGACGATCTGGTTATCCGGGTTCTGAAAGATCATGCCCGCCCGGCGCCGGACCTCCCATACGCTGGCTTCCTCCGCGGTGTCGAAGGAGCATACCAGCATCCGCCCCTCCGTGGGCAGATACAGGGCGTTCATCAGCTTGGCCAGGGTGGACTTTCCGGATCCGTTATGGCCCAGCACCGCCACGAATTCCCCCTCGCGGATTTCGGCCCGCACCCGGGTCAGGGCAGGGGAGTCGGCCCCGTCATAGGTATAGGAAACGTCTTCCGCGGAAATGCGAATCTGTCTGTCGTCCATGATGAAAAGGTATCTCCTTCGGGAGCGAATGGTTGCTTCGCGCATCTGTTCCGAAAAACAGACCGCGGCGGCTTCCGGGCGAAAAAGACCGGGAGCGAATCAAAATAGGTCAAAATCCGGGCGCGGATCGACGCGGCCGGAAAGGGTCAGGGTGCGGCAATATCGATGCAGTGAATCTGCGCCGGGCGGAACAGCCGGGCGGGAATCACCGAGGTCCCCACGCCATTGGATATCAGCAGGCTGCTGCGGTTCTCCGTCAGCCATCCGCCCCGATACCGGTCGTCCACGTCCTCCGCGATGCCCATCAGGGGCCCCAGGTTCAGAATCTGGCCCCCGTGGGTATGCCCGAACAGCGCCAGGTCGAACCAGCTCAGCCGCCCGGAGGCGTCCCCGGCCCGCTGGGCGTCGGGAATGACGGAGGGGTTATGGCTCATGAAGATGACGTAATCGCTGACGCTGGCGGATCCCGCCAGGGCCCGCAGATCAGGCGCGCCGGTGGTCTGATCGTCCAGCCCGCCCACGTAGATCATGCTGGTGCCGACCCGCACGGGGCTCAGGGCGTTGACCAGGGGAATGACGCCGGCGGCGCGCATGGCCTCGGTGACCTTATCCCGCTGCAGGTTGTCGCCCCCGCGGTCGCTGTCTCCCAGCACGCCCAGCATGGCGTATCGGGCGTGGACGGAGGGCAGCTTCTGATAAAACCGGATGGCATCCTCCGGGGTGGCGCCGATGTCCCCGCCGAAGAGCACCAGGTCCGGCCGCAGGCCGTTGATGGTGCTCACCAGGGAGGCCATCTGCCGGTCGGAGTAGAAAAACCCGTAATGCACGTCCGACAGATACACCACCCGCAGGTGGCCGATATCCGCGGGCAGATCCTCCCCGACGAGGCTGACGCGGTCCACCGTCAGGATGCGGGCCTGGACGAAGGGGGCGATCAGCAGGATCAGAACAAGCACCGCGATGACGATGCGCCGCCTGCGGCGTTTCCGATTCCGAACCCCATGGCGGGACCGATAGTTCCGGCTCGCCTGCGAGGCCACCGCCCACGGGAGTTCGGAGGAGCTGTGCTTGCCCCTGTATTCATTCACGACCGCATGCCTCCTTCCGACGCAGAATCGCAGAATATATAGGAAATAACGCCGCCCCATCCTTATCGGAAAGGGCGGCGTTATTTTACACGAAAATCCCGCTTTCTTCAAGTCAGCCGCGGGCCGGATACAAAGAAAGCGCAGCGCGGAAAAACGGGCGTGGAGCGGATCCAGCTGCCGGCCTGAACCAAAGAAAGCGCAGCGCGGAAAAACCCCCCTTTCAATGGGGCAAAGTCAGCGTCCGGCGGTCCGCTCCGGATTGGTCCGCGCGCCAGTCCGGCCGCACGATCGCCCACATCGCCACGTCGATGTGCTCCCCCTTGTTGAAAACCCGGCCCCGCAGGACGCCCTCCTTCTGCATGCCGCATTTTTCCATCACCCGCCCGCTGGCGGGATTCCGCACGTCGTGCTGCGCCTCGATCCGGTATACCTCCAGGTCCTCAAACAGGAAATGGATCATCCGGGACGCGGCCTCCGTCATGATGCCCCGGCCCCAGCAGGCCCGGCTCAGGGAATATCCGATCTCGCAGGTCCGGTATTCCGGGTTCCACCCCATGATCCCGATGGTGCCCATCACGGACCGGACGCCCGTGTCCCGGACCTCAATCCCCCAGGAGGAGGGCAGGTGCCGCCGGTACAGCCCCCGGATGTACCGGATGTATTCCCGGCTTTCCCAGACGGACTGGTGCGGCTCCCACAGCACGTATCGGGCGACCTCGGGATCGCTGGACCATTCGTAGATGCTCTGAGCGTCGGCCATTTCCAGGGGCCGCAGCGCCAGCCTTTCCGTATAAAGGGTCGGGGGATGCCGGAAATAACGCCAGGCCTTCGTGTCCTGCCGCAGGCCGGGAAAAAGGGACTTGTCCATGCACTCATTCCTTACAAAACAGTGTACGGTTGTTACAAAATCATAAAAAAAGAAAACAACCGATCGGGTGCTTTTTCGACGGAAACCCCTGTCATTCCTGCTATGAACGGAAATTAACAACTATTTGACAAATACGTAATGAAAGGGTACAATATCTTGCGTCCCACAGAATGGCTCTTTAGGAGGTTTTTTGTGATTATGAAACGTGCTTTTTTCAGTAGATGTCTGGCGGGAGTGCTGGCCTGCCTGATGATGCTGGCGGCTTTCGCCGCGCCGGCTGCTGTGGCCGAGATGCCCATGCCCTCCTCTGTGGCCGAGATGCCCATGCCCTCCGCGGCGGAAATGGGCATCCAGGTCGTCCTCCAGTATACGGATCCGGAGGGAAATCCCATGCAGTTTCCCGCCGTGCCGGTTTTTGAAGTGCCGAATGTCTATTGGGTGCAGGTGCCAGCCGAATACATGGGCTCCCTGACCCTTTTCATGCAGAGCCCCACCCATAATTTCGTCTTTATGCCCGAAAACGGCAGCGTGCTGGCCGCGCTGGACGCCGGGACGGATCTGATGGGCCCCTCCGTGCCGATCACGGCCGTGGAAGGGGAAGGGGAAGCGATGCTGTCCGTTTCCTTCCTGCTGTATGTCTCCACGATGGTGCCCTATCCGATGATGGAGCCCGTGACGGAGATCCCCGTGACGGAAGTACCCGTGACCCCGGAACCCATTACCGAGGTGCCAGTGACGGAGGTGCCCGTAACGCCGGAACCCATTACCGAGGTGCCGGTGACGGAAGTGCCTGTGACGCCGGAACCCATTACCGAGGTG
>CADBTC010000140.1 GCA_902797445.1 uncultured Eubacteriales bacterium | reverse complement strand
CCGGGGATTGCGGCCTTCACGGGCGGCGCGTTCCTTCACGCTGAAAGTACCAAAGCCAATCAGCTGTACGGATTCACCCTTGGCCAGCGCATCGCCGATGGCAGCGATAGCAGCATCCAGAGCGATGCCTGCATCCTTCTTGGACAGTCCAGCTTCTGCGATTTTCGCGATCAGTTCACCTTTGTTCATGAGATACTTCCTTTCTGCCCTATGGGCTTTGAATTGCAAGAAATTATAGCATGCTGTCTAGTATTGTGTAAACTATCTACTTCATTCTTCTATCAGCGTATACTTGAAGTCACAGAATTGATCACCCCGTCCGATTGTTTTTGTGCGGCTCCATATGAGCCTTGGATGGATGCTCGATTTTTGCGTCAGCGCAGAGCAGTATGAGGATCCCCGCGATTTCCTCAACCTGTCCGCAAAAACAAGAAAGCCCGCAGAGCCCCAAATTTACGCTCTGCGGGACATGCCTGCCGTCAGGCACTGGCTTCAGTTTTCCTTCAGGGGATACACGGCCTTCTGCAGGGCCTTTATGTCAATGTGACGGATGTCCGTGCCGCCCTGAATGGCCATGGCTGCGGCCATGCCGGCGGCCTGCCCCATGCCCATGCAGAAGCCGATGTTCCGGTTGGCGGACAGGGACAGCTGATCGGCGGACCAGCAGCGCCCGACCACCATCAGGTTGGTAAGACCCTTCACCAGAATGCTGCGATAGGAGATTTCCTCGTATTCGCCCTTTGTGTACAGCTCGAAATGAATGCCGCCCCCCGCGGGATTATGGAACTCGATGCTGTCGTCGCTGCGCAGGATCGCATCGTCAAAGCGGGCGCGCCGCTGGAAATCCTCCACCGTATGCCAGTAATCGCATTTGACCCGGCGGGTTTCCCGGATGCCCAGGATGGAGCCCGTCTCGGCCAGGGTGGCGTGCTCAAATCCGGGTATGTTCTTTTTCAGGAAGCGGAAAATGCACCAGTTCTGCCGGCGGCATTCGACGATGGCATCGGAGACGGACTGGGCATCCAGCCCCTTCAGCCCCGTGTAACGGCCGGCGTTGATCAGAACCTGGTCCCGGATGGGGGTGTTCATGAAGTGCACACCGGAGCGGAGCTTCAGCACGTTCTTTTCCCAGTCGCTGACGCTGGGATCCTCCAGGGTCCGCTTCACGCTCTCGTCGAAGCCGCCCACCTGAATAAACTGGGGATTGTCCGCCAGGGCGTATTCCCTTAAAATCGTCGCGTTGAGGAAGAAGGATTCGTTTCCGCGGCGGTTCCGATGGGTGATTTCATCGGGATGCTCCTCCAGGTAGTCGAAGGTCTTCGCCAGATCCACCCCCGCGATGCGGCTGAGCATATTGGAGGCGGAACAGACACCGTTTCCGTTCTGGCCGTATTCAAATTCCGCCCCGGCATAGGCGCACAGGTCGCCGTCCCCGCTGGCATCGATAAATACCTTGGCCGGGATGACGCTGCGCCCGCTCTTGTTTTCCACGATCACGCCCGTAACGGTCTCTCCCTCCCGCACGGCGCCCACCACCAGCGTCCCGTACAGGATTCGCGCGCCGGCTTCGGTCAGCATGTCCTCCGCCACCAGCTTGCAGGTTTCCGCGTCCACGGGAACCTCCACCATTTCGGACGGCGGCCAGGGCGCAGGAAAGGATTCATAGGGAATCGCCATCTTTTCCTTTCCCAGACGCATCAGGAACTCCGTAGGAATGCCGGTCATGAAGGGCTCGATGGCGATTTTGGCCATGAGCCCCGCGGTCATGATACCCCCGATCATATATTCCCGTTCAATCAGCAGCGTCCTTGCGCCGCAGCGCGCCGCGTTCAGCGCGGCGCCGAAACCGGCGGAGCCGCCCCCCGCCACGATGACGTCATAGCCCTGCGCAATGGGGGTTTGCAGTACTTCGCGATATGTTTCCATGGTTCCCTCCGTACAGTGATGGTATTATCCTTTGATCGCGCCTTCGGTGAGGCCGGCGATAAAGAATTTGTTTAAGATCAGGTATACAATGGTCATGGGCAGAATCGAAATGCCGATGCCGGCAAACATCAGGTTCCAGGACGAGGCGGATTCGCCGCCGGATTTCAGGTTTACAAGCCCCACCACCAGCGTCCAGGTGCCGCGTTTGGAAATGGTGAAAACATAGGGCAGCAGATAATCGCTCCAGGCCAGCCGGAAGGCCAGAAGTCCCAGGGTGGCCACCAGGGGCTTGAGCAGGGGGAAGATAATCCGGACGAAGGTGGTAAAGAAGCCTCAGCCGTCGATCCGGGCGGCCTCGTCCAGCTCCCGGGGGATCTGGTCCACGTCACCCGTGGCGATGAAGACCTGGGTGGCGTTCATGCCAAGCACGCGGATCAGGATGGGCCCCCAGAGGGATCCGGTGAGGCCCACGACGCTGGCGATGCGCAGCTGGGGATATAGCGCCAGGGTACCGATGGAGATGAACATGGAGAAAAGCACCAGCCGGTACATGATTTTTGCGAACAGGGATTTCCCGCGGGAAAACACATATCCAGACACCGTTCCCGCAGCAATGCAGCCGAGGACGATGAAGAAGGTATAGAATACGCTGTTCATGGTCAGCGTGCCGAAGTTTGCCAGATTCCAGGCTTCCGCGTAATTCTCAAACCGCCAGGTTTCGGGGATAATCCTCGTGCCGCCCACCAGGATTTCTGAATTCGTCTTGAAGGAGGACAGCAGGATATACACCACGGGGAAGAGCGCAAAAACCAGCATGATCAGCAGGAACAGGTACAGCAGGACGCGAAGGACAATATGAATTGTTTTGCTCATTTCCCGCACCCCCTCATCCCTGAATTTCTTTCATTTTTCTGGACATGCGCAGGTAGATCAGTGTAATGACGGCCAGGATGATGGCCGTGATGACCGCCAGCGCCGAGGCGTATCCGAACTGGGTCCGGGTCATGGCCTCCCCGTACTGGAAGAAGTATTTGAAGATATAGGTCATGACCACCTCCGTGGTGCCTCCCGGCGCGCCGTTGGTCAGCACCAGAATCAGATCCGTCATGCGCAGGGTGCCAAGGAAGCTGAGCATGATGACCAGCTGCAGCACCGGCGCCACCATGGGTACCGTGATGTGGATAAACTGCTGGACGACATTCGCGCCGTCGATGGAAGCGCACTCATACAGCTCCTTCGGAATGTTCTGATATCCCATGATGAAATAGATCATGTTCAGACCGAAGGAGGTCCACAGGGAGACCAGAATGATGACGAAGAAGGCATTATCCCGCCGTCCCAGGAAATTGATGTTTTTCCGGATGAAGCCAAGGCTCCGCAGCAGCGCGTTGATGATGCCGTTGTAGGAGCTGAACATGATGGAAAAAATCAACCCCACTACGGCTACACTCAGCACGGAAGGCAGGAAATAGGAGACCCGGAACACGGTACGTCCCCTGATTTTTCCATTCAGGAAGCTGGCCAGAATCATGGCCAGGGGGATTTCAATCAGCAGCTTGATCACGGCGATGTACATGGTATTGCCCAGGGAACGCCAGAAGGCGGGATCCCGGCTGAAGGCGCGGATGAAGTTTTCGAATCCGATAAAGATCGAAGTGGTATATCCGTCGTAATTGAACCATGCCCATCGGATGACCCAGAGGATGGGATACAGCACAAAAAGCGCGAAACCGATGGCCATGGGAAGCAGCATCAGAACCTCCTGGGTTTTATCTGCGCGGCCCAGTTTCAGCCCGCTCTTTTCCGTTTTTGCCCCGTCCTTTCCCATGTCCGCTGCCCCCTTTCACTTCAGACTTCAGACAGGGGTTGTTCCGCAAAGGAAACAACCCCTGTCATCAATGGGTTCCTGCTGTTTACTCCATGGCGACAATCGCATCCATGTCGGCCACGATGTAGTCCTCAATCTTCAGGCTTCCGCTGGCGATGGCTTCGTCCAGGGCTTTGTTATACCGGGCATCCAGGTCGGCCAGCCCCTCGTCCACATCCACCAGTCCGGTCAGAATCTGGTCGAACACTTCCTTGTACGTCGGCCCTTCCAGCTGCAGCAGGCCGTCGGGGGATCCGAAGCCGGTGTAGCGGTAGGAGCCATCGCCGAAGGCTTTCCACTGGGCTGATACTTCCGTCTTGGTGGACTTGGCCTTCACATCGTCCCGGGTGATCATGTCCTTTTCCTCTTCGAAGAGGGTCAGCAGGTTCTCCTCGGAGAGCAGTGCGTTCATGACCGCCATCACCTTATCCTCCAGGCCGCCCACGGTCTTGTTGTTGACGACGTAGAAGGTGGGAGGATTGGAATACATCCTGTAGCGGGAATCCTCCGTTTCGGTCGGGTAGGGACCCACGGCCCATTCGTGCTTGGCGGGGAACTGGGTGGTCAGGCCGCCCACGTCCGGAGAGAATACGGGAATCATGCCGATGTTGCCTTCCGCGAACTGGGCGCGCTTGGTGTCATCATCCATGGTCTCGTAACCGGGGAACATATCGCCGTTGTCGATCATCCGCATCATGTGCTTCATATAGGGAGCCAGGGCGGAGAAGTTGTAGCGGCCGGTGGCGTTGTCAAAGTGCATTCTGCCGGTGCTGGCGGAAGCGGGACCCAGGATGAAGAACAGCGGATAGGACACGTAGGTCATGCCCAGCCCGTAGCCATATACCAGGCCGTTTCCGTTCTCCGTAATCACGGAAGCGCATTTTTCCATCTCTTCCCAGGTCTTGGGGAATTCCAGACCCAGCTTGTTGAACAGTTCCACGTTATAGGCCAGGCCGATGGTGGTCGCCTTGAAGGGCAGCGCATAGGTTTTGCCGTCCACCAGGCCCACGCCCTCGGAATTCTTTTCCCTGTAGGGGGCGATCAGCTCTTCGCCGCCGGGCAGGTCCTCCAGGCAGGCCAGCATGCCGGCCCGGGCGTACTGCGGAATCTTGTTGCATTTGAAGATGTGGGGCGCGGCGGAGGTGTCCGGATTCTGCAGCGCCACGTCGAGTACCCTGTAATAGTCCGTGCCGTATACCTGCAGGTCAATGATGATGCCCAGCTCCTTGCCCGGCCCGTTATTGAACTTTTCCACATATTCCGTAAATACGGGCTTGCTGTGGGCGTCGTTGGACCAGACCCGGATGGTGACCGGTTCGGAGCTTTCTGCCAGTACGCCCTGGATGTAGGAGAGCACAAGCAGCAGACTCAGTGCCAATGCGATGATCGTTTTTCATGCCGATTCCTCTTTATGATGTTTTTCATTTTTGAGGCGATCCGCCTCTTCAGCATGATTATGGCACAGAATGTCTCGCCTGCACAGGTTGAAAAAACATCAACTTTTTGTCTGAATATATAGCTTTGCATCCCAAAAGAAACAAGAAATAAAAAACATCCGGAATTGGATGGGAGAGGAGGAGCACAGGGCTGCGCCCGGGGCGGGGGCCTGCGCCGCTGCGGTATGGGCCGGTGCGGTTCGGCCTGGCGTGAATGTACGGAGCCAGGACCGGCTTCCGGAAAGCTATTGGCTGTTCAGGATATTCAGCTCCCGCAGCAGCGCCACCACATCGCGCATGCGTTTTTTTCTGAATTTTCTCAGAATATGATTGGCCTGGGAACGGATGGTGGATTCCTCGACAAAGCGCTGGCGGGCGATATCGCGGTAGCTGTAGCCGTCATTGATGAGACGCAGCACCTCGTATTCCGCGGCACTCAGCAGCAGCATGACCTCCAGCGCTTCCTGAACCTGGGACTGATTCGCCTGCAGCCGCTGGTATTCCTGGATGAATTTTTTGGCGACCTAGGGCCGCAGCAGCAGTTCGTTCTCATACACGTCGCGAATGGCCGCCACGATGGCCTGCGGTTCCATGGCCTTGATGATATAGTCGGAAGCGCCGCTCTGATACGCCTGGAAAAGATACTCGTCGTTCTCGTGAATGGTCAGCACGATACAGCGGATCTCCGGCGCCGCCTTATGGATGGCCGCAATGGCGGTGACGCCCGCGGTGCGCGTTTCCATCTGTACATCCATCAGCACCACGTCCGGCCGGTCCCGCAGGGCCGCTTCCACCGCTTCCCGACCGGAGGACGCGAAGCCTGCCACCTGGATGTCGGCCGCGTATTCTGCGATAATATCCCGCAGATACTCGCGGATCTCCTGCATATCGTCTACAATCAGAACCCGGATCATTTTATCTCCTTTCGATCGAAGGGAGCATCAGCATGACGGAGGTGTATTCTCCCTTTCTGCTTCTGATCTTGATCTGCCCAAGGTGGGCGTCCACAACCCGGTACACATACGTCAGCCCCATGCCCCAGTTCAGCCGTCCGTTCTTGCTGCTGTAATGGGGAAGAAACAGTTTTTGCTTTTCCGCCGGCGAAATTCCTACGCCGTTGTCGCTGACGACAATCACAATCCACCGGAAGAAAAAAGCTGCGCTGATCCGGATCGCTGGCTGCGCCCGTTCGGCTTTTTCCACCGCCTCCACTGCGTTGTTCAGCAGGTTGATCAGCGCCTGCTCCAGGTGGTACTGGTCAAAATAGCCAGGCGGAATGTGAAAAACAGATTCATCGATCCGGACCTGGACCGGTTCCGGGAAGAAGGTTTTTTCCGCGGCGCGGCGGATGATGGCTGACAGATCGCACGGCTTGAACAGATAACGCTCGTCGTTCAGACGGTCCAGCAGCCTTGCCGTATCCTCCAGATCCGCGGTGATCAGGCTGTCCAGTTTCCGTACCTCCGGCAGCTCCGAGACCTCGCTTCGTTTCCGAAGCCTGTCGGCGTAAATGTGCAGGGTAAACAGCTGATTTTTGTGGGAATGCAGCATGTCTCCCATGGTATTGTTCATCATGGTCAGGTTTTTCTGGATCTGCCGCCGAAGGAACAGCCGCATGGAGGGATCCAGCCGGAAGGAAAGCAGGATGGACAGGCACCCGATCAGCAGGATGAAGGTCGTCATGGGCAGAAACAGATAAATGGAATGGGTGTTCGCAGCCTGGGTCTCGAAAATCCAGTATCCGCTGCGGTAGACCTTCTCCGCAGCGATGCTGAATTCGCTGAAATAGAACAGCAGCGCGTACCCGGTATGCTGCACAGCCAGCATGGCTGCCAGGGCTACGATTCGCTTGCACAGGTAGGGCAGGTGGATCACCCGGGCATAGACGGCCAGATCGTATACTGGCAGCAGGATGGACACCATGGACAGCCCCTTGTACAATACCGTCATGTCCTGGAGTACAGGATAGGTTCCCGGATGCTGGTGCAGAAAAATATAGATTCTGTTGGAAATGCCGGGATCGCAGAAGATCAGCGTCAGGACCGGTACGGCAAAAATCAGCCGGTGAATCCAGGTGCTTCCTGTCCAGGGAGAGCGGTACCACTTCAGGCAGTCATGTACCTCCATGGCAAACAGGCAGTTGGACAGCTGATACAGAAACAGGCCAGCGTTCATAAAGCGAAGCACTGTGGACAGGGGAAGGTGCACCTTCTGTACCAGCCAGGCATACATCCGGTAGTCCAGGGTGTGCAGCGGATTGGTGGAATAAGAGTAGTAATTGCCGAAAACGCTGATATGAAATACCAGCGCCAGGAGGGAAAAGATGCTGCCCACCGCCATGAGCACGAAGAAAACGGAATAGCGGCTGTGACGGTCGAAAACCAGCAGAATTCCGGAGAAAAGCACCAGGATGCAAATGGAAAACAGCATGGCGATCTCCCTTCCTTCTGCCGCGTTCTTCTGTTCCGCGGATGCTGCCCGCGGTTCGCAGAATCCGATGGAGGTATTCATCCCCCAAATGCCGGAAGCTGCCGTCGGCTGATCCTGCCCGGCAAGGGCTTCTTTTCCGGAAATACCGGGCGCGGAGGCCTGTGGCGTCTTCCGGCGAAAGCAGGGCGTCAGGCCCGGATGACAGGGAAGGGAGGGCCTCCGGAGAGGCCCTCCGCCCTCAAAAACAATCCGTCAATAGCTGCATACGTTTTCGGGCTTTCCCTGAATATAGGCCATCATATTGTCGAAGACGATATGCGCGCGCCGGATCATGGATTCGTCGGAAAGGAAGGCGATATGCGGCGTGAGCAGCGTGTTCTTCGCATGCAGCAGGGGTTCGGAATTGGGAATGGGGGGCTCCACGTTGTAAACATCCACCGCGGCGCCGGCAATCCGGTCCTCATTGAGGGCATCGGCCAGGGCGGCGCTGTCCACGATGGGGCCCCGGGCGCAGTTGACGAAGATGGCCGTGGGCTTCATAAGGCCGATCATCTCCCGGCTGATCAGGCCGCGGGTGGAGGCCATGTTCGGCGTATGGATGGAAACGATATCGCTCTCGGCCATCAGCTTTTCCAGGGGCATATATTCAATGCCCAGGGCTTTGGCGTTCTCGTTGGGGCAGGGATCGGCGGCGATGACTTTGGCGCCGAAGGCCAGAAACAGCTTGGCCGTGATCATGCCGATGCGGCCCGTGCCCACGATGCCCACCGTGCGCCCTGCGATTTCCCGGCCGCGCAGGCCCTGGGACGTTCCCCTGCTGCGGACGGTGATGTTGCATTCCGTCAGCTTCCGCAGGAGGGAAATGACCATGCCGATGACCACTTCCGCCACGGTCTGATTGGAGTAATTGGCCGCGTTGCAGATCATGATGCCTTTTTCCCGGCAGGTGTCCTGGCCCACATGATCAATCCCGGTGAAGGCCACGTTGATCATTTTCAGATCCGGGCAGGCGCGGACAACGCTGTCCGGGAAGGGGTTGTTGGCAATCATGACGACCTCGCAGCCCTGGGAGCGGGCCGCCAGCTCGTCGGGGTTGGTGGTCTTCTGATCGTAATAGACAAATTCATGCCCGGCGGCCCGGATGGGCGCGCTCAGTTCCTCGATCAATTCCGGGCTGACGCCCAGGGGCTCCAACAGACTGATTTTCATGGCCATTCCTCCGTTTTTTATTTTTTATCCGGGGGCTGCGGAACGGGTCCGTTCCGCTCCTTCCGAGGATAAACGGTTTTCTGCGCATCGGAAACCGGGCTCCCATGTACTGTACCGGCATCGGAAAGCTGCTGCTCTGCGGGCATACCCGGGAGGAGGTTTTTATAGGTGGGAGATCATTTTTTTGTTGCAGCGGCTGTAGAAATAGAGGCAGAGGAACAGCGCCGCCAGCTCAGCAATGGGGAAACACCACCAGACGGCATAGATGTCCCCGGTGAACCGGGCGATCAGCCAGGCGGCCGGCAGCAGGATGAGCAGCTGGCGGCTGATGCTGATGATCATGCTGTAAACCCCCTTGCCCACAGCCTGGAACACGGTGGACAGGGTGATGCCGATGGCAGCCATCAGGAAGCTGCTGGAGATGACCCGCATGGCCACCACGCCGATGCTGGTCATCTGGGCGGTAATTTCCGGCTCCGCATCGGATTCGAAGATGGCCATCAGGTGCCCGGGGAAGAGCATGAACACCAGGGTGCCGATCAGCATGATGGTACAGGCCCAGGCAAGGGCCACCTTGATGCACTGGTAAACCCGGTCCCGGTTATGGGCACCGTAATTGTACGCCAGGATGGCGATGATGCCGTTGGACAGGCCGAAGACCGGCATGAAGATAAAGGACTGGAGCTTGAAGTAGACGGACATGACGTTAAGTCCGGCGTTGCTCTGGGGAAAGCCGGAGAGAATGCCGTTCATGCCGATGTTCATGACGGAGCCGATGGAAGCCATGATGGTGCTGGGGAGCCCCACGGCGATGATGCCCCGCATATCCCCCGCGTTGATCTGAAATTCCTTCCGGGCCAGCTTTAGCTCGGGATTCTTTTTTTGATTCAGCACAAAGCCCACCGCGGCGGAGACGAACTGACCCACGATCGTGGCGACCGCGGCGCCGGCTATGCCCATGCAGGGGAAACCCAGCAGGCCGAAAATCATAATGGGGTCCAGCACGATATTGGTGAGCGCGCCGCACAGCTGGGCGGCCATGGACAGCACGGAGTTGCCCGTGGCCTGCAGCATACGCTCGAAAAAGATGGCCAGGAAGAGCCCCTGGCTCAGGACGGTCACGATGGTCAGATAGTCCGTGCCCATGCGGAAAATGCTTTCCGCGTTTGCCAGGTTTTCGGATACCACCATCCCCATGACCGGTCCCGCCAGCAGCAGACCGAAGAGCAGGAAAAGCCCGGAGCCGATGAGCTCAATGACCAGACCGTTCCAGCCGGCCCGGCGGGCGCCGTCCGGATTCCGTTCCCCCAGCCGCCGGCTGATCAGGCTGTTAATCCCGGTGCCCATGCCAGTGGACAGCGCAATCATCAGCATCTGGAAAGGCGCGGCCAGGGACACGGCTGTCAGCCCGTTGGGATCAAAACGGGAGACAAAAATGCTGTCCACCACGTTGTACAGCGCCTGGATCAGCATGGAAAACATAATGGGGATACAGACGGTGGGCACAAGCCGCGTCATCTTAGCGGCTCCCAGCATTTCGGAACGGTCTTTGGACTGCATGGCGCATAACGCTCCCTTCAAGGAATGGGCTTATTGTACCTGCTTTATCCCCGTATGACAAGACGGAAAAGAAAAGGCATAAACTGACCATTTTCCCTGTGGACTGCGTGTGACCGAAATATGCCTCCGCAGGGATATCTTTCAAAATACGGGGAAATATGCTATGCTTGGAGCAGAAAAGAAGCGGGTGGGAATGTGCTTTCGCATGGGATGAAGAAGTGTATCCGAAAATACCGGGGGAGGCGCGGAGATGTATCTTTCCAAGTCAATCTATGTACGGGTGTGGAGCTGTCCGAAAGGCGCCTGGATCAACAGGTATCATCCTGAGGCGGTGCCGCAGGGCGAGGGTAAGCTGGCCCGCTTTCGCACGGGGGATGAGGTGGGGGAGCTCGCCCGGGGACTGTTCGGCCCCAGCGTGAATGTGACCGCTTATAAGGACGGGGACAAGCTTGATTTATCCCGGATGATCGAGCGTACCCGGCGGGAGATGGATCAGGGGACGCCGGTCATCTGTGAGGCCTCCTTCTCCTTCGAGGGTTTATACTGCGCGGTGGATCTGCTGAAAAAAGAAGGGGACGGCTGGGCAATCTATGAGGTGAAGAGCTCCGGAGACGGGCTGCAGGATAAGTATATTGCCGATGTATCCTATCAGAAATATGTGCTGGAGCATTGCGGGGTCAAGGTAACCGGCGTGTATCTGGTCTGCATCGATTCATCGTATGTGCTGGGGCCGGAAGGGCTGGACGTTCACCGCTTCTTTCAGATCAACGATCTGTGGGAGCCGGCATGCCAGGCCCAGGAAAGCACGGTACCGCTGGTCCTGCGGGAAGCGGAAAGGGTGCTGGAAAGCGGGGAGGAGCCTGCCGTGGAGCTGTCGGAAAACTGCAAGGACTGCGAGCTGTTTTCCTACTGCGGCCGGGATCTGCCTTCCCCCAATGTGTTCGACCTTTACCGCCTGCAGAAGAAAAAAATGATCGAGTATTACCGGCAGGGGCTGGTATCCTTTGCCGATCTGGAGCGGGCCGGCGTGATCAAAAACGCGACCCAGAAACGGCAGATCGATTTTGCGCTGCATGACCGGGGAATCTACGCGGACAAAGAGGCGATCCGGGCCTTTCTGGCCGGGCTATCGTATCCGCTGTATTTCCTGGATTTTGAAACCATGCAGCCGGCGATTCCGTTCTGCGTCGGAACCCATCCCTTTGCCCAGATTCCGTTCCAGTATTCCCTGCATTTTATCGAGCGGGATGGGGGCGCGCTGCAGCACGCGGAGTTTCTGGCGGAGAGCGGAACGGATCCCCGCCGGGCCATCTCGGAAGCCCTGTGCCGGGATATTCCCGCGGATGCCTGCGTGACCGCGTTTAATAAGGCGTTTGAGTGCACCCGGCTGAAAGAGCTGGCGGCCGCGTTTCCGGATCTGTCGGATCACCTGCTGGCGATCGAGGGAAACATCATCGATCTGCTGACGCCGTTTCAGAAGGGCTGGTATTACAGGCGGGAAATCGGAGGGAGCTATTCCATCAAAAGCGTGCTGCCCGCCATCTGCCCGAACGACCCGGAGCTGGATTATCATCAGCTGGAGGGGATCCATAACGGAAGCGAGGCCATGAGCATCTTCCCGGAGATCCGGTTCATGCCGCCGGAGGAGCGGGACCGGGCCAGACGGAACCTCCTTGCATACTGCAGGCTGGATACGCTGGCCATGGTCAGGGTATGGGAAGAATTAAAAAAGATAACGGATTGACAGGCCTTCCCGGATCGTATATCATGGCGCTGTTTGCAAACCCGAAACGCGGGAAGGAGAGCGTTTCGGGGCGGATGCTGTGGAAGGAGGCCTCTTCGGCGCGGAGCCCTGGCAGCGGATTCCGAAGCTTCAGCCGACCAGCCAGCTTCCAGAGATCACCGATACCGCCCGGGAGGGACTGAACATGATTACGATCCCGCTGATCAAGAAAATCACAGAGCTGTTTCTGATTCTGTTTGCCACCGCCGCGCTGGTGAAAACCGGCGTATTCAAGGCGGATTACAGCAAGGTACTCTCGCGGATGTCCCTGTATTTTGTGACGCCGTGCGTTGTATTCAACTCCTTTCTGAAGGAGCTGACGCCCGAGGTGTCGCGGGGCCTGCTGATTGCGGCGGGGTTCGCGATGGCGTTTCAGCTGGTTTTCTTCCTGGTGGCGGCGGTCCTCAAACGGATCTGGAAGGCCACGGAGGTGGAAAGGGCTTCCGTCGTCTTTACCAACGCGGGAAATCTGGTGATCCCGCTGGTGGCATATGTCTTCGGGCAGGACTGGGTGATCTATACCAGCGCCTATATTCTGGTCTTTAACGTCCTGTTCTGGACGATCGGCATCCGTATGTTTGACCGGGAAGGCGGCTTTCAGATCCGGAAGATCCTTCTGAATCCGAATGTGCTGGCGACCCTGCTCGGCCTGCTGGTGCTGTTTGCCGGCATCCCCCTGCCGGAGCCGCTGGCCGTGGCGTTCGGCGACGTGGCCGGCATGATCGGGCCGCTGAGTATGATGATCACCGGCATGGTGGTGGGCAGCATGAAGCTGAAGGACATGTTT